>NZ_JBEXZT010000022.1:0-147207 GCF_040631275.1 Streptosporangium sp. NPDC020145 | reverse complement strand
GGCCCCGGGGCGCCCCCGGTGGAGCCGGGCCCGGTTTGGGCGCTCCCGCAGGGGGCCCCCCCCGGGTTCCCGGGGGCTACAGGGGTGGGGCCTTCGCCGACGTCGGCGAAGGCCCCACCCCTGAACGCCGTGGTGCGGGCCCGGCCGTCACGGCAGGAGGGACCGTACGGATTCGGGTGTGCGGCCGACCACCGCCGTTCCGTCGTCCGCGGTGATGATGGGCCGCTGGATCAGGATCGGGTGAGCGGCCAGCGCCGCGATCCACCGGGGGCGGTGGCTCTCGTCGCGTGGCCACGTGGTGAGGCCCAGTTCGGCCGCCGCGGGTTCGGCGAGACGGGCGATGTCCCAGGGCTGCATGCCGAGACGTCGCAGCACGTCTTCGATCTCCTGGGCGGTGGGCGGCTCCTCCAGGTAGCGCCGCACGGTGTAGGCGGCGCCCGCCTCGTCGAGCAGTGAAAGAGCGGAGGCGCATTTGCTGCACGCGGGGTTGATCCAGATTTCCACGATGGTGATCCTTCCAGCTGCGGGCGTGCCGGCCATCCGGGCAGGGCGGTCAGGGCGGGGAACCGGCGACGCGAGCGGGCCTCGGCGCGCGGGGCGCCGAGGAGGGCGAGGCCTCCGTCAGCCGCCGCCGACGCCCAGGGCGGAGAGCAGGACGAGAAGCACGGTCACGACGGCGAACAACCCGTGCGCGGCGACCACGACGACCGGGAAGTGCCGCTCGGCGGGGGCGGTGCGCTCACCCGCCGACGGGACGGTGGTGGCACGGGCCCGGTACACCGGGATCCACCGGGCCAGCATGACGAACCCGAGCAGGGCGACGGGTACCAGCAGGACGAAGGCGATCCAGGCCAGCGCGTTCAGGTCGGCGATGAGGTAGACGACCCAGACGACCAGGCCGACGGCGGCCAGCGCGAAATGGCCGAAGATCACCGGGACCGGCAGGTGGCTACCGCCGCGGGCACCGCCGCGTGAGAGCCAGGTGCCGAGCATGTGGAAGCCGCCGAGCGCGGTGACCACCCAGGTGACCAGTGCGGCGATGTTCATGAAAACTCCAGATTGCTCATGGTGGCCGCCCCGGGGACCGTGCGGCGACCGATGCTGTCAGTGGGTACGGCCCGCGGGTGCGAACCCCTCGGCCTGTGTCGCCTCGTCGGCCACCCGGACGCCGTAGCGGTAGGAGAGCCTGCCGCCCAGCCATCCCGCCACCGCCAAGGTCAGGAAGGAGGCGGCGTTGAGGGCCAGCGGCCCGGCGGGGACGCCGCCGGTGACGGCCTCGGAGTACCGCCACAGGAAATTGCCGAGGTAGGCGACGGTTGCCAGCAGGTTCAGCGTCATGTGGATCAGCGCCAGCCGGAACGCGCGGGTGCCCGTGGGGATGGCGAACAGGTCCAGGAATCCGGCCATGGCCGCGCCCAGGGCGCCGACCACCCCGATCGCGATCAGCCACATCGCTCCCTGGGACAGGAAGCGCGGATCCGCCACGAACCGTGAGGCGATGTCGAAGGCCAGGCCGGCCGCCCAGGCACCGATCGGGATCGTGACCAGCATGGGGTGGAACGGGTGTCCGTACGGGCCGGCGAGCGCGGCGCTGACCGGCTGCTTGGCCTGGTGTGGCCGGGTTGTCATGACCACCTCCTTTTCACCAATGGATTTTGGTCTTATTAGGGGTGGCGGTCAAGCGATGCCGATGAGAAAGGCCTCCACCCATCGTCCGACAGCGCATGCTGGCGTTATCGTGAAGGTGTGACCTCTGACATGAGCCAGCCGGCCTCTCCGGCGGACGCCGCGCTCGACTCCCTCAGCGTGCTCGGCGAAGGCACCCGGCGGCAGATCTTCGCCTTCATCCGCCGTGCCCGCCGGCCCGTCACACGCGAGGAGACCGCCGCCGACGTCGGCATCTCCCGCAAGCTCGCCGCGTTCCACCTGGACAAGCTGGTCGACGCCGGACTGCTCCGCACCCGGCATGCGTCGCCGACCGGCCTGCGCAAGGTCGGACGGCAGCCCAAGCTCTACGAGCCGACCGACAGCCCCATCCAGGTCAGCATTCCCGACCGCCGCCACGAACTGCTGGCCGCTCTCCTCCTCCGGGCCGTCCTGGCCGAAGGCGAGAACGAGACCGCCGCGAACGCCGCCATACGCACCGCCAGGCAGCACGGCGACGAACTCGGCGGCCAGGACCGCGCGCGCCTGCGGCCTGGCAGGCTCGGCGCCGAACGCGGCCTGACCCTGTGCGAGCAGATGCTCAACCAGCACGGCTTCGAGCCCGCCCGCGAGGCCCCCGACCGGCTGCGGCTGCGCAACTGCCCCTTCCACCCCCTCGCCGCCCAGGCCCCCGACCTCGTCTGCGGCATGAACCACGCCTTCCTCACCGGATATCTGCAAGGACTGCAGGCCGGAGCCGTTCAGGCGGTTCTCGCTCCGCGCTCCGGCGAATGCTGTGTCCAGCTGCAGCACGCGCAGCCGCAGGACCCGCCCAAGGCCGGCTGACACCCGGGCGTGCGCGAGGTCAGTTCCGGGCCGGGGCGCGCCGCCGTACCAGGGGGAGGTAGACCTCGTCGACGATCTCGACGAGGACGTCGTCGGGAGCGGTGGGGACCCCGCGCACGACGAACTCGTTGCGCAGCAGGACCATGGCCACGGTGGCGACCCGTGGAGTGAGCGCCTCGGGGGCCACCTCGCCGCGCGCGAGCGCGCGTTCCAGGACGGTCAGCCACGGGGCCGCGGCGTCGTCACCGGACCGGTCCTGCAACTGTTCCAGGAGTTCCGAGGCCCCTCCGGCCGCGGCGAACAGCTCGCGCAGGATCGCGCCCTGCGGGGAGCTCCAGTAGCGGTTGGCCTGGCGGAGCAGTGCCAGGACGTCGCCCCGCAGGTCGCCGGTGTCGTCGGGGGAGATCGTCGTGGTCAGCCGCCGGTAGGCGGCGACGCCGAGCGCGAGGCGGTTCGGCCAGCGACGGTAGATGGCGTTCTTGTTGGTCCCGGCTCGCGCGGCGACCCTGTCCATGGTCAGCCCGGCGTATCCGGCCTCGGCCAGTTCGTCGGCCGCGGCGCTCAGGATCGCCTCCTCCAGGGCGGCCCCACGCCTCCTGGTACGTCCCGCCGGACTGCCTGCCGCGTCCTCTGTCATGGCTCTTCCCGTAGTCGATACCGGCCGTGCCCTCCCATCCTTGTTGCCGTCCCCCCCTCGCACAAATAGGGTACTTGGAGTACCTTAAAACTCCCTCCAGAGAAAGGCACAGCACGTGCGCGCCAAGGGCATCAGCTATGACACCGGCTTCGTCGTCAACGGAACGATCGGTCACCGGCGGTTCGCCGCGGAGAACGTCAGGCGTGACATGCGCGCCATCCGCGACGACCTGAACTGCACCGCGGTCCGCGTCATGGGCGGCGACCCCGAACGGATCGAACTCGCCGCGGAGTGCGCCGCCGACCTCGGCCTCGAAGTCTGGTTCTCCCCGTACCCGCTCGAACTGACCGTCGACGAGATGTTGTCGCTGTTCGCCGACTGCGCCGAACGCGCGGAGCGGCTCCGGCTGAGGGGAGCCGAGGTCGTGTTCGTCACCGGCGCCGAACTCTGCCTGATGAACAAGGGATTCCTGCCCGGTGACAGCATCGACGAGCGAGTCGGGCTGCTGAGCAGGCCGGACCAGGTGCGTGAACAGATCGGCACGGTCGGCGCACGGGTCAACGACTTCCTCGCCGAAGCGGTGACGCTCGTCCGCGAACGCTTCGGCGGAAAGGTGACCTACGCCTCCGTGCCGCTCGAACGCGTCGACTGGGAGCCCTTCGACATCATGTCCGTGGACCTCTACCGGTCGGCTGAGATCGCCGACCGGTTCGCCGCCGGTGTCCACGGACTCGTCGCGCAGGGCAAGCCGGTCGCGATCACCGAGTTCGGCGCGGCGAGCTACCGGGGGGCGGGGGACAGGGGAGCCCTCGGCCTGGAGGTCGTCGAGTACGACCCGGCCACCCGCGCGCCCGTCCGGTTGAACGGCGAGTACGAACGTGACGAGGCCGGACAGGCCGCGTACGTGCGTGAACTGCTTGAGGTCTTCGACGCCGGAGGCGTCGACAGCGCCTTCGTGTTCACCTTCGCGCTCTACGACCACCCGTACCGCCCCGGCGGCGACCCCCGCGACGACCTGGACCTGGCCAGCTACGGCGTCGTCAAGGTCCACGAGGACCCGGAGAGACCGTGGGAGCCCAAGGCCGCCTTCCACTCCATCGCCGCTTACTACCGCTCCTCGCCGGAACCCGCGGCCCGGTGACCACCGCCTCTACGGGGAGAGCACGAGCCTGCCGTTGACGTCTCCCGTCTCCAGCCTGCGGTGTGCCTGGGCGGCCTGCGACAGCGGGAGCCGCCCGGCGACGCGGGGACGCCACCGGGTCTCGCGCAGCAGGAAGGCGACGCCGTCGGCCGCGTCGGCGAGATCGGCGACGGAGGCGTTGCTGATCGCGAACCCCACGACGGAGGCGTCCCGGGTGTAGAGGGAGCCGAGCGGCAGCGCCGGGGTGGCGTGCAGCCCGGCCATCACCACCAGCCGCCCGCCGTGGGCGAGAAGACCGACCCCGGCGGCCAGGTCCCCGCGCCCCGAGGTGTCCACCCACACGCGGTAGCCGCCGGGCGCGGCCGTACGCAGGCCGTCGGTCAGGTCGGGGTCGCGGTAGTCGAGGACCTCGGCGGCGCCCAGCGCGCGGACGGAGGCGAAGTCCTCCGGACGCGCGGTGGCGACCACGCGCGCCCCCGCCGCCACGGCCAGGGCGACCGCGGCGGACCCGACGTTGCCCGCCCCGCCGCCGACGTGGACGTTCTCCCCGGCCCGCAGCCGCCCGTGCCGGAACAGGGCCAGCCACGCGGTCGCCGCCGGGTGGGCGGCCGCGACCAGATCGGCCTCGTCGACGCCCGGCGGAACCGGGTACAGCCGGTCGGCGGGGACCACGGCGTACTCGGCGAAGGAGCCCTGCCTGCCGTCGTGCCCCAGGCTGTTGCACCACACCGGCAGCCCCGGGGAGAAGCCGGTCGCGCCGGGTCCCACGGCGGCCACCTCGCCGACCAGGTCCCGGCCGATCACGAACGGCGACGGCATGGGCGTGGGGTAGGCGCCCGAGCGCACGAAGACGTCCACCGGGTCGGCGGCGACCATGCGCACCCGCACCAGGACGTCGGTGGGGCCGATGCCCGGTACCGGTATCCGGCCGTAGCGGATGGCCTCGGCGGGACCGGGGCCCGTGACGTGGGCGGCGTACATGTGCGCGGGCAGGGACATCGGTGCGCTCCGTCGTGTTCGTGGTCCTCGGGTGCCGTAAACGCTCCCGAGCGGCACGGCCGTACAGAAGGACCGACACGCCCGTCGCCTCGATCTCACCGTGAGGAGCTCACTGTGCGGCGGACGTCCGCCGCAGATGGGCGAGGACGACCTCGCTCTGGCCGACGACGGAGTGCCCGACTCCCGGCAGCAGGCGAACCGTCGCGTGCGGGACGGTCTCGTTCAGGCGCCGGACGGTGTCCTGCGAGTCGAGCATGGCGTCACGGTCACCGACGACGGCCAGCACGGGCATGGTCAGCTTCCGCAGCGTGTCGTCGGAGAAGACCGGCAACCGCTTACGGGGGAGGAACTGCCGGAAGGTGAGGGCCATCCCCTCAAGGAACTCCTCGGAACCCTTCATGTCGAGCCCCGCGACCGTCTCAAGCGTTTTGCGCTGTCCCCACAGACCGAACCGGTTCAGCAGTACGGCCTTCGGCAGCCAGCCCCACTTCTGCCTGCCGATTCCGGCGGGGCACAGCAGAGCCAGGCACTCCACCCGGTCCGGGCGGCGGGTGGCGTAGTCCAGCGCCAGCCAGCCACCGAGCGAGGCACCGACCACGGACGCCCTCGACACCCCGAGTTCCCGCAGGACGTCGTCCAGCCAGAGGGCGTACGCCTCGGAGTCAAGCGGAGGGCGGGAGGGGGCGCTCAGGCCGGGCTCACCGATCATGTCGACGGCGTGGACGCGGAAGTGTCCGGCCCAGGAGGCCACCTCCGCGACCCACATCGCCGCGTTGGTGCCCGAGCCGTGCAACAGCACCAGCGGCGGCGCGTCCTCGGGGCCGGAGACCACGACGAAGGTCTCTCCCTCGCGGGTCGGGACCCTCCGGTGCTCGTAAGGAACGGGCCAGGTACGCAGGGTCTGGACGTACCGCTCGCGGATGCGCCGGCCCCCGTCCTCGGTCCGGTAGATGGCGGTCATGGCCCGACCACCGCGCCGGCGCGCCTCGGAGTCCGCCCGCCGCCGCCCGCGACGATGACCTTCATGTGACCCTCTCCTTCGTCGATGTGCCGTCCCCGCCCCGCCGGGTGCTCGCGCATCCGAACGAAGAGGGGAATCGCGATTCCCTAAAATTACCTTAACACCCCTCTTTGAGGGAAGAATAGGGAATATTAGGGAGTCGAGCAGGCCGGTCGCCGCCCAGGAAGCAGGAGGCAAGGGAGGCCGGAAGTCTCGACGGCCACCGTCTCAAGACCCCGCGGGGCCTCCGGGCCCGAGACGGGACGACCGTCACCGGGTCGCCCCGCTCTCCGAGGAGGTGTGAACCACCCCATGCCTCTCCAGGGCCTCGACCAGGCAGGACGGCCACGGGGAGGCGTCCTCGGTCCTGGCCCCCCGTTCGAGGGCCGCGGCGTAGGAGCGGGCGTCGAGGTTGCCGCGCACCAGCCGTACGGCCTCGATGTGCATCTCGTGGAAGGGGCGCAGGGTGATGAGGCCGACGCCCACGGCCTGGCGCAGATGACGGGCGGCGCCGAGGAGCTCGGCGGCCCGGTGGTACTGCCCGGCGGCGGCGACGGCCCAGGCCAGCGCCTCCGCTCCCCAGACGGGACCCCAGCGGTCGTCGATGTCGCGCTGGCGGACCAGGGAGTCGCGCAGCAGCTCGATGGCCGCGACGGTGTCGCCGAGCCGCAGCCTGGTCAGCCCGAGCGTCCACAGTGCCCATGATTGGGCCCAGGCCGCGCCGTTCGCCTCGGCCTCCTCCAGGTAGGCGTCTCCCGCGGCGCGCGCGACGTCCGGGACGCCGAGGAAGGCGCAGGCCATCGCCCAGAGCATGGTGGCCATGTGGGCGTCTCCCCGGGCACCCGCCCGCCGGAACATGTCCCTGGCCCGTGCCAGCACGGGGATCGCCCCGGCGTCGGAATGGGTGAGCATCGCATGGGCGCCCTCCAGATAGGTGGCGACGGGCGAGGCCGGAGCGCGGTGTTCGGCGAGATACCTCTCGGCGAGCCGGTGGTCGCCCTGCAGGAGGGCCACCCAGCTCAGCATCGCCAGCGCGTCGGTGCGCCGGGGGCCGGGCGCGGACAACGCGCAGGTGCGCTCCAGCCAGTGGCGGCCCTCACCGATGGTGCTGGTGAAGAACCAGGACCGGACACGGGTGAGGTTGACGGCGATCTCCAGGCCGTTGTCCGCCTGCCCCGGCTCGGTGACGCAGAAGTCCAGCGCCGTCCGCAGGTTGGGCAGCTCCCTCCGCAGCCGGGACAGCCACTCGACCTCGCGGACGCCGCACCACTCGGCCGCGGCGGTGGCGACCAGTCTCTGGTAGTGGTCGCGGTGGAGCCGCCGCAGCCGGGCTTCCGCGCCCATGTCGGCCAGTCTCCGCCCGCCGTACTGACGGATGGTCTCCAGAAGGCGGTAACGCGTACGGAGACCCTGGGTCCGCGCCAGCAGGACCGACTTGTGGCACAGGCTCGCCAGCAGATCCACGACGTCCCGGCGGGCGATGCCCGAGCCGGAGCACACGGCTTCGGCCGCCTCCAGGTCGAAACCGCTGGAGAAGACCGAAAGGCGCGCCCAGAGCAGGCGTTCCGGCTCGGTGCACAGCTCGTGGCTCCAGTCGATGACGTCCCACAACGTCCGGTGGTAGCGGGGCATGGCCCGGATGTCGCCGCCCAGCGGACGGAAGCAGTCATCGAGGCGCTCCAGGATCTCCGCGATGGACAGCGTGCCCAGCCGTACGGCGGCCAGTTCGATGGCCAGCGGGATGCCGTCCAGGCGCCTGCACAGCTGGACGACGAGATCGTGGTTGTCGTGGGTGACACGGAAGTCCGGTGCCGCCGCCGCGGCCCGCGCCACCAGCAACGCCACCGCGTCGTAGCCGGTCAGCGGACGCTCCCGGGACGCGGCGGCGGCCACGGGCGGCAGGGTGAGCGGGGGCACGACCAGCACGTGCTCGTGGCGCAGGCCGAGCCGGTGCCTGCTGGTCGTCAGCATCCGCAGGCCCGGGGCGGCCCTGAGCAGGGTGTCGGCCAGAGCGCCGACCGCCGCGGCCACGTGCTCACAGTTGTCCAGCACCAGCAGCAGCCGCCTGTCACGCAGGAAGTCGGCCAGGACGTCGGCGGGCGGACGCGCGGACTGGTCGCGGATTCTCAGCGCCTGGACCACGAGGTGCTCAAGTGGCCGTCCTTCCGGCAACGCGGTCAGGTCGGCCAGCCACACCCCGTCGGGGAAGTCCCCGGACAGCTCGGCCGCCGCCCGCAGGGCCAGCCGGGTCTTGCCCACCCCGCCCGCGCCGGTCAGGGTGACCAGCCGGTTTCCTCTCACCAGGCGCCCGATGTCGGCGAGCTGACGTGCCCGGCCGATGAACGTCGTCACCTCGGCGGGCAGGTTGCCGCGCACCCGCGGTGGGCTGACGTAGGCCAGCGCGGGGCTGGCGGTGAGCAACCGCCGGTGCAGTTCACGCAGCTCGTCGCCGGGATCGACGCCGAGTTGCTCGACCAGCGCGTCCCTGGCGTTGTGATAGCAGCGTAGGCTCTCGCCCCGGCGTCCCGACCGGTACAGCGCGAGCATCCGCTGTCTCCACAGTCGCTCCCTGAGCGGGTGCGCGGTGGTCAGCCCGTGCAGCTCGGCCAGCACGTCCTCGTGCCGTCCCAGCGCCAGGTCCGCCTCGATGCGAAGCTCAAGGGCGTCGAGCCTGCGTTCGTCGAGCACGGGGACGACGTCACGGCGTATGACCTCTGATCCGATGTCCGCGAGCGCCTCTCCGCGCCACAGGCGCAACGCCTCCCGAAGCAGCGTGGCGGCCTGCTCCGTCTCCTCGACGGCGGCCGCCGCCCGTGCGCGGCGCACCAGTGCGTCGAAACGGTGCAGGTCCAGCGTGTCGGCGGGCAGCTCGATCGCATACCCCCTCGGGTGCGTCGTCAGCGGGCACTCCCACCCCGCCCCGTTCAGCAGACGACGCAGCCGCAGCACGTAGTTCTGCAGCGTGTTGCGGGCGCCGTTGGGGGCGTCGTCCCCCCATACGCGTTCGATCAGCGTCTCGACGGTGACCACGCGATTGGCGTCCAGGAGCAGCGCCGCGAGCAGGGTGCGCAGCTTGGCCGCTCGGATGGTCAGGCGGTTGCCGTGGTGCAGGACCTCGACCGGCCCCAGAATCCTGAACTCGAAACCCAACCCTTTCACAGCGAATTGTAATCACATCATTACCCTCAGCTCGCAACGCGTCACGTACGGGCCCACGACGGAGCGGTGCGCGTGACCGGCGGGTGACCGGCGTGTCGGCGGCCTCCACCACGCTACGAGTGACCGGGGCGCGCGACCCCACGGCACTGGACGCGGGATCCCGGGTCGCGCCGCCCCGGTCCGCCGGAACGGGCACCGCCGTACGGCGTGCGAAGACAAGCGAAGGAGACGACATGACGACCAGGTTCCGTCCGGTGGCGCTGGCCGCCGCCGTGCTGAGCTCCGCCTGCCTGCTGACCGCGGGCCCGGCACACGCCACCGTCGCGACCGAGGGCACCGCCGTGCAGGCGCTCGGCGACGACGTCTACCGTGACTGGTTCACGAGCCACGCCAGGTGCGTGACCGCGGGCCAGGGCGGGATCGACCGGGGGCACTGGGGGCACTACACCTGCTCCGAAGGCGACGTGTTCTGGCACCTGTGGACCGACCGCTGAGCCGGCCCGCCGTGAGGGTGGTGCCCGTCGTGCGGACGGGCACCACCCGCGGGTCATGAGTTCAGGAATTCCAGCAGGTCGGCGTTGAACTTCTCCTTGTCGCCGGGCACCAGCGCGATGCCGTGTGAGCCGCCCTTGTACACCTTGTAGGTCGAGTTCGGGATGAGCTTCGAGGACTTGTCCGCCGAGGCCGCGATCGGCACGACCTGGTCGTCGTCACCGTGGATGATCAGGGTGGGAATGTCGAACCTCTTCAGGTCCTGGGTGAAGTCGGTGGCGGAGAAGGCGTCCACGCAGACCACCCCGGCCTCGATGTTCTCGGCCATGGCCATCAGCCAGAAGGCGTCCTTGTTGCCCTGCGTCACCTTGTTACCGGGCCGGTTGGCGCCGAAGAAGCCCTCCGCGGAGTCCTTCCAGAACTGCGAGCGCTCGGCGAGGATACCGGCCTTGATCTTGTCGAACACCTCCTGGGGGGTGCCCTCGGGGTTGTCGTCCGTCTTGAGCATCAGCGGCGGGACCGCCGACAGCAGCACGGCCTTACTGATGCGGTCGGTGCCGTGCCGGCCGATGTAGCGGGCCAGCTCCCCGCCTCCCATGGAGTGCGCGACCAGCGTGACGTCACGCAGGTCGAGCTTGGTGATGAGGTCGTTGAGATCGTCGGCGAAGGTGTCGAAGTCGTAGCCGTCGTGGGGGTGACTTGAGCGGCCGTGCCCCCGGCGGTCGTGCGCGATGGCCCGGAAGCCGTGGTCCTTGACCAGTTTCAGCTGGTCCTGCCAGGCGTCCGCGTTCAGCGGCCAGCCGTGGATGAAGACGACCGGCGGCCCGCTGCCCCAGTCGTAGAAGAAGATCTCTGTGCCGTCGCGCGTGGTCACGTAAGGCATGCCGTACCCTCCGAAGGTCTCCCGGGACGCGGATTGGCCATGGATGGCCGGTGGCTCCGGTGTCGTCACGGAGGCGATACCGCCGGAGGGGCAGAAATAAGGCCAAAGCGAGGTCTGCGGATTTTTGCCCGTCGGCCGGAATCGCTCCGCCGGTCCTGGGCGGACGGATTCCGGCCGGGGACCTCTCGACGTGTCCCGGTGAGGTCAGTTCCCGCGTTCGTGCCCGGCCGCCCTGAGCGCCTCGCCGAGAACGCGAACCGCCTTCGGCCCGACTCCGTGCATCGCCATCAGTTCGGCCTCGGTCAGTTCGGCGACCTGGGCGAGAGTGGTGATGCCGACGCCGGCGAGCGCCCGGGTGGCGGGCCCTCCGATGGCCTTGGGCAGGTCCCCGGTCTCACCGGCGACCGCCGTCTCTCCGGCGGCGGCCTGCCGCGCGAGCTGTCGCGGCGCGTGGGAGAACCAGGCGCGGCGCACCCAGTGGTTGAGCTGCTGACCGTCGATGTCCACGAGCGGGACACGTACGCCGGCCGACGTCCCGTCGTGGGGCAGCGGCTCCGCGGTCGGGTACGCCGCGAGAACCTTCTCCGCCTCCGTTGCGGGGAGGTGAAGGTGCACGTGGTCGTTGTCTCCCGTCGAGGCGAACAGGCTGCCGTGCACGGTGAACGCGATCACGCCGGGGCGGTCACCCTGCTCGGCGGTCCCGGGGAGGGAGAGCGCGGTCTTGCGAAGCTGGGCGAAAGTCGTCATGGGCCACTTTGGCATGCAGGACCGACAGAAGCTCCGTACGGCACGGATCGGGGGACCTCTCGGCGTCGTCATCGACGCCGAGAGGTCCGCCGTGTTCCCGCGCCGGCGAACGGCTCGGATGTCCTGGCGGCCTCCGGCCCGAAGGCCGGAGCGCTCAGGCGGGGAAGGACGCCACGTCGCGGTCGTAGTGCCGGTGCCGGACGACGGCGTCGACGAACCGCTGGACGAAGTCGTCTCCCGCTGAGGCCTCGACGACCCCCTGGCGGCCGGGCAGCGCGGCGGCCCGCAACAGGGCCTCACCGTCCGGCAGCACACCGATGGCCTTGCCGTGCTTGAAGGCCTCGCGGACGAACTGTACGGCGTAGCCGTCGTCCGCCTGCCCCTCACCGCCGGTGCACAGCACCGCGTCATACAGTACCGACGAGGCCGCGCTGACCTGCTTGTCGACCGACAGCGGCCCGGCCATGCCCTCGTGCGGGGCGACCACGTCGCAGATCGCCTTCCCGTTCTCCAGCTCCTGGATCACGGGGTAGAGCGCCTCGGCGTCGGTGTGGTCGCTCACCAGGACCGCGATCTTGCGGGTGGCCAGGGACGAGGGCTGGTCGGCCTGGCTGAGCGCGGGGGAGGACCTGCCGTGGTTGACGCCCCTGGCCGTCGGCGCGGGCAGGCCGAGCCCCGCGGCCACGTGCGCGGCCAGCCCGGTGTCGACGTTGGTCAGCCGCTCGACCACCTGCTCCTTGATGTAGCGGCGCTCGACGTGCCCGAGTTCGAACAGGAACGCCTTGACGATGTGGTCCTTCTCCCAGGGGGCCATGCTGTTCCAGAACAGCGTGGCCTGGCTGTAGTGGTCGCCGAAGCTGGGGCTGCGCTTGCGGATCTTCTCGCCCTCGACCCGTTCGGTGTAGTGCCGGAAGACCCCGGTCATGTCACCGCTGAGCACGCCGGTCGCCGGGCAGCCCCCGCTGATGGAGTTCTTGGAGTAGCTCGTCCGGCTGGTGTGGATCATGTGCTGGTGGAAGCCGTCGCGGTTGTCGTTGTGCACCGGCGCGACCGCCCTGTTGATCGGGATCTGCTGGAAGTTCGGGCCGCCGAGGCGGAGCAGCTGGGTGTCGAGGTAGGAGAAGTTACGGCCCTGCAGCAGCGGGTCGTTGGTGAAGTCGATGCCCGGCACCACGTTGGCGGTGCAGAAGGCGACCTGCTCGGTCTCGGCGAAGAAGTTATCCGGGTTGCGGTTGAGGGTCAGCTTGCCGACCGCCCGCAACGGCACCTCCTCCTCCGGAATGATCTTCGTGGCGTCGAGGAGGTCGAAGCCGAACTTGTGCTCGTCCTCTTCCGGCACGAGCTGGAGGCCCAGCTCCCACTCGGGGTAGTCGCCGTTCTCGATGGCGTCCCACAGGTCACGGCGGTTGAAGTCGGGGTCGTTGCCCTGGATGCGCAGCACCTCGTCCCACACCAGCGAGTGGGTGCCGAGCTTGGGCCGCCAGTGGAACTTGCAGAAGGTGCCCCTCCCCTCGGCGTTGACCAGCCGGAAGGTGTGCACACCGAAGCCCTGCATCATCCGGTAGCTGCGCGGGATCGCCCGGTCCGACATCAGCCACATGATCGTGTGCATGGTCTCCGGCTGCAGCTGCACGAAGTCCCACAGGGTGTCGTGCGCCGACTGGGCCTGCGGGATCTCGTTGTGCGGTTCGGGCTTGACCGAGTGCACGAAGTCGGAGAACTTGATCGCGTCCTGGACGAAGAACACCGGGAAGTTGTTGCCGACCAGGTCGTAGTTGCCCTGCCTGGTGAAGAACTTGGTGGCGAACCCGCGCACGTCGCGCACCGTGTCGGCCGATCCGCGCGAGCCCGCGACGGTGGAGAAGCGCACGAAGACCGGGGTGACCAGCGAAGGGTCGCACAGGAAGTCGGCGCAGGTGTACTCGGCCAGGGACTCGTACACCTGGAAGACGCCGTGCGCGCCCGAACCGCGGGCGTGCACCACCCGCTCCGGGATGCGCTCGTGGTCGAAGCGCATCACCTTCTCCCGGAAGTGGAAGTCCTCCAGGATGGTCGGGCCGCGCTCACCGATCGACAGTGAGTTGTCGGTGTCGTCGACACGGACGCCCTGGTCGGTGGTGTACCGGGTGTCCGCCGAGTCCACCCGATACTGGTCGAGCTGCTGCTGTTTCCGGTTGCCGTCGTCTGCCACAGGTCCCCCACGGTCGAGATGAGATCGAAGCCGGGGGGCCAATCGCGCTTATACCCCCATCACCCACCCGGTCACCCCGGTCAGTCGTGAGCACCGTGGGATTCCCGGCGGATCCGGCGCGTCGCCGGACCCCTAGGAAGACTCATCCGCCGTTTCCGCGAGGACGGCCGGTACTCCGGGCGTCGTCCTCGTCCCAGCCGCGTGGAACGGTCCCGTCCGCGAGGCGCGTCTCCTCCGGGGTGCGGGCGAGGCGACCCTTGACCCTTGGTTTGCCCGCCTGGTACTAATCGCCAACCTTGTCCTCACCCTCCGCACCCCGGAGGGTCCAGAGGGTGGGGACGCCATGCGGACTTTCACGTCCGCCATGACCAGGAGGTTCTCCGTGAGGAGTTCACTCAGACGACCTCGGCGACTTGAGCGACTGACCGTCATCGGTGGCCTGGCGACCGCGTTGTCCCTCGGGACCGTTCCGGCGTCCGCCGGTGGCGTACAGCTTCAGGCGCTGCCAGGCTCCAACCTGACGGCCGCGGCGTCCGCGACGGCGGACGCGCCACTGCCGGACTACGACAAAGAGATCGTCGGCCGGTTCGACTCGGCCAACTCCGTCAACCACATCCGGCACCTCGCCGTGGACATCGGCCCACGCCTGAACGGCACCCCGCAGGAGCGGGAGGGCGCGGAGTACATCGGCGGGATCCTGAAGTCCTACGGCTTCAAGGTGACCCTCCAGCAGTGGGGCCCGGTCTCGACCAAACGCGTCGCGAAGGTCACGTCCTCGGACGCCGACCTGCCCGGCGGGCCGAACTGGCAGATGGCAGCCTCGGCCAGCGGGAAGTTCACCGGCGACACCGGCGTGAAGGGCCAGGTGGTCGACGCCGGGACGGGCCAGTCCGCCACCGAGTTCCCGGCCGACACCGAGGGCAAGATCGTGCTGATGGACTACAGCACCAACGCCACGGTCCGCAACACCGCCGTGGCCAACGCGGTGAGCCGCGGCGCGCTCGCGGTCGTCCTGGCCTACCCGACCGGCAACTCCGCACCACCGTCGTTCACCCTCGCCACTCCCCAGCCGGGGATTCCGGTGGTCGGCGGCGGCAGCGCGCACAGCGCCTGGCTCAGGGGACTCCTGGCCAAGGGGCCGCTGACGCTGACGATCGCGACGAACGAGTACGCGAACCCGATGGGCACCAACGTCATCGGCATCCGGCCCGCGGTCGGCGACCCGGACGGCACCACCGCGCCCATCGTCATGGTCGGCGCGCACATCGACTCGGTGCTGGGCGCGCCCGGCGCCCACGACGACGCCTCGGGCAACGGCGTCTCCCTGGAGGTCGCCCGGGTCCTCAGCCAGTACCCGCTGGACAAGGAACTGCGGATCGGCGGCTTCGGCGGTGAGGAGGGCGGTCTCCTCGGTGCCCGCGCGTACGTGAACACGCTGACCGCGGCGGAGAAGGCGCGGTTCGTCGGCGAGTGGCAGATGGACATGGTCGGCACGCCGTACGAGCCGGCCCGGCTGTGGGCGCTGACCCCGAACGGTCAGTCGAACTACGTGGTCCAGGAGGCCTACGAGTCGGCCGCCCGCGTCGGGTTCGACGGGCTGCGCAACTGCAGGCTCGGGCAGAGCGACCACCAGGCGTTCTACGACGTGGGCATCCCGTCCTCGCTGTTCATCTGGCTCGACTACCGGCCGCCGGCCCCGCCGGCCGTCTGCGGTCCCACGGGCGGGACGTACGTCACCGAGCCGCAGTACCACAGGCCGACGGACACGATGGACAACATCAGCCCCGAAAGGCTGCAGACCACCCTGGACGTCGTGGGCGGCGCGGTGGCGCACAACGCGCTGAACGCGGTGACGGTGTCCGCGCTCTCGGACGCCGGTCAGCCGCTGGCCGGGGCGCAGGTACGCGCCGACTGCGGCGACGGCCCGCGTGCCCTGGGCACCACCGGAGCCGACGGCAGGCTCAAGGCTGTCTTCCCGCACATCACGTGCGACTTCTCCGTGACCGCCGAGGGCGCGACGGCCACCGAGCGCGGAGTGGCGATCTCCGGTGACCGCGCGGTGAAGGTGACCGTCGACCTCACCAAGCCGACGATCTCCCTCACCAGGCCCGCCGACGGCGCGGTCTACACGCTCGGGACGGCCACGACCGCGTCGTACCGGTGCGAGGACAACCTGTCCGGGATCGCCGGCTGCACCGGCACGGTGCCCGACGGCGGCCCGCTCGACACCTCCTCCGTCGGCTTCCACGACTTCACCGTCAAGGCCGTCGACAACGCGGGCAACACCGCGAGCCGGAAGGTGACCTACCAGGTCGTCTACCCCTGGCAGGCCTACTTCCCGGAGACGATGTCGGGCAAGGCGGGCAGCGCCGTACCGATCAAGTTCAGTCTCGGCGGTGACCGCGGCCCCGACGTCTTCGCCCCCGGCTACCCGGCTTCTCAGCAGGTGGCCTGTGACACCGGGAAACCGATCGGCCCGGCCGAACCGACCCGTAACCCGGGCAACTCGAAGATCAGCTACGGAGGCGGCCAGTACAACTACGTCTGGAAGACCGACAAGAGCTGGTCCGACACCTGCCGTCAGCTCCAGCTGAAGCTCGACGACGGCACCGGCCATTTCGCCGTGATCACGTTGAGGTAGCGGCGTAGCCGCGACACGACCGCCCGGCCGGGAGACGGGATCAGCCCCGTTCCCCGGCCGGGTTTCCATCGGCGCCGGCCCGCTTCCGGCCGGTCCGTACCGGCTCGGCTCTTAGCCGGGGACCGGATTCAGGTTGCTGACGCAGAATCTGGTGGTCGTGGCGTAGAACGCGGCCCCCGCCCGCCGGCCCGGCCGTCGAGACCTCCGCCGTGGTGTCCGCCCGGGGCCTGGGTCTCTCGCTCAGGGAGGTGACGTGAGTACGGTTCGCCGTCACGTGGCGTCGGACTTGCGTCTGCGGTAGGCCCGCTGGCGGCAGGAGGGGGAGCAGTACGCCCTGGGGCGTCCCGAGGAGGGTTGTTCGACCGGCGTGCCGCACACGACACACACCCCTGTTTCGTCACTTGTTTCGTAACGTTTTTTGACCAGCAGTTCGATGCCGTCCAGCAGCCGGGCGAGGCCGAACTCGAAGGGGTCCTCCGGCCGGTCGTAGCCCCCCTCCTCCCACAGGCGAGCGATCACGGGGTAGCCGTTCAGCTGCTCGAACAGCGTGTCACGGCTTCCCCACCACTCCTCCTCACTGAGGCCGCTGTGCCGTTCGGCCTCGGCCGCCTCGACCAGCAGCAGCGCCTCCGAGTCGACGAACCTGCCGACGAGACCGGCCACCGCGATCACCTCGGAGGGGGGCAGGCCGGTCTCGGCGACCACGCCGAGCATCTGCTCGTAATGCGCGATGACGTTGGGGCCGGGCACGTGGCGCCCGCCTCGTATCTCCGACAGCCAGGGATGACGGCGGCGCAGCTCCCACCCCTGCCTGGCGCACGCCTCAAGCCGCGCCCGCCAGCCGTCCCTCCCCGTCGCGTCCACGTCCGCGTCCACGTCCGCATCCACGGTGCCCGGGCTCTCGCCCGTCACCGCGTCGCGCATGAGGTCGATGAGCTGCTCGCGGCCGGACACGTGCCGGTAGAGCGACATGGTGGTGAAGCCGAGCCGCTCGGCGACCTTGCGCATGGACAGCCCGGCCAGCCCCTCGGCGTCGGCCAGCTCGATGCCCGCGCGCACGATCCGGCCCAGGCTCAGCCCCCGCCTCGCCTCCGCGCCGTCCCGCCGCCACAGCAGTTCGACCGTGCGCTCAGGATCGTTCACCTTGTCATCCCTCATGTTTATGGTATACACCATGTGCACACCATAAACATGTTTCGAGGGGACACATCCATGATCGAACTGTTCGTCGCCCCCGACGGGGACGACACCGCCCCGGGGACGCGGGAACGCCCGTTCGCCACCCTCGGCCGTGCCGGGCTGGCGGCCCGCGCCCTGACCGGCGAGGTCGTCGTGCGGCTCAGGGCGGGCGCGTACGCGCTGACCGAGCCGCTCGAACTCACCGCCGCCCCCGGCCGTGACGGCCGTGACGGCCACGTCACCTACCGGGCCCACGGGTACGGCACCGCCGAACAGGAGGAGGTCGTCGTCAGCGGCGGCCGTACCGTCACCGGCTGGCGGGAACTGGACGGCGTGTGGCTGGCCGACGTCGGCGACCTGGAAACCCGCCAGCTCTACGTGGACGGCCGGCGGGCCGAACGGGCGGGTGTCGAGGCCCTGCCCGGCGAGATCACCCTGACCGAGACCGGCTACACCACCGACAGCACGGCGCCGTCGGCCTGGCGCAATCCGGGCGACGTGGAGTTCGTCCACCGGGGCGTCTACCCGTGGACCGAGGCCCGCATCGGTGTCGCCTCGGTCACGACCGGCGGCGACGGCACGGTGATCACCATGGCGCAGCCCGCGTTCGGACGCGCCCTGGAGCTGTACAACTCCACCTGGCAGGGCCAGACCTCACGGGGACCCGGCCTGCCGACCAGGGTGGAGAACGACGCCTCCTTCCTCACCGAGCCCGGCACGTTCGTCCTGGACCGCTCACGCCCCGGGCGGCACGTCCTGCGTTACCTGCCCCTGCCCGGTGAGCACCCGGAACGCACCCGGGTGGTCGCGCCGGTCCTGGAGACACTGGTGCGTGTCACCGGCGGGCGCGGTGTGACCTTCCTCGGGGTGACGTTCGCCGAGGCCACCTGGCTGCGGCCGAGCGGGCCCGAGGGCTTCCTGCACTACCACGGCAGCGGCTTCCACGTCGGCGGCCCGATCGACACGGTCCCGATCGACGACGCTGGCTCCTCAGTCACGGTGCCCCGGGAGCCCGTCACGATCCCGGCCTGCGTGGTGGTCGAGAACGCCTCCGGCGTGCGGTTCGAAGGGTGCCGCTTCACCCGGCTCGGCGCCACCGGACTCGGTGTCTCCGCGTCGGAGGACGTCACGGTGCGCGGGTGCGACTTCGACACGCTCTCCGCCGGGGGGATCGTGGTCGGCGGCAGTCGTTCGGTCCTCGTCGAGGACAACCGGGTCCACCGCGTCGGCCTGGAGTTCTCCGGCTCGCCCGGCGTCGCGCTGAACGGCACGACCGGATGCACGGTCGCGCACAACCACATCGCCGACGTGCCCCACTGCGGCATCGTCGCCGGGCCCGGCACGGGCACCCGCGTCCTGAACAACCTCACGAGCGGCACGATGCAGGTGCTGGCCGACGGGGGAGGCGTCTATCTCGCCGGTCCGCAGGGCGGCTCCCACGACTCGGGGGCGGTCATCCGGGGCAACGTCATCGAGGACACGCGCACGCCGTACAACTTCGGCCTCTACACCGACTACGGCGCGGCGTGGGTGACGGTCGAGGAGAACCTGGTCGTCAGGGCCGACAGCACGGCTGTCCTGCACGTGTCGCCGCCGCTGGACAACGTCGTCTACCGGGGCAACCTGTGGGACGCCGACCCGGTCGGCGCCGACGCGCCGCCGCCGGGGGTTCTCTACGAGGACAACGTCACCTTCACGGGCGGGCCGGAGCCGGAGGCCGCCGCCGCGATCCGGGCCCGGGCCGGTCTCCTGCGGAAGGCCCCGGCGCCGTCCTGATCCGGGGTCCCGTTGACGCCTTCCCGCCCGCCGTACGGCTCTAATGGAGGGACTGCCGGACAACGCCGAGGAGACCGTCGTGACGACACGACCGCCCCTGCCGCCCTTCACCCTGGAAACCGCGCTGGAGAAGGTCCAGGCCGCCGAGGACGCCTGGAACACCCGTGATCCGGAACGGGTCGCGTCGGCCTACACCGAGGACTCCGTGTGGCGTAACCGCGACCGTTTCGTCACGGGCCGGGCGGAGATCGTGGCGTTCCTGCGGGAGAAGTGGGACCGGGAGCTTGACTACGCGCTCCGCAAGGAGCTGTGGGGGTTCCACGGTGACCGGATCGCGGTGCGCTTCCAGTACGAGTGCCGGGACTCCTCCGGTCAGTGGTGGCGCAGCTACGGAAACGAGCTGTGGGAGTTCTCCCCGGAGGGGCTCATGAGCCGGAGGGAGGCCAGCATCAACGACACGCCGATCTTCGAGGACGACCGGCGCATCCACGGTCCCCGTCCGGCCGACCAGCGTGGCGTCCCGCTTCCGATCCGCTGAACAGATCGTTTCGATCGACGCTCGGATGTCTAGCGATGCTAGAATCGGGGGATGTCGGTACGGGAACGCAAGGAGCGCGAGCGGGCGCACCGCCACCAACTGATCGTCACGACGGCTCGGGAGCTCGCCGAGGAGCAGGGGTGGGAGGCGGTCACCACACGCCGCCTGGCCGAACGCATCGAGTACAGCCAGCCCGTGCTCTACAGCCACTTCCGCGGCAAGCGTGAGATCGTCGGGGCCGTCGCCCTGGAGGGGTTCGCCGAACTGGCGGCGGCGATGCGTCGCGCGGTCGCGGACTCCTCCGGGGGGCGGGCCGCGGTGTCCGCGCTCGCGGAGACGTACGTCGGCTTCGCCGAACGCAACCCCGCGCTGTACGACGCGATGTTCCTTCTCGACACCGGCCTGCCCTTCGCCGACGCGGCGACCCCCGCGCCGCTGCGCGAGGGGTTCGGCGCGCTGCTCGACACGCTTCGCGACGTGGCGGGGGACGCCGACCCGGGTCTGTTCGTCGAGGTCTTCTGGGCGGCCATGCACGGCCTGGTCGCGCTCACCCGCTCGGGCCGCCTGCCCGCGGAGGGGTCGGCACAGCGGCTCGACCTCCTGGTCGACAGGTTCGCCGGCAGGCCGTGACGGCACACCGTCACGGCCTGCCGTCCAGGTCATCGAACAGCGCGGCCGTCCGGTCCGCGCTCTCCAGGGCCCGGCGCCCGGTGGCGAGCAACCCCAAGGCCACGACGCAGACACCGAGCCCTGCCACCAGCCACCACACCCCCCGCTCGGCCGCGGTGAACGCCGTACCGCCGCGGGTGAGGGCCGGCCCCATGATCATTCCGGCGATCGCGACGCCCAGCGTGGTGCCGCTCTGCCGTCCCGCCGAGGCCAGTGAGGCGGCCACCCCGGCCATCGAACGGGGCATCCCGGAGACCGCCGTGTTGGTGATCGGCGGGTTGACGGCCCCCAGGAAGACGCCGAACAGCAGGAACGTCACGAGCACGGCCGGCAACGGGGTCGCGGGGCCGAGCCGGAGCGAGGCCAGAGCGCCCAGGGCCAGGGCGCTCCCGGCGACCACCAGCGGCAGCCGGGGGCCGCGCGCGCCGACCAGCCTTCCGGTGAGGGGGGAGAGCACCACGGTCAGCGCCCCGACCGGCAGCAGGCACAGCCCGGCCGCCGGCGCGGACATGCCGCGCACCTCCTGCAGGTACAGGGTGGTCACGAACAGGAAGGCGCCGAACCCGCACAGCGCGAAGAAGGTCATCAGGATCGCCGACCCGAACGGCACACTCCGGAAGAGCCGCAGTTCGAGCAGCGGATCGGTACGGCGTGGCTCGTGGCGCAGAACGCCCAGCACGCCGAGCGCGGCGACCACGAGCAGCCCCAGGATCACCGGTGAGGTCCAGCCGAGCCGCCGGGACTCGATCACCGCGTAGACGACGCAGCCCAGCACCACGACCACCAGGGCCTGACCGGCCGGGTCGAAGCGGCGCGGGCGAGGGGCACGGGACTCGGGGACGAACAGCGCGGCGCACCCGATCGCGGCGGCCACGACCGGCACGTTGACCCAGAAGACGGCGTGCCAGCCGAAAGCGTCGACCAGGAGGCCGCCGAGAACCGGGCCGAGTGCCAGCGCCAGGCCGGTCGTCGCGCCGAACACGCCGATGGCCCTGGCCCGGTCCGCGGGCTCGGGGAAGGCGGTGGCGACGATCGCCATGGCCACCGGGTTGAGCATCGTGCCGCCGACGGCCTGGACGACCCGTGCCGCGACCAGCCAGCCGACGCTCGGCGCCAGCCCGCACAGCAGCGAGCCGATCCCGAAGGCCGCCAGGCCGATCTGGAAGACGCGTCTGCGGCCCACCCGGTCGGCGGTTGAGCCCGCCGGCACCAGGAAGGCGGCGAGCACCAGGGTGTAGGCGTCCACCGTCCACTGCAGGCCTGAGACCGAGGCGTGCAGGTCACGGCGGATCGAGGGAAGCGCGACGTTGACGATGGAGATGTCCATGACCACGACGGCCGCGCTGACGCAGCAGATCGCGAGTACCAGGAGCCGGCGACCGGGCTCGTCGGCCGTGGTCCGGAATCGTGTCGGATGAAGCACGACCGCGAGGCTAAGATTTAGAGTGTGCTCGAAGTCAATCCGCAGACGGCCCTCCCCGACGCCCAGGAGGGGCTGAGCATCGCCGAGGCCGCCCGCCGTACCGGGGTCAGCGTGCACACGCTGCGCTACTACGAGCGTGCCGGGCTGGTCGTCACCACCGTCGACCGCACCGTGGGCGGGTGGCGGAGATACCGGAAGATCGACCTCGACTGGATCGTCGTCTGCACCAAGCTGCGGGCCACCGGCATGCCCATCAGGACCATCCGGCACTACGCCGAGCTCGTGGCGGCCGGGCCGGGCAACGAACGGGAACGGCTCGCCCTCCTGGAGGCGCACCGCGGCGAGGTGACCGCCAGGCTCGCCGAGGTGCGGGAAAGTCTCGACCTCATCAGCCACAAGATCGACGTCTACCGGGGGCGGCTCGCCGCGGGAGACGCCGACCGGCTGTGGGCCCCCGACCCCGGCCACGACTGAGGCGGCCCCCTCACGACAGCGGTTCGTCGAAAAGGGCGAGCTCGTCATCGCCGGGAGCCTGGAAGAGCCTCAGATACTCCTCAAGCAGCTCACGGCCGACCGGAGCCGTCCCAGGCGCCCCTGTCTGTTGCGGACCTCCAGGCGACGGCACAATTCGTCGACCGGTGTGGCCAGATAGCGCAGCTCGACAGGAAAACCGAGCGCGCGCCCGCAAACGCTTCTCGTCGCGTTCGGAACGCCCCCAGAAGCCGAACTCCAGGATCACGTTCTGCCCCAGTGCCGGCAACTCCTGGGCATGCTCCCAGAACCGCCGCTCAAGCCGGTCGCGCACGTCCGCGTCGAACAGGTCGACGCCGAGATCGGCCGTCCATTCGTCCGGGCACAGCCGCACCGCCGGAATCTCTCCCGCCAGCCGCTTGGCCGGCGTCGTCTTCCCAGAGCCGGGCGGTCCGCACAGCAGGATCAGTCTCGGCTCGGAGCCCGCGTCGCCCATCGGAATCCTCCATCGCTCCGGTACTCCGGCCGCCGCGCCGTCACGGCCACCCTTCCGGTGGATCGTCCGCGTGACCGTACCGGCCGCCTTCGTGCGACCACGACGGCGGCCGACGTCCTGAGCGAATCCGGCCTCGTGCCCGGCTCGCCCACTGTGGCCGGATGCGTCCACGCGCCGCAACCGGCCGGCCGGTCAAAAGGTGACGCGTCAGCACGTGTGCCGGCCACCAGGAGGACAACCCACGCCGGCCCATGACGAGTCAAACGGTGCCGCCCGTGAGGACTGTGTGACCCGGCGGGACGAAGAAGCCCCTCCCGGGAGAGCGCACGAAAAGTAGCCGAGTGGCTACTTTGTGTGGCATCACGGAGGTGATTCCCCATGCCCAGCGCCAGCCAGATCGTGTGCGTGGCGGCCATGCTCGTCGCGGCCGTGCTGATCTGCGCGCCCGCCGCGCACGCCGACCCCCCGCAGACCAACCGGGAGCTCATCAACCGGATGGACGGCGGCCGTCTCGCCGTCCTCGGCGACAGCCTCGCCGACGGCGCCGAGGCGATCGCCCTGCGTCACCCCCGGTGGAGATACCGGACGGTCAAATGGACCTACACCGTCAAGGACGACGGCTACTACGTGATAAAGAACGAGGCGGCCAACAAGTGCCTGCAACCGGTGACGGGTCTTCCCAGGGAGGCCGACAAGGTGGTCGTGCGAACGTGCAACGGCTCGCCCCTGCAGGACTGGTCGCGCCGCCCCGAGCAGGGTGACTCCGACCAGCGCACCGGCTGGGCCGCCTACCGTCCCCGGCTCAACACCACACTCGCGCTGACCCTGGACTCCTACCAGGGGCCCGGCAGCTGGGACACCCTCCACCTCGCCCGCGACCAGAACTCCACCGACCGGCTGTGGCGGTTCCTGCGTGAGGACGAGACCTGGTGACCGCCCGGCCGGCGAGCGGCGGCACCCTTGACGGCGCCGGTCAGATCGATTAGACCTCAGGGGTTCTGTTGATCACCCCCCAGGAGGGCACCATGTCCGACAGCGCGTTGTTACGATTCGCGGCCCGCGCCGCACTGGCCGCCGCGACGGCCGGCTCCCTGGTCGCGCTCAGCTCCCTGCCCGCCTCCGCGGCCACGGACCCGGCCGCGTCCTCGGCCACTGACTCGGCCACTGACTCGGCCGCGAACCAGGCCGGGGGCAGGCCGCCGAGGCCGACGAACGGGCCGTGCCACTACACCCCGACGCCGGACGACCCCGCCGTACGGCGTGTGCCGCTGCCGCCGGACCCGCGTCGCACCCCCACCAGGACGGTCACCACGACCCTCAGCACCAACCACGGCCGGATCGGCCTGACCCTCAACGCCGCCAAGGCGCCCTGCACGGTGCAGAGCTTCGTGCACCTGGCCAGGCACGGCTTCTACGACTTCACCGGCTGCCACCGGCTGACCGCCTACGACCGCCTCAAGGTTCTGCAGTGCGGCGACCCCGGCTTCACCGGTGAGGGCGGTCCGGGCTACAAGTACAAGGACGAGCTGCCCACCGACCTGCCGCCGTGGCCCGGTGACACCACCGGCACGCGCAAGACCTACGCCCGCGGGGTGCTGGCCATGGCCAACGCCGGGCCTGACACCAACGGCAGCCAGTTCTTCCTGGTCTACGGAGACTCCGGCCTGCCGCCCAACTACACGGTCTTCGGCACGGTCGACGCGGCGGGTCTGGCCGCCCTCGACCGTGTCGCCGCGGGCGGCATCCAGCCGACGCCGGACGGCCCCACCCCGCCGGTCGACGGTAAGCCCGTCCTTCCGGTGAAGATCCGCCACGCCCAGGTCTGGCGCTAGTCTCCGTTGTCCGCGTGGTCCGCGGGTGCCCCCTCCATGCGGGAGTCACCGGCGGACCCCGGCACACGGTCTCAAACCCTGATGACGTCACTCTGAGACTCCGGGAACAGTGACGAGAGGAGACCGCCGTCGTCCACGGAGACAACGACGCGAATATCCTCGCCATCCCAGAATGCCTTTGAGGCGATCGTCCAGGTCTTCCCCTGTTCGTCCACGTACCTTTCGCGGACGCTCCCGTCGAGAAGCCTCTCCCCGACCTCGGACGCGGCCTCACCGGCCCAGTATCCGAGCTTTTCCACGGCTATGGCTCTGGCCTTCGATCGATTCACCTGTCTCCTCCCTTCCCAGGCCCGGGAAACCGGCCGAGCGTCTCCGGCGTGCGGACCCCGGAAGATCATGCATCCCGCTCTGGCTGCCGGACGAACCAGGCGCGGGAAATGGTGGAGGCCGACGAAGCCCTCGCGATCCGGTCGTCAGCAGGATGGGTGAATGGCTGACCTCACCCACCTGCGGGACCTGCTCGACAGTCAGGCGAAAGCCCTCCAGGTTCCCGGCGCAGCCGTCGGCGTGATCGTCGACGGCACCGAACACGTCCTCACCACCGGCGTCGCCAGCGTCGACGCCCCGGCCCCCGTGACGGGCGACACGCTGTTCCAGATCGGTTCGACCACCAAGACGGTCACCGCGACGGCGATCATGCACCTCGTCGAGCAAGGCCTGCTCGACCTGGACGGACGGGTACGGCGTTACCTGCCCGACCTGCGGCTCGCCGACGAGGAGGCCGCCGAGGAACTGACCGTCAGGCACCTGCTCACCCACACCGGCGGCTTCCTCGGCGACGTCGACGACGGCGACAGCTGGGGCGCCGACGCCCTGGCGGCCTCGATCACCACCTACGACCAACTGCCCCAGCTCTTCGCACCGGGGCGGCTCGCCTCCTACAGCAACGCCGGGTTCAGGCTGCTCGGCAGGATCGTCGAGGTCGTGTGCGGCAAGCCGTACGAGACGGCGGTCGGCGAGATCGTGCTCACGCCCCTGGGGATGGACTCCAGTTCCTTCTTCCCCTGGGAGGTCGCGACCCGGCCGCACGCCGTCGGCCACGTCGTCCGGCCGGACGGCCCGCACGTCGCGCACACCTGGGGGCTGTTCCGCGAGGGCATGCCCGAAGGGGGACTGGTCTCCTCGGTGCGCGACCAGCTCCGCTACGCCGCCTTCCACCTGGGCACGGGCGCCGTGGACGGCCAGGGGCCGGTCGGAGCCACGACCAGGGAGCTGATGCAGCGGGAGCACGTGCACCTCGGCGCGCCGTGGAGCGGCATCGGCCTGCCGTGGCTGCTTGAGGAACGGCCGGGCCTGCGGCTGGTCACCCACGGCGGCAACATCGGCAACCTGCAGCTGTCGTCGTTCGTGCTGGCCCCCGAGCACGGTTTCGCCGTCACCACGCTCACCAACTCGGCGCCGGGCAGGGTTCTGGGCACGCTGGTGACCGACTGGTGCCTGGAGCACCTGCTCGGCGTGCCGTCGCAGGCCGTACTGCTGCCGCTGGGTGAGCCCGGACCGGAGTACGCGGGCAGCTACGACGCCGGGCAGTGGATCTTCGAGGTGGACGAGAAACTGACGGCGCGGTTCGTGCTGCGGCCCGAGCTGGTGGCCGCGGGGGTCGAGGGCATGCCCGACATGCCGCTCGCGCTGGTCGAGGGCTCCGACG
The DNA here is from genome assembly GCF_040631275.1 of Streptosporangium sp. NPDC020145. Taxonomy (NCBI): domain Bacteria; kingdom Bacillati; phylum Actinomycetota; class Actinomycetes; order Streptosporangiales; family Streptosporangiaceae; genus Streptosporangium; species Streptosporangium sp. NPDC020145. The sequence continues at coordinate 120,735 of NZ_JBEXZT010000022.1, read as the reverse complement.
ACCTGACGATCGCCGCCGACCCCAAGCAGGTCATCGGCCGTTTCCTGCGGGACGACGCGGGCGAGATCGCCTTCCTGCACCTGGGCGGCAGGGCGGCCAGGCGCGTCCGCTGATCCGTGCCCCGAACGATCGGGGCACGGACCGCGCGAAGCAGGCGGATCAGGACTCGGGCTCGTAGGCGAGGTTCGGGCGCAGCCAGCGCTCGGTCTCCTCCTGGCTCATCCCCGTACGACGCGCGTAGTCCTCGATCTGGTCGCGGCCGAGCCGTCCGACGGTGAAGTAGCGGGCGTCGGGGTGGGCGAAGAGCAGCCCGCTGACGCTCGCCGCCGGGGTCGTGGCGTACGACTCGGTCAGGACCATGCCGTGCGACTCCGCGCCGAGCAGGTCGAACAGCGTCCGCTTGCGGGTGTGGTCGGGGCAGGCCGGGTATCCCAGCGCGGGCCGGATGCCCCGGTACCGTTCGGCGTGCAGGTCCTCAAGGACGGGCTGGGAGTCCGGCTCGAACCAGGAACGACGCGCCTGCAGGTGGATCTGCTCGGCGAACGCCTCGGCCAGACGGTCGGCGAGCGCCTTGACCATGATCGCCTGGTAGTCGTCGTGGCTCTCCTCGTAACGGGCGGCCAGCTCCTCCGCGCCGTGCACGGCCACCGCGAACCCGCCGATGTGGTCCCCGGAGGGCGCCACGTAGTCGGCGAGGCTGCGGTTGGGCCGCCCCTCGGGCTTGAGCGTCTGCTGACGCAGCATCGGGATCCTGATGCCGTTCTCCAGCACCAGGTCGTCGCCCTCGGAGTGCGCCGGCCAGAAGCCGTAGACGCCCTCCGGCCGCAGCGAGCCGTCGGCGATGATCTGGTCGAGCAGCCGCTGCCCGTCGTCGTACAGGTCACGGGCGGCGGGCTGCTCAAGGATCGCCGGGAAGGTGCCCTTGAGCTCCCACGCCAGGAAGAAGAAGCGCCAGTCGATCATCTCGCGCAGCTCGGTCAGGCTCGGCCTGACGACCTTCAGGCCGGTGAACTCGGGGACGGGCAGCTCGTCGAACACCGGGCGTTCGGCGTTCGCGCGGGCCTCCTCCAGGGTGAGCATCGGCTGGCGCCTGCGGTTCTCGTGCGCCTCGCGCAGCGCCTGCTGCTCCTCACGGTTGGCGGCGTCGAGCGCCTCCGCCCGCTCGGCGTCCAGCAGGTCGGAGACCACCCCGACGACCCGGGAGGCGTCCAGGACGTGCACGACCGTGTTGGTGTAGGCGGGGGCGATCCGTACGGCCGTGTGCTGCCTTGAGGTGGTCGCGCCCCCGATGAGCAGCGGCAGCTTCAGGCCACGCCGCTCCATCTCGGCGGCGACCGAGACCATCTCGTCCAGCGAGGGGGTGATCAGCCCGGACAGGCCCACGGCGTCGGCGCCCTCCGCCACGGCCGTGTCGAGGATCTTCGCGGCGGGCACCATGACGCCCAGGTCCACGACCTCGTAGTTGTTGCAGCCCAGGACCACCCCGACGATGTTCTTGCCGATGTCGTGGACGTCGCCCTTGACCGTGGCCAGCACGACCTTGCCCTGGCCCTTGCGGGTCTCCACCTGCCCGGCCAGCCGGGCGCGCTCCTTCTCGGCCTCCATGAACGGTTCGAGGTAGGCCACCGAGCGCTTCATCACCCGGGCGCTCTTGACGACCTGCGGCAGGAACATCTTGCCCGAGCCGAACAGGTCACCGACGATCTTCATGCCGTCCATGAGCGGGCCCTCGATGACCTCAAGGGGGCTCGCGGCGATCTTGCGGGCCTCCTCGGTGTCCTCCTCGACGAAGTCGGTGATGCCGTGCACCAGCGCGTGCGCGAGGCGCTCGGCGACGGGCTGCTCCCGCCACGACAGGTCGACCTTGCGCTCGGTGCCGCTCCCGGAGACCGTCCGCGCGAACTCGATGAGCCGGTCGGTGGCGTCCTCCCGGCGGTCGAACAGGACGTCCTCGACGTGTTCGAGCAGGTCGGCGGGGATGTCGGCGTAGACGGCGAGCTGCCCGGCGTTGACGATGCCCATGTCCAGCCCGGCCCGTACGGCGTGCAGCAGGAACGCCGAGTGCATCGCCTCACGCACCACGTCGTTGCCGCGGAAGGAGAACGACAGGTTGGAGATGCCGCCGGAGGTGAGCGCGCCGGGGCAGCGCTCCTTGATGCGCGGCAGCGCCTCGATGAACTCCTTGGCGTAGCCGTTGTGCTCGCTCATGCCGGTGGCGACGGCCAGCACGTTCGGGTCGAAGATGATGTCCTCGGGGGCGAAACCGACCTGCTGCGTCAGCAGGTCGTAGGCGCGCCCGCAGATCTCGACCTTGCGGTCGGCCGTCTCGGCCTGCCCCTGCTCGTCGAAGGCCATGACGACGACGCCCGCGCCGAAGCTCTTGACCCTGCGAGCCTGTTCGAGGAAGGGCTCCTCGCCCTCCTTGAGGCTGATGGAGTTGACCACCCCGTTGCCCTGGACGCACTTGAGCCCGGCCTCCAGCACGCTCCACCGCGAACTGTCGATCATCACCGGGATCTTGGCGATCTCCGGCTCGGTCGCGATGAGGTTGAGGAAGGAGGTCATGACCTGCTCGCTTTCGAGCAGGTCGGCGTCCATGTTGACGTCCAGCAGGTTGGCCCCGCCCCGGACCTGCTCCAGCGCCACGTCGGCGGCGGCGTGGAAGTTCCCGGCCTCGATGAGGCGGCGGAACCGCGCGGAGCCGGTGACGTTGGTGCGCTCACCGATCATGACGAAGCCGGTGTCCGGGCCGATCTCGAAGGTCTCCAGGCCGGAGAAACGGCTGCGCCTGGGCGGGGTGGCGACCTGGCGCGGCGCCCGCCCGGCGACGATGCCCGCGATCTGCTTGATGTGCGCGGGGGAGGTGCCGCAGCAGCCGCCCACGAGGTTGACCAGCCCCTCGGCCGCGAACTCGCCGAGCAGGTGCGCGGTCTCCTCCGGCGTCTGGTCGTAGCCGCCGAACGCGTTGGGCAGGCCGGCGTTGGGGTGCGAGGCGGTGTAGGTGCCGGAGAGCTTGGCCAGCTCCTCCACGTGCGGGCGCATCTCCACGGCGCCCAGCGAGCAGTTCACACCGACGACCAGCGGCTTGGCGTGCTTGACCGAGTTCCAGAACGCCTCGACCGTCTGACCGGACAGGGTGCGCCCCGACAGGTCGACGATCGTCACCGAGATCCACAGCGGCAGGTCGGGCGCGACCTCCTGGGCGGCGGTGATCGCCGCCTTGGCGTTGAGCGTGTCGAAGATCGTCTCAACGAGGAGCAGGTCGACGCCGCCGTCGGCCAGCGCCGCGATCTGCTCGGCGTAGGACGCCTTGACCTGGTCGAACGTGACGGCCCTGTAGGACGGGTCGTCCACCCGGGGCGACAGCGACAGCGTGACGTTCAGCGGCCCGACCGATCCGGCGACGAACTTCCCGCCCGCCTCGTCGGCGGCCTGACGCGCCAGCCGCGCGCCCTGCAGGTTCATCTCCCGCACGTGCTCCTGCAGGCCGTAGTCGGCCTGGGCGATGCTCGTGGCGGTGAAGGTGTTGGTCGTGGTGATGTCGGCCCCGGCCGCGAGGTACTGCCGGTGCACGTCGAGAATGAGGTCGGGCCGGGTGATGTTCAGCAGGTCGGGGTCGCCGGTGACGTCCATCTCGTGGTCGGTGAACCGGTCGCCCCGGTAGTCCTGCGGGGTGAGCTTCGCGCCCTGGAGCATCGTGCCCCACGCGCCGTCGAGCACCGCGATCCGCTGGTCGAGGATGTCCCTCAGCCGCCGCGTACGCTCCGCACGCGTCTCGACCGGCGCTGTCTTCTCCACTTCGAGGCCTCCCTTCAGCTGGGAGGCGCCCTTGTTCGAATGGTGCGGGCCGAGCGTGGCGGGCGTGAGCCCGTTGCAGCGCCTCTCGACCTGAGAACCAATCTTACTCACGCCCCAAGACGTTCTGTGATCCGATGGGCCGCGGGACGAATCCCCGGAAAGCGACCGCCGTACGTCTCACCGCAGGTTGATCGTGGCCGAGGGCCGGTGACGTGGCGGTAAGGGAACAATCTTGAACCCTCCGGCACCCGAGGGAACGGCTCCCGCCCGGACGGCCGGGTGAAGGGTGACGCGGATCACAGGAACCCGGCGGGGGCGGCGGACAGGTACGGGTGTGGAACGAACAATGCGTACCCGGCTCAGAGCCGGTGACCCGGCGGCTTTCAGCGAGCTGTTCGGCGAACACGCGCAGACGATCTACCGCTACGCCGCCCGGACCACGGGGGACCGGACGGCGGCGGAGGATGCGGTGTCGCTGACCTTCCTGGAGGCCTGGCGGCTCCGCGGACGGCTGAAGCCCGACGGCGGCGGCGTCGGGCCGTGGCTGTTCGGCATCGCCGCCAACGTCATGCGCAACACCGCCCGCGCCGCCCGCAGGCACCGCGCCGCGATGTCCCGGATGCCGGTCCGCGACCCCGCCGAGGAGGCCGAGCGGATCGCCGCGGCCGTCACCGTCCTGCTCGAACAGCTGTACACCTGGCAGGGCGACGGGGATCCCTTTCGCGCCTTCGACCAGATCCAGGGCCTGATGAGCGAACGGATCGTGCCCCCCGCCACCCGGGCCGCGCTGTACCGGGCGACGGCGCTCATCCCCGGCGTGCGCCTGGTGGCCAGGTCGGCGGACGCGATGAACCGTCAGGGCATCGCGGTGGCGTTCGACGCCGACGGCGAGCGCACCGAGTGGATCTTCGACGCCGACTCCCTGGCCTTCCTCGGCACACGCGACTACCTGATCGCCGACTCCAGCCGGGGCAGGGCGGGAACCCTCATGAGCTCCAGCGCCGTCATGTCCCAGACGGTCACCGACCAGGCGGGCTGACCCCGCTCAGGAGGACGCGGCCGGTACGGCGCGCCCTCCCCGGATCAGGGGAAGGCCCGCGCTCAGGCGCTCACGCAGCGCCCCGGAGCGCACGCCGATCTCGGCGAAGTCGTCCGGCCCCGGCTCACCGTCCACCAGGACCTCGGGGACCATGAGAGCCGACAGCGGAACGTCGGGGTCTTCGAGGCCGCCCGCTCCCAGGTCCGTGAGATCCATGTAGCGGGGGGCGAGCACCCTGCCCCGCAGGGTGCCGGCGACCAGATCGGGACAGAACTCGTTCCAGAGGATCGTCACCGCCGTGCGCAGGTCGCCGTGGACCTTCACGAGTTTGTCGGTCCAGTTGCCCACGAAGGTCTCGACCTCGACGTCGCCCAGCACGACGAGCTTGACGTCCCCCTCCAGCAGGACGTTGGCGGCGCGCAGGTTTCCCAGGACGACCAGCGCGGCGGCCCCGTCGTCGACGTTGACGATGTTGCCCTCGACGGTCAGGTCGCCGTCGATCACGTAGCCCGTCGCCTGGTCCGGGGTGTCGGCGCACCACGGGGAGCCGTCGTGGTCGTCGAGGGAGAGCTCCCCGGTGACCAGGGCGGCGCCGGGGTGCAGGATGTACTCCTCCTCGTAGAGGTCACGGTAGGTCTCCCGGGCAAGGCCGCGCCGCTCGAACAGCTCGACCGCGGCGGCCCAGGACAGGTAACTGCTCGGCATGGACGGTGACCCTAGCGGGGATCACCGACATCCCACCCGCCGTGCGCCGGGCGGCGGACCGGGTACGGCGCGGCGGAGGCCGCCGTGCGCCGGGCAGCCCGGCGCCGGACCGGCCAAGCCGGAGGGGAGGTCACGCGGCGCCGCGGCACCGCCTCCGGCCAGGAAGGCGGCCGCCATCCGACCTCCCGAAGGGATATGCCAGCCTTTTCATGCGTAAGCCTGAAACAGGAACATCGGCCGGTCGAAGACCGATCAAAAACACAAAAACACAAAAAGGCGTTGGTTTTTGGGATTTTTCGCCACACGAAACCAATGGGCATCTCGGCAGTTCAAGCGAGGAGCAAGGCCCGTTCGGCCGGGCCCGCAATCGTCAAAAAAAGCGATTGTTCACTCACCTGACCATATCGCCAGGAAATTCATCCGGAATGAAATATGGCGGCGGGCGAAAACGATATCTACGCTTCTTCATATGAGCAGAGCTTCATATGTTTCCGCGGGCGAGGGCTGCGCGGTGCGCATGGTCGATCCGGATCGGGTCGGCACGGTCGCCGAGGCGATGCCGGGGGCGGAGTCGATCGAGGAACTCGCCGGGGTCTTCGCGCTGCTGTCCGACCCGGGGCGGTTGCGGGTGATCATCGCGCTGCTCAAGGGCGGGGAGATGTGCGTGTGCGACATCGCCGCGGCGTGCGGCCACAGCGAGTCGGCGGTCTCCCACACGCTGCGCCTGCTGCGCGCCTGTCACGTCGTGCGGGTGCGCCGGTCCGGGCGCATGGCCTACCACCGCCTCGACGACGCCCACGTCCGGATGCTGCTGGGCCTGGGCCTGTCCCATGTCAGCCACGCCCCGGACACGGCCCGCGGATACCGGCCTCCGGAGCAGGCCCCATGACCTCGCGCCACGACGACCACCGCGCCGATCCGCACGGCCCCCACCCGAACTCCGCGGGACACCGGCCGAACGGACCGGCTGAACGCCCAGAAGGGAACGCGCTCGATGGACCTGCTCTCCCTGCCGATGCCCGGCCTGCTCTCCGGCGTGGCCGTCACGCTGTTACTCGGTGTGGTGTCGTTCGTGTTCGGCCTAGTGCTGGGCGGCCTCGTCATGCTGGCCAGGCTCTCCCGGCGCCGGCCGCTCAGGGTGGCCGCGATCGTCTACGTCTCGGTGTTCCGCGGCACACCGCCGCTCGTCCAGCTCATGCTCGTGTACTTCGGACTTCCCCGGCTCGACGTGCGGCTGCCGCCCGTCCCGTCGGCGATCCTGACCTTCAGTCTCTACGCGGGCGCCCACCTGAGCGAGAACCTGCGCGGCGGCGTCCTGGCCGTCGACGGCGGCCAGTGGGACGCGGCGGGTTCGATGGGGATGTCCCACGGCCTGGCCCTGCGCCGGGTCGTCCTGCCGCAGGCGCTGCGGGTGGCCGCCCCCGCCATCGGCGGCCGGTTCATCTCGCTGATGAAGGACACCTCCCTCGCCTCGGTGATCACGGTGGTCGAGCTGACGCGCGTCGCCGAGACCGCGGGCAGCTCCTCCTTCCGCTACGTCGAGGCGTTCACGGTCGCGGGCGCCGCCTACTGGCTGATCAACACCGTTCTCTTCGCCGGGCAGGGGGCGCTGGAACGACGGCTGGGGAGGGCCTACGCATGAGCGGGAACGTCGCCGTCGACGTGCGGGGGCTGCACAAGCGCTTCGGTGACCTGGAGGTGCTCAGGAGCGTGGACCTGACCGTGTACAGCGGTGAGGTCGTGGTGATCATGGGGCCGTCCGGGTCGGGCAAGACGACTCTCATCCGCTGCCTGAACCTGCTCGACGAGCCCGACGCGGGCAGCGTCACCGTGCACGGCACGACGCTGAGCTATCCGGCGCGGGGGCAGGGCCGTTCGAGGAGGCGCCTGGTCCGTGACATCCGCGCCCGGACGGCCATGGTGTTCCAGCACCTCAACCTCTTCCCGCACATGACCGTCCTGCAGAACGTCATCGAGGGCCCGATCTCGGTACGGCGTCTGCCCCGCTCCTACGCCGTCGAGATGGGCGAGCGTCTGCTGGCCCACGTCGGCCTGGACGACAAGCGTGACGAGTATCCCGCGCGGCTGTCCGGGGGGCAGCGGCAGCGGGTCGCCATCGCCAGGGCGCTGGCCATGGAGCCGGAGGTCATCCTCCTCGACGAGCCGACCTCCGCCCTGGACCCGGAGCTGGGCGCGGAGGTGCTGCGGACCATCCGGAGCCTGGCGGCCTGCGGCACGACCATGGTCGTCATCACCCACGAGATCCCCTTCGCCAGGGAGGTCGCCGACCGGGTGGCGTTCATGGACGCCGGCCACATCCTTGAGGAGCAGCATCCGAACGTCTTCTTCGATGCCCCCGCGACCGCCCGCGCGAGATCGTTCCTGCGTCTCGTGCCCAAGGGCGGCGGGCCCCCGTCCCGGCCTTGAGAAGACAACACGCATCGGAGACGGGCCACGGAGCAGACGCCCGAGGGGCCCCTTCCACGACCACGACCGGTGATCCCGGGGGGCGCCCCCGCGAAACCCTGAAAGCCTCGGTGAGGCACGGCATGAGCGAAGGACGCAGGGAACCCGGGGAACACGAGCATCCGCGCGGCGGAACGCGGCCGAGAACGGGGTGCCCCTGTCGACGGTGGGGATCGCGGTGGCGTTCGGTTTCCCGGTCGCGTCACCTCCTTCACCAGGCGGAGGTGCGCCTGCCCGTCGGAGTCCGGCGGCCTGCACGCCCCGGGCCCCGCACCGGTCCTGACGGGCCCGCAGGGAAGGTCAGAAGAACGAGGCGCCGATGCCGGGGCCGTTCCTGCTGTCGTGGACGGCGACGGTCCCGGGCCCGTCCGCCGCGTCGCAGTACGGCCCATGAACGGTGAGGCCGCCCAGGTCGGCTGGGAACGCGGTGCCGGGCGGAAGGCGCCGCGCGTCGAGGGTGAAGGTGACCCGGGTACCGCTTCCAGGGGGCGGCTCGAACCGCCACACCGCGGTACGAGGCCGGAGACCGGCGAGTTCCTGGCCGAAGCCCCGGCCGTCGCACCACATTTCGGCGGTCGTCGTTCCGCAGAGCGCCGCGATGGCCGCCAGGGACCACCACTCCGGACCGATCAGGGAGCCGTGGTATCCGAGGGGCGGTGAGTCCGGCCAGGTGTGCCGCTGGTTGATCGTCACCGCGAAGCGAAGATCGCCAAGGATTTCGATCACAGAGGTCAGCGAATGGTCCTCCGCGACGTGTGCCGCCGGGTGCAGCGCGTGCTGAGCCGCAACGGACAGGAGCGTGACCGGCAGCCCCGGATCGTCCAGTCCGACGCCGAAGTACATACCGGGCCGTTTGAGAACCACTTCGTCGAACTCGAGCACGGTGATTTCGGCCGCGTCGTACTCATGCTGCGCCACGGATCACAGGCTAGCCGCTGGCAGCCGGCCGGTGCGTTTCCAGCGGCCGGGCCGGTGTCAGACGTTCACGCCGCCGGCGAAGGGTGTCGCCCGCCAACGGTCGACGGCGGGTTCGAGGTAGCCCATCAGCTCGGGCAGCTGCGGGACCAGCGTGAGGGCGGCGATGATCCGCAGCATGCCCAGGGCGTTGACGAAGGCGAGGACCTCCTCGTTGAGCGGTCTCATGCCGTTGCGCCGGGCGCCACGGTTGTAGGCGGCCTCGTGCTCGGGCCCGAGAGCGGCCAGGTCCCACTCGACGGGCCCCAGTGTGACCAGTTCGAAGTCGGCGTAGAGATCGCCGTCGACCGCGTTGACGATGTTCGCGGGCGGGCAGTCGCCGTGGACAGGCTGGAGGCCGACGCCGGGGAAGCGGGCCTCGAAGGCGCCGCGTGAGCGTACGAGGGGTTCGAGGAGGCGCCATTCGCGGCGGGCCCGGTCGAGTTCGGCCGCTCCGATCAGGCCGGGATGCCGGTCGAGCAGGGCGAGGCCGTCGGCGATGAACCGCGGGTCGGCCGCGGACAGGAACTCCAGGCGGCGGCCCGGGTAGGCGCGCAGCGCCGCGTGCAGGTCGGCGACGCTCTCGGCGTTCGCCACGTAGTCGGGTTCCTTGTCCCGCGCCTGTTCGACGAACGTCCAGAACGTCATCGAGAACCCGTCGCGTCGCACGGGTTCGCGCGGCACGAGCGGGCTGGGCGCGATCACGGGGACCCCCTGGTCGGCCAGCCACCGCGTGACGTCCAGCTCGTCCCGCTGGCGGCGCGCGAGGGCGGCCAGGTCGCCGGGGCGGGGCAGGACGGTGGGAACCCGGGCCACGACCGGCGAGGGCGCCAGGTGGACGACGACCGAGAAGACGTCGTGGAGCACCGTGGGGCCGGTGACGGTCAGGCCGAGATCACGCCCGGCCGTGACGGCCGCCTCGACGGCGGCGGCGGTGCGGTCGGCGCGCTGCTGTGGTGTCAGGAAAGTGGTCATAATCCCTTGTTTCGGTGCGTTGACGGATGTCAGGCGATTCAGGATGGAAGCAGGCCGGGCCGGGTCAGCGCCTGCGGCCGGCGTGCAGTTCCAGCCGCTCGGCTTCGAAGCGCGCACGGAAGCCCCGGTCGTGCGAGACCGCGACCACCGCCCCCGGGTACGCCGCGAGCGCGGACTGAAGGTCCTCGACCAGGTCGAGTGCGATGTGGTTGGTCGGTTCGTCGAGGACGAGAAGGTCCGCGGGCCGGGTCACCAGGGTCGCGATCTGCAACCGCCGCCGCTGCCCCGCCGACAGGGCGGCGACCGGGACGTGCAGGTCCTCCTCACGGAACAGGCCCAGGGACAGGAGCCGTTCGGCGTGCTCGTCCGGCGGCCCGGGCCGTCCCGCGGCGAACGCGGCGAGCAGCGTCAGCCGTGTGGTGTGCGCGGGCGGTTCCTGGGCGAGGTAGGCGATCCGGGCGGGCCGGTGTACCGTGCCCGCGTCCGGCGTCAGGTCGCCCGCCAGGACCCGCAGCAGCGTCGTCTTGCCCGCGCCGTTGTCTCCCGTGACCAGCAGCCGCTGTCCGGGCGTGATCGTCAGGAGCCCGTCCAGGCGCAGGCGTTCCCCGACCCGCACGCCGTCGAGCTCGGCGAGGGGGCCCTGCGCCGGGCCGCCGTCCACCGTCGGCGGCGCCGTCGTGAAACGAAGCGGTGCCGGCGGCCTGGCCACCGGGTCGCGCCGCAGCCGGTCCAGGCGCTCCCGCACCGAGCGCACCTGCCCGCCGAGCTTCGCCTCGCTGGAGCGGCGGTACTTGCCGAAGCCCTGCTTCGGGTCGCGGCCGGTGACGGCCAGCCTCCTGCCCGCGGCCCTGAGCAGTTCCTCCGCGCGGGCCACCTCCTGCGCCCAGTCGGTGTACCGCTGCTGCGCGCCACGCCGGGCGGCGGCCTTCGCGGCGCGGTAGCCGGCCCAGCCGTCGCCGTAGCGGTGCACGGTGCGCTCGTCCCGGTCGACCTCAAGGATCGTGGTGGCGATGCGCTCCAGGAAGCCACGGTCGTGGGTGACCGCGACGACGGTGCCGCGGTGGGCGCGCAGGTGCTCCTCCAGCCAGTGCACGGCCGCCGCGTCGAGGTGGTTCGTCGGTTCGTCCAGGAGCAGCAGTTCGGGGGCGGCGGCCAGGACGCAGGCGAGCGCGAGCCGGGACCGTTCGCCGCCGGACAGCGAGCCGAGCGGGCGCAGCCGGGTGATCCGGGCGAGGCCGAGCCCGTGCATCGCGGCGTCCACCCGGGCGTCCGCCGCGTATCCGCCGCGTCGCTCGTACGCGACGAGCAGCTCGCCGTACGCGGCGAGTTCCTCCTCCGAGGCGCCGGCGAGCGACTCCTCCGCGGCGCGGAGCCTTCGCTCCATGTCGCGCAGTTCGGCCAGGGCGAGGTCGACGGCGTCCTGCACGGTGCGGGCCGCGTCGAGGCCGAGGGTCTGGGCGAGGTGTCCGACGCCTCCGGGGAAGGCGACGGTGACCTGCCCGGCGTCCGGCGGCTCCGCCGCGGCGAGCAGCCGCAGCAGGGTGGACTTGCCGGAGCCGTTCTCACCGACGACGGCGGCCTTCTCACCCGGCCGGACGGTGAAGGAGACCTGGTCGAGGACGGTCCGGGTGCCGTAGCACTTGGTGACGTTCCTGACGGACAGCTGCGCCACGGCAGCGGGCAGGACGGTATGGGCGCGGTCGCGCATATGACTTTCCCTGATCGTACGAAGGGTCCACGGGCGGCAGAGACGGCGGCGTCGGCCGTGCCCGGACTCAGACGAAGAAGAGGAAAGCCATGTCCTCACCATAACAAGGCGAATCACCTCGCCTCAATTCATATGTGCCGTGACGTGCTCCGCGCCCGGCCGGTGACGCGCGCCAGAGCCCCTGCCCGCCGCGGACGCACGGCACCGGTCTGCTGGAGGCCGGAAATCCGGTTGCGCGTCCCGGACGCCCGGGTGGCATCATGAGGCGGTCCGGCACACCGATCGGGGAGAAGCAATGCGGCGAGTCTTCGGAACATCTCAGCCCCTTTTCCGGACGAGAGTTTTCGAGGACTTCTCCCAGCATGCCCACCGTGAACATCGGTCTTCTCGCCCATGTGGACGCCGGTAAGACCAGCCTGACCGAACGTCTCCTCTTCGACACCGGGGCCATCGGGCGCCTGGGCAGCGTCGATGAGGGAAGCACCCAGACCGACAGCGGCGACATCGAGCGCAGCCGAGGCATCACCATCCGTTCCGCGGTCGCCCCCTTCCGGGTCGGCGACCTGCAGGTCAACCTGATCGACACGCCGGGACACGCGGACTTCGTCGCCGAGGTCGAGCGCGCGCTCGGCGTGCTCGACGGCGCGGTGCTGCTGCTGTCGGCCGTCGAGGGGGTGCAGGCGCACACCCGGGTCCTGATGCGCGTCCTGCGCGGGCTGAAGCTGCCCACCCTGATCTTCGTCAACAAGGTCGACCGCCCCGGCGCCCGCCCGCAGGAGCTGCTCGAGCGGATGCGCCGCACGCTGTGGCCGTACCTGCTGCCCATGGCGTCGGTCGAGGGCGCCGGTACGGCGGGCGTGCGGGTGAGGCCTGCGCCGCCGCACGACGCGCGGGCGGCGGAGATCCTCGCCGAGCACGACGAGGAACTGCTCGAAGACCTCGTCGCGGGCCGCACCCCCGGGGCGGCGCGACTCGAGGCGGCGGTGGCCCGGCAGAGCGCGGCGGCCGTGCTGTACCCGGTGTTCTTCGGGTCGGCGCTGGGCGGCCAGGGCGTCGGCGGCCTCGTCGAGGGAATCCGCCGCTACCTGCCGGTGCCGCCCCCGGCGGGCGGCCAGGCGCGGGGGACGGTCTTCGCGATCGAGCCGGGGCCCTGCGGGGAGCGGGTCGCCTACCTGCGGCTGCGCTCGGGCGAGCTGCGCGTCCGCGAGCGCGTCACCTACCGGCGCCGCGAGCCGGGCGGCGGTACGGCCGAGCGCACCGAGCAGATCACCGCCCTGCGGGTCGTCGCGCCCGGCGCGGCCTCCTCCGGCGGCGACCCGGCCAGGGCGGGCGACATCGCCAGGGTGCGCGGACTGTCGGGGGTCCGTGTCGGCGACCTGATCGGCCCGCTGCCGCCCGGCTCCGCCGACGCCTGCTTCCCGCCGCCGAGCCTGGAGACGCTCGTACGGCCGCCGCGACGGAACCAGGCGGCCCGGCTGCGCGCCGCGCTGGTGCGCCTGGCGGATGAGGACCCGCTGATCCAGGCGCGCCTCACACCGGACGGGGCGACCTCGCTGCTGCTGTACGGGGAGGTGCAGAAGGAGGTCATCGCGGCCAGGCTGGAGCGCGAGTTCGGGGCCGGGGCCGTCTTCGAGCCCTCGACGCCGGTGTACACCGAGCGGCCCGCGGGGACCGGCGCGCTCTTGGAGGAGATGAACCACCGGCGCGGGGTGCCCGACTTCTGGGCGACGGTCGGGCTGCGGGTCGAGCCGGGCGCGCCGGGCTCCGGGGTGAGGTTCCGGCGCGAGGTCGAGCTGGGCGCGCTTCCGGCCGCCTTCGACCGGGCGATCGAGGAGAGCGTGCACGAGACCCTGGGGCAGGGCCTGTACGGCTGGCCGGTCACCGACTGCGCCGTCACGCTGACCCACAGCGGCTTCGGCGGGCCGGTCAGCACGGCGTCCGACTTCCGCGGCCTGACCCCGCTGGTCCTCATGGGCGCGCTGCGCCTGGCCGGGACCCGGGTCTACGAGCCGTGTCACTCCTTCGAGCTGGAGATCCCCGCCGAGGCGCTCGGCCCGGTCACCGCCCGGCTGGCCGCGCTGGGGGCGCGGCTGCACGGGTCGGCGGCCCGGGAGGCGGCCTGGTCGGTGGAGGGGGAGATCCCGGCCGGGGCCGTCCACGTGTTCCAGCGTGAACTGCCCGGACTCTCGCACGGTGAGGGGGTGTGGTGGTCGGCCCCCGGCGGGGACCGGCCGGTGAGCGGGCGCCCGCCCGCGCGTCCGCGCGCCGGCGGCGACCCGCTCGACCGGGAGGCCTATCTGCGTCATCTGGCGGGCAGGTGAGCCGGGCGCCCTCAGCGGGGGGCGCCTCGCCTCGCGGCGGGGAAGCCGCCGGTGCGGGCGCCGATCACGACGGCCAGCACCGGGACCAGCAGGGCCAGGACGCTCCACGGGAAGGAGCCGGGGCCCAGCAGTCCGAGCAGGACCGCCCCGGCGACCCCGCCCGCCGCCATGGCCGCGTTCCACAGGGTGACGAGCATGGCCTGCGCGGTGTCGGCCGCCTGGCCCGCCGCCACGGCCACGGCGGTCTGCAGCAGGGTCGGGGCGCCGCCGAAGCCGAGCCCCCACAGCGTCACCGCCGGGTAGACCAGCGCGGGATCGGCCCCCCGCACGGCCAGGACGGCCGCCGCCACGGAGAACAGGACGCTGGCCGCGACGATGAGGAGCCGTGGCCTGCGGTCGATGTGGGCGCCGACGATCCAGATGCTCACCATGGAGGCGGCGCCGAAGACCAGCAGCACGAGGTCGACGGAGCCGCCCATGCCGGACCGCCGCAGGAAGGTGGCGATGTAGGTGTAGAGGATGGTGTGGGCCAGCACCATGACCAGCGTCACGAACAGGATCGGCACCACGCCGGCGATCCTGAGGGTCGGCAGGATCGGGTGCCGGTCCCGGTGCCGCCGTCCCGGCCGGTCGGGGACCGCCACGGCGATCCACGCCAGCAGGACGGCGGCGATCACGGTGATCGCGGAGAAGGCGGCCCGCCAGCCGAGGAAGCCGCCCAGGAAGGTTCCCGCGGGCACGCCCAGGGACAGGGCGAGCGGGATGCCGGTCATGACGACCGCGATGGCCTTGCCCCGCAGGTGGGCGGGTGCGAGGTGGCCGGCGTAGCCCGCCAGCAGCGCCCACACCAGGCCCGCGGCCACTCCGGCGACGAACCGGCCCGCCAGGCTCAGCGCGAAGTACGGCGAGGCGGCGGTGACCGTGTTGGCGACGGCGAAGCCCGCGACCCCGGTCAGCAGCAGGCGTTTGCGCCGCCATCCGGCCGTGGCCGCGGTGAGGGGGATCGCCGCGACCGCCGTACCGATCGCGTAGATCGTCACCGCCTGTCCCATCGCGGACTCGCCGACCCCGAGGTCGGCGCCCATCGCGGGCAGCACACCCGCGGGCAGGGCCTCGGTCAGGACGGTGACGAAGGCGGCCGTGGCCAACGCGGCCAGAGCGGGCAGGGGTAGTCTCTGATCGCCGGCTCCCGCGACGGGCCCGGCTGATCGTGTGGTGTGGTTTCGCACGTTGCGTATGTTCAAACCATCACATTGATGTGAAGGTCAACGTGACAGGGTGTGAGGTAGGGCACATGCGGATCGGAGAGCTGGCCGAGCGTACCGGCACGCCCCGCAGGCTGCTGCGTTACTACGAGGAGCAGGGGCTGATCCTGCCCGAGCGCTGCGCCAACGGCTACCGCGCCTACGACGAGCGCCTGGTGGACCGGGTCATGCAGATCAGGGGCCTGCTGGACGCGGGGCTGCCGACCCGGATCATCAAGCAGATCCTGCCCTGCCTGGACAGGCCCAGGATCATCCACTTCTCCGACGCGACCCCGGAGATGATCGCCACACTGGAGCACGAGCGCGACCGGATGACCGAGCGCATCCAGTCCCTGACCCGTAACCGGGACGCCATCGCCGACTACCTCGACACGGTGCGCCTCACCCAGGACGACCCGGGCGTCGCCACGCGGAGCTGAACCGGGGCGCGAAGGCGCCTCAGGGTTCGAGGTCGCGGAGGTAGGCGTCCAGGGCCGCGGCGCCCGCGAGCATGGCGCGGCCCCGGGCCGCCAACCGCGCCCGCCACTCACCCAGGGCCGACTCCAGCGGGACGACACCCCCGGCGGCACGGACCTGGGCGATCAGCGGGGCGATCCGCTCCAGCGGGTAGCCGCCCCTCCTGAGCTGGTGGGCCAGCCGCACATCCCGCACCTCGGCCGCGCCGTACACCCGGTACCCCGTCTTCGGGTCGCGGCGCGGCCGCACCAGCCCGGCCTTCTCCCACTTGCGCAGCGTGGCCGGGCGCACGCCGAGCCTGCCGGCCAGAGGACCGATGAAGACGTCGCCGCGCTCCTGCGGCACGGGCACCAGGTCACCGAGCGCGACCTCGACCGCCTGGAGGGTGCGGCGGTCCTCAAGCGACTGGGCGTGACTGTCGTCGAGCAGCCGCAACGCCTCCTCGAGCGCGCCCCGGTTGACCGCCCGCATCACCGACGTCGCCGTCCGGTGGCCGTGCCCGGGCACCAGGGCCAGGAAGGCACGCAGCGCCCGCGCGTGCAACGGCGTGTAGACGCGGTAGCCGTGAACGGTGCGCCCGGCGGCCGGCAGCACCCCGTCCTGCTCGTAGTTCCTGACCGCCTGGGCGGACAGGCCGTGCTCACGCGCCAGGTCGACCGGCCTCATGAACGCACCACCGTTTGAAGGTCCACCAAGACGGACACCGGATTTTCCGCGGAAAGTTTACACCGGATGTTCAACGATACCGTTGAGGGAATGGACATCAAGGAAACCGCCTGGCCGCTCGACGGCGCGGGCGTGTCGGCCCTGCTGCGCTCGCTTCCCGCCCGCCCCCTGCTGCTCGGCCTGGGCGAGGCCAGGCATCTGGTGGAGGACCTGGGCAGCGCACGCAACGAGATCTTCCGGCACCTGGCCGAGCACGAGGGCTACCGCTGCTTCGCCATCGAGAGCGACTGCCTCATGGGCCTGCTGGTCGACGACTACGTCACGAGGGGAGAGGGCACCCTCGACGACGTCATGCGGCGCGGCTTCAGCCACGGCTTCGGCGCCCTGGAGGCCAACCGCGAACTCGTGCGCTGGATGCGCTCCCACAACGACAAGCACGACGACAAGCTTCGCTTCTTCGGCTTCGACGGCCCCCTGGAGTACTGGGCGGCGAGCCCGCGCCAGGCGCTCACCGCCCTGTACGACCTGCTGGAGGACCCGCCTGCCCGTACGGTCGTGACCCGCCAGACCCTTGAGGAACTGCTGGGCCCGGACGAGCGGTGGTCCGACGAGGCCACGGCCACGGACCCCTCCCGGTCGATCGGCCGCTCCGCCGAGGCCCTGCGGCTGCGCGTGATCGCCGACGACCTGGTGGCGCTGCTGGAGACGCAGGTCCCGCGGCTGAACCCCCGCGACAGGTGGCGGGCGGAGCTGTACGGGCGCACCGCCGTCGGCCTGCTGCGCTACCACCACGGGATGGCCGAGGACTCCCCGCACCGCTGGGGCCGCCTGTCGGCGCTGCGGGACGCGATGATGGCCGCCAACCTGAGCGCCGTCGCCGAACACGGCCCGGCCCTGGTCTACGCCAGCAACCTCCACCTGCAGCGCGGCGAAAGCCTGATGCCGTTCGGCGAGCGGACGCTGCGGTGGTGGGGCGCGGGGGCGATCACCGCGGCGCGCCTGGGCGACCGGTACGCCTTCCTGGCCTCGGCCTTCGGCACGGTCGGCGACGACGTCCCGCCCCCGGACACCGTCGAGGGCGCCCTGTCCGCGCTGCCGTGGGAACGCTGCCTCCTGGACGCCCGCCGCCTGGCCGAAACCGTCACCGCCGCCGGCTCCGGGCCGCGCCGTTCCCGCGACTTCGCCTACTTCCCGCTCGACCCGGCCCGCCTCGGCGCGGTCGACGGCGTCGTCTTCCTCAGGCGGGTCACCCCCACTCCCTTCTGACCCTCCCGCGCCTCAGGATGCCGGAAACAGCCGCTCCAGCCAGGCCTGCCAGGCCCGCCCCAGCTCCTGCTCACCTGCGCCGCCGGAGTAGACGTGATGGGCCAGGAACACCGCGTCGCCCCTGCGTTCCCCCGAGTGGAGGAACCGGTACAGCGCGTCGCCGGTGCGCACCCCCAGGCAGGAGAACGGGTCGGCGTAGTCGAGCACGCCCTCGATCGGCGCGAGCCCCTCGGGGGCGACGCTCACCGGCTCACCCACGGCGGCCGTCGCGGGCAGCCCGAGCGCGCCGGTCAGGGCGGCCCACGCCCGCTCGGGACCCGCGGCCCCCACCTTGAGCGCCGAGACCGGTGTGCCCCTGAGGCCGGGAAAGTGCCTCAGGTAGGCGGCCAGGGTGTGCAGGTACATGTCCCAGCCGGACTGCATGGCCTCGTACTCGCTCTCCCAGTCGCCCTCCAGGAAGCCCTCGTGCACCAGCCTGAGCACGGTGGAGCCCCTGTCGCGGCCCTCGACGAGCCACTCGAACGCCATGAACGTCCCGTCCTCGCCCCGGCCGGTGCGGTAGGCGAACCGGCCGGGCGGCTCCCAGGAGGTGATGGTCGCCTCCTCGACGGCGCCGCCGACGGTCAGCCGCGTCGAACCGCCCTGCCGGGGTTCGATCCGGCTGCGCCCCATGAACCAGGAGTCGACCCCGGGCCCGGTGGCGATGGCCTGCCAGACCTCCTCGGGGTCGGCCGCCAGCTCGACCTGCCTGCGCACCTCGAACTCGTGGCCCATCACGGCTCCTTACGGCCCGGCGCCCCCGGGGCCCGGGAGTCGGGACTGGGGTGGACGGCGACGATGAGCCGGTGCTCACGCCCGCCGGGGGCGTCCTCGTCGTGATACTTGCCGACGAGGGCGCCGACGGCGGCGGCGAGCTCCTCGGCGAAGGCGGCGCGCTGGGCCGCCGAGGCGAAACGGACGTGGCCGTCGATGGTCAGGGTCGCCAGCCGTTTACGGGCCTGGGCCGCACCGCCGATGAGCTCGCCGACCTCACGGACCAGCCGGGCGGCGACCGCCAGCAGCCAGCGGGCCGACAACGCGTCGGGGGAGCGGTCCGGGTCGGGCTGCACCGCGGCCAGCGCCAGCGGGGAGATGACGTAGGAGGCCGCCGTCGCCCGCATCACCCGCTCGGTCATGTTGCCCTTGCGGCGCTCCTCGACCAGCTCGATCAGCCCGTGCCGCTCCAGGGCCCGCAGGTGGTAGTTGACCTTCTGCCGGGGCAGGCCCAGCCGGGCGGCCAGCATCGTGGCCGACGCCGGCTGCGACAACTCCGCCAGCAACCGCCCCCGCACCGGGTCAAGGGAGGCCTCGGCCGCCGCCGGGTCCTCGATCACCGCCACTTCCAGCATGCCCCAACCCTCTCACCGACAATATTTGCCGTCAAAGCGCCGGCGGCCGTACGGCGGGGCCGTCAGCCCCGCCAGCCTCCCTCGTCGACCCCGCCGGGCACCTCGGCCGCCGGGTCGTAGGGGGTGCGGGTGAACACGAAGGTGTTGAGGTCGAGGTGGCTGACCGACCCGTCGGCGCCGCGCACCACGCTGAGCCGCTCCCCGGCGTAGTAGCCGTCCAGGCCGAGCCAGGTCCCGTCGTCCTGGGCGACGAAGCGCGAGGCCCGCCCCGCGGCGCCGATCGGGGCCAGCGACAGGCCCCGGTCGGGCAGCAGCCGCAGCGCGTAGGCGCTCGGCCCCCAGTACCACGGCCCGGTCAGCTCCAGCAGGCCCGCCTCGGCCGCCGAGGGCCGCCACTCGGCGGGCATGCGCGGCTCGTGCTCGTCCAGGACGGCCAGCATCTCGCCCAGGAACGTACGGCTCATCCCCGAGGTGGAGTTGGTCAGGAACAGCACCCCGGTGCGGTCGCCCGGGTCGGCCCACACGGTGGCCAGGAAGCCCGGCATGGAGCCGGTGTGCCCGGCCAGGCGCCGCCCGCCCGCGCGGGCCAGCTGCAGGCCCAGCCCGAACCCGCCGGTCCAGGCGTCGCCGTCGTCGACGATCGCGGGCTCGCGCATCTCGGCGACCGTCGCCGGGTCCAGCACACCGCCGGTGTCCCCGGCGACGAACGCCGCCCACCGGGCCAGGTCGGCGGCGGTGGACCAGAACTGCCCCGCCGGGGCCATGGCGAGCGCGTCGTGCTCGGGTTCGGGCAGCAGGACGTCGGCCCACGGGTGGACGGCGTAGCCGTGGGCGTGCGGGGCGCTCGGCCGGGTGGTGGTGCGGTCCATGCCCAGCGGCTGCAGCACCTCCGCGCGCACGGCCCGCGCCCAGTCCGTCCCGCGCTGCCTGGCGACGAGCTCGCCCAGCAGGGCGAAACCGAGGTTGGAGTAGTGGAAACGGCGGCCGGGCCGGTGGCGGGAGGTCTGCGGGCCAAGCCGGGCGATGAGCTCCTCGACCGGCACGCCCGGGGTGCGCTCCCACCACTGCCCCGGCGGCTCGGCGGTCAGCCCGCCGGTGTGCGAGAGCAGCTGCGCGACGGTCACCTCCCCGACGGGCGTGCCCGGCACGTGCTTGCCGATCGGGTCGAGCAGGTCGACGCGGCCCTCGTCGCGCAGCCGCATGACCACGACGGCCACCATGCTCTTGGTGATCGAGCCGATCCGGTACTGGGTGTCGCGGGAGGGGGCCTCCTCGCCCACCAGGCCGCGCGAGCCGAACCAGGCCAGGCTCCCGTCGCGCACCACGGCCGCCGCCAGGGACGGCAGCCGCGACTCGGCCTGCTCGACCGCGACCCTGCGCAGCAGCGCCCGAGCCGTACTCTCCAGAAGCGGCGACATCAGACTGATACCTCCCCGACACGACGTGTGTGCTCAGGCTAGTGCCCGGGAGCCCCGGCGGCACCCGCGAGAACGAGCCCGCGGCGCTCGCCCGGGGCCGCCCGTGGGCCGTCCCCCGGATCATCCGCCGGCCGCCGCGGGGCGGCCGGGGACCCCTCCCCACCCCCGTGATCACTATAAGTCATGATATGACTACTTTTAGTGTGATGGCTGAGAGGGATGCGGGACCGGCCGGCCCCGCGCCGAGGGGGCAGCGATGGACACGACCGAGTGGTTTCCCGCCATGCCACTGCAGGAGTGGGAGAGCACCAAGGAGACCCTGCACCGGTTCACCCAGATCGTCGGCAAGGTACGGCTCGCCGAGAGCACCCGCCACAACCACTGGTGGAACGTGCCCTTCCACCTGACCGGGCGGGGCATCACCACCCGCCCCTCCGGGGGGTTCGGCGGCGCTCCGGTCTTCACGATCGACTTCGACTTCGTCGCCCACACCCTGGCCGTCAACCGCCTGGACGGACGCGGCGTGACGTTCAGCCTCGTCGGCCACTCGGTCGCCTCCTTCTACCGGACCCTGTTCGAGGTGCTGGAGGACCTGGGCGTCACCACCCGCATCGAGGCCGAACCGTTCGGCCTCACCGACGCCACCCCCTTCGCCCAGGACGCCAAGCACGCCGACTACGACCCGGCGCTGGTCAACCGCTACTGGCGCGTCCTGACCCAGGTCGGCCTGGTGCTGGACCGCTTCGCGGCGGGCTTCTGCGGCAAGGTCAGCCCGGTCCACCACTTCTGGCACACCTTCGACATCGCCGTGACCCGCTTCTCCGGCCGCCCGGCGGGCCCCCAGCCCCAGGCCGACCCCGTCACCCGGGAGGCCTACTCCCGCGAGGTGATCAGCAGCGGCTTCTGGTTCGGCGACGAGGCGATGCCCTGGCCCGCCTTCTACTCCTACACCGCCCCCGAACCCGAGGGCCTGGCCGGGGAACCGCTGCGGCCAGAGCAGGCGGCCTGGCTGCCGCAGCGGGGCAGCCACCTGGCGGTGCTGCGCTACGACGACGCGCGCGCCCACGACGACCCGGTGGCCACCGTGCTCGACTTCCTCGACAGCGCCTACCAGGCGGGCGCCCGCCGCGCCGGCTGGAACGGGGCGCTGCTCATCAGCCCGCCCGGCGTCACCGACGCCCTCCTGGAGGAGGAGCCGTGACCCGGCCGTCCGTCCGGGTGGCCCTCTGGGCCTCCGCCGGGGCCGTGGCCTGCGGCGCGCTCGCCGCGACCCCGGCACCCCCCACCACCCCGGCCACGGCGACACCCACGGCGACACCCACCGTGACGCCCACGGCGACATCCACGACGGCGCGGCCCGCCGTACCGCCCGGCACCGCGCCGCAGGGCTTCACACGCATCGGCGGCCCCGCCAACGGGCTCACCGTCGCCGTCCCGCAGGACTGGGTCGCCCTCGACCTGTCCAGGGACGACCTCGACAAGAGCCTCACCTCCATCGGCCTGTCCGGCGAGGCCCTGGAACAGGCCAGGCGAAGCCTGCGCCCGCTGGTGGCCAACAAGGCGGTCTGGGCCTCCGACCGCACCTCCGCCGCGACCTCCCCCAACCGCTTCGCCACCAACCTCAACGCCTTCTGCCAGGAGAGCCCGGACGTGCCCGCCGACCAGATCGTCGCCGACGTCAAACGGCAACTGGGCCAACTCGGCGCCACGATCTCCCAGGCGGGCGAGGTCCCGATCGACGACGGCACCGCCGTGCGGGTGGTCTACCGGCTGCCCTCCCGCGGCATCGACATCAGAGGCACCCAGTACTACACCCGCTCCTCCTCCTCGGGCAGGACCTGCATCCTGACCCTCAGCACCGACAAGGACGGCCTGCAACCCCTGTTCGACCGGATCGGCAGGACCCTCACCCCCCGGTGAGGCACCACCCGGAACCGAAATTGCCGATCAACCGCGTTCACTCCTACGCTGGGGGCGACATTCGGCAGGGAGGTCACCGGTGGCACGCGAGGACGGTTCCGCACCCCCCGGCACCAGCATCTCCGGAGTCCTCGAACGGATCACCTACGCCAACGAGGAGACCGGCTACACCATCGCCAGGGTCGCCACCGAACGGTCGGGAGACGACCTGCTGACCGTCGTCGGGCCGCTGCTGGGCGCCCAGCCGGGGGAGTCGCTGCGCCTGACCGGCCGCTGGAGCACCCACCCCCGCTACGGCAGGCAGTTCGAGGTGTGGTCCTACGCCACCGTGCTGCCCGCCACCGTGCAGGGCATCCAGCGCTACCTGGGCTCCGGCCTGATCAAGGGCATCGGGCCGAAGATGGCCGAGCGGATCGTCGCCCACTTCGGGACCGACACCCTCGACATCATCGAGACCGTCCCCGAACGACTGGTCGAGGTCCCCGGCCTCGGCCCCAAACGAACCAAGATGATCGCCGCCGCCTGGGAGGAACAGAAGATCATCAAAGAGGTGATGATCTTCCTGCAGGGCGTCGGGGTGACCACCTCCATCGCCGTGCGGATCTTCAAGCAGTACGGCGAGGCCTCCATCACCGTCGTCAGGAGCCAGCCGTACCGGCTGGCCGACGACGTGTGGGGGATCGGCTTCAAGACCGCCGACACCATCGCCCAGGCCGTCGGCATCCCGCACGACAGCCCCGAACGCGTCAAGGCCGGGCTGCGCTACACCCTGTCCCAGGCCGCCGACGACGGCCACTGCTACCTGCCCGCCCCCAACCTCGTCGCCGACGCCGTCAAGATCCTCCAGGTCCCCGCGGAGCTGACCGTCCAGTGCCTGGAGGAGCTCGTCGCCGAGGAGGGCGTGGTCCGCGAGGAGATCCCGGCCGGTGACACCGTCGTCCCCGCCGTCTACCTCGTCCCCTTCCACCGCGCCGAACTGTCCCTGGCCGGCGCGCTGCGCGCCCTGCTGAACTCCGGCCACGACCGGCTGGAGGCCTTCAAGACCGTCGAGTGGGACACCGCCCTGACCTGGCTGCGCAAACAGACCGGCGCCGACCTGGCCGAAGAGCAGGCCCAGGCCGTACGGCTGGCGCTGAGCGAGAAGGTCGCGGTGCTGACCGGCGGCCCCGGCTGCGGCAAGAGCTTCACCGTCCGCTCCATCGTCACCCTGGCCCGCGCCAAGAAGGCCAAGGTCATCCTGGCCGCCCCCACCGGCAGGGCCGCCAAACGCCTGTCGGAGCTGACCGGCCACGAGGCGACCACCGTGCACCGGCTGCTGCAGCTGCGCCCCGGCGGCGAGGCCACCTTCGACCGCGACAACCCCCTGGACGCCGACCTCGTCGTGGTCGACGAGTCCTCCATGCTGGACCTGCTGCTGGCCAACAAACTGGTCAAGGCCGTCGCCCCCGGCACCCACCTGCTGTTCGTCGGCGACGTCGACCAGCTTCCCTCCGTCGGCGCCGGCGAGGTCCTGCGCGACCTGCTGGCCGCCCAGGAGCAGATCCCCCGCGTACGGCTGACGCACATCTTCCGCCAGGCCCAGGAGTCGGGCGTGGTCACCAACGCCCACCGCGTCAACACCGGCCTGCCCCCGGCCCTGGAGGGCATGAAGGACTTCTTCCTGTTCCCCTGCGAGGAACCCGAGGAGATCGCGGCGCTGACGGTCGACGTGGTGGCCAGCCGCATCCCCCGCAGATTCGGCCTCAACCCGCGCCGCGACGTGCAGGTCCTGGCGCCGATGCACCGGGGCGCCGCCGGGGCGGGCAACCTCAACACCGTGCTGCAGGAGGCCCTGACCCCCTCCAGGGAGGGCATGCCGGAACGCCGCTACGGCGGGCGCGTCTTCCGGGTCGGCGACAAGGTCACCCAGCTGCGCAACAACTACGACAAGGGCGCCGCCGGGGTGTTCAACGGCACCGTCGGCACCGTGGTCGACATCAGGCCCGACGACCACAGGCTGACCGTGCTGACCGACGAGGAGGAGAACGTCGAGTACGCCTTCGACGAACTCGACGAACTCGCCCACGCCTACGCGGTCTCCATCCACCGCTCCCAGGGCAGCGAATACCCCGCGGTGGTCATCCCGCTGGCCACCAGCGCCTGGATGATGCTGCAGCGCAACCTGCTCTACACCGCGATCACCCGCGCCAAGAGACTCGTCGTCATCGTCGGCTCCCGCCGCGCACTGGCCCAGGCGGTGCGCACCCGCGGCGCCGGGCGCCGCCACACCAGCCTCACCCACCGCCTGCGCTCACCCTGACCCCGGGCGGCCCTCCCGCGGGGCCCGGCGGGCGGTGACTTGGACGTCACGCATCCGTTCATGCGCGTGCGTGTCCAAGTCACCGCCCGCGCCCGGCCCGGCCGCGCCGGCGCCGGGCATCATGGGGCCGACCCGATCTGAGGAGAGCCCCCTGATGCCCTACGGATTCGACCCCGAGCTCGCTCCGTTCACCGCCGACCTGCTGCCCGAGCACGACCTTCGTGACACGGTGACCTCCCGGCAGGTCCTCAAGGAGTTCTTCAGCTCGATGCCCGGCGGCTTCCCCGACACCGTGACGGTCGAGGACCGCCACATCCCCGGCCCCGGCGGGCCGGTACGGGTGCGCCTGTACGCCCCGCGCGAGCGCTCGGCCGAACCGGCCCCGGCGATGGTCTTCATCCACGGCGGCGGCTTCATCGTGGGCCAGATCGAGATGGGCGACGCGCTGCTGGCCTCCCTGGCCGAGACCATGGGCGTGGTGTCGGTCTCCGTCGACTACCGCCTCGCCCCG
The DNA here is from genome assembly GCF_040631275.1 of Streptosporangium sp. NPDC020145. NCBI lineage: Bacteria > Bacillati > Actinomycetota > Actinomycetes > Streptosporangiales > Streptosporangiaceae > Streptosporangium > Streptosporangium sp. NPDC020145. The sequence goes on along the minus strand of NZ_JBEXZT010000022.1, from coordinate 95,580 downwards.
CAGGACCCCTACCCCGCCGGCGTCGAGGACTGCTACGCCGCGCTGGTGTGGACCGCGCAGAACGCCGCGGAACTCGGCGTCGACCCGGCGCGGATCGCCGTGGGCGGGGAGAGCGCGGGCGGCGGCCTGTCGGCCGCGGTCGCACTGCTGGCCAGGGACCGCGGCGGCCCCGCGCTGTGCCTGCAGTACCTCGGCATCCCCGAACTCGACGACCGCCTGGACACCCCCTCCATGCGCGCCTTCGTCGACACCCCCGGCTGGAGCCGCGACAAGGCCGAGATCAGCTGGGACTACTACCTCGGCCGGGCCCACCGGCCCGGCGGCGACGACGTCCCGATCTACGCCGCCCCGGCCAGGGCCGAGGACCTGTCGGGGCTTCCCCCGGCGTACGTGGTGGTGTGCGAGTTCGACCCGCTGCGCGACGAGGGCCTGGCCTACGCCGCCAGACTCGTGCAGGCCGGGGTCCCGGTCGGCCTGCACATGTACCCGGGGACCTTCCACGGCTGCTCCTGGGTCCCCGACGCCCAGGTCTCCCGCCGGATGCAGGACGACCTGATGTACGCCCTGCGCCGCGCCTTCCACCCGGTCAAGGCCCCCACCGCGCCCGGAACGGCGCTGTGAGCCTTCTCACGAACATCCGGTGAACACCGTGCCTCACCCGCCCGGGTGAGGCACGAACCGGCCGGAACGGCCGCCCCCGTCACCGAAAGTAACCTAAATGTGATTCAACTCTCACGAACCGTGCATAGTACTCCAGCGTCACCTATTAGAGTTTTTAGACGCACTTTGCGGTTGGGGGAGAGAGCTGTGCTGAACATGGAACGCCGTGACCTGAGGAAACCGCTGGCCGCACTGGGCCTGGCCGCCGCCCTGCTGGCCACCTCCTGCTCCGGCGGCACCCCGGCGGCACCCGGCGCCGCAGGCACCCCCGGCGGCGAGACGGCCACCCCCACACCCGCCGCCCCCACCATCAGGATCAGCCCCGCCCAGGGCGGCGCCGCCGTACGGCCCGACCGCAAGGTCGTCGTCACCGCCGACGGCGGCGCCCTGGAGGAGGTCACCGTGCAAAGCGGCAGCCACAAACTCGAAGGCGACTTCGACGCCCAGCGCACCAAGTGGACCTCCACCGTGCCCATGGAACCCTCCAGCACCTACGACGTCTCCGTCCGCACCGTGGACGGCACCACCGCCACCAGCACCTTCACCACACTCAAACCGAAGGTGGAACTGGCCGTCGCCGACGTCACCCCGGCCATCAAGGGCGAGAAGGTCGGCGTGGGGGCGCCGATCATCGTCACCTTCAACCAGCAGGTCGCCAACAAGGCCGCCGTGGAGAAGGCCCTGGAGGTCAAGGCGGAGAAACCCGTCCCCGGCGCCTGGCGGTGGATCAACGACACCACCGTGATCTACCGCACCGCCAAGTACTGGCCCGCCCACCAGAAGGTCACCTTCACCGCCCGCATCAAGGGCGTCCGCGGTGGCAAGGACATGTACGGCGTCAAGAACCTCACCAAGGTCATCCGCATCGGCGCCGCCCAGATCTCCGTCGTCGACACCCGCAAGCACAAGATGATCGTCAGACGCGACGGCAAGGTCGTGCAGACCATGCTGATCAGCGCGGGCAAGGGCGACACCCGCGAGTACACCACCACCAGCGGCGTCCACCTCACCATGGGCAAGGCCAACCCCGAACGGATGATCTCCCCGGGCCGCAAGAAGGGCGACCCCGGCTACTACGACCTGATGATCAACCACGCGGTGCGCTTCTCCAACAGCGGCGAATACGTCCACGCCCTCAACAACGTCTGGGCCCAGGGCCGCCAGAACGTCAGCCACGGCTGCGTCAACGCCCGCCCCGACCAGGCCAAATGGTTCTACGACCAGGTCCAGCGCGGCGACGTGATCACCATCACCGGCACCACCCGGCAACTGGAGTGGAACAACGGCTGGGGCTTTTGGCAGATGCCGTTCAAGGAGTGGCGCAAGGGCAGCGCCCTCAAGGCCTGACCACCCGCCCCTCCGGCGAGGCCGCGCCGCCACGGCGCGGCCACCTCACAACAGGCTGATCTGCGTCGGCGCCGGAAGCGCCAGCGGCAACGGCTGCTCCGGCCGCGTCGGGCTCAGACCGTAACGGGCGGCCACCTGCAGCACCTGCCCCACCACCGCCCGCACGTACACCGGATCGGCCTCCGCCCCCGCGGCGTACAACTCCCCGTACCGGGCCACCAGCCCCGGATGATGCTCACCCACCCACGCCATGTACCACTCCCGCGCCCCCGGCGGCAGCCGCAGCACCCGCGGCGTCAGGCTGACCGCCCCCGCCGCCGCCACCCGCCGCACCGTCGCGGAGATCTGGTCGGGGGAGTCGGTCAGCAACGGCAGGATCGGCGCCATCTCCACCCCGCTGGGCACCCCCCGCCCGTTCAGCTCCTCCACCAGCTCCAGCCGCCGCTGCGCGTCCGGCACCCCCGGCTCCACCCCACGCCGCACCCGGTCGTCGACGAACGCGATCGAGACCACCACCCCCGCCCCCGGCGCCCCCGCCAGCAGATCGGCGTCCCGCAGGATCAGCGTCCCCTTGGTGTGCACCGTGAACGGCGCCCCCGCCTCACGCAACGCCGCCACCACCCCCGGCATCAGCCGGTAGACCTCCTCGACCCCCTGATAACAGTCACCCGCCATCCCCACGGCGACATGCTCACCGTCCCACCGGGAGACCAGCTCCGCACGCAACCGCCGCACGATGTTGGTGCGCACCACGATCCGCGAGTCGAACCCGGCACCGCCGTCCAGCCCGAGCCGGCGATGACCGTGCCGCGCCGAACAGTAACGGCACCCCCCGGCACACCCCTGATAGGGACTCACCGTCCACCCCTGCCCCGTCCGCTCAAGCGCCGTACGGGCCTGCACCTCGTAACAGGTCACCGCGCCGTGCACCCGGGTCACCGCCGAACGCGCGATCCGCGGCCCACCCCTGGCGGGCTCGGGCAACAGGGCGGGAGCCTCCCAACGCATGCCGCTCAGTGGAACACGCATTCGACACCCCTCGCAAGTGAAACCGCCGCACCGGGTTTCCGGCCCCCAACCCCGCCAGAAATGGTACGGTCATGCCGGTTTCGGAGGGGATGTAAGCAGAATTCGGGAGAGTGACCCATGGCGTGGCTGCTCCTGGCGGGAGCCATCATCGCCGAGATCACGGCGACCACCGCCCTGAAGTTCAGCGACGGCTTCACCCACAAAGGATGGGCACTGCTCGTCGTCGCCGGATACGCCACCGCGTTCGCCCTGCTCGGCCAGGCCCTCAAACGCCAGCTGGAGATCGGCACCGCCTACGCCGTCTGGTCCGGCGCCGGCACCGCCGCCATCGCCGTCATCGGCATGCTCTTCCTCGGCGAAAGCCTCACCCTCGTCAAAGCCGGCGGCATCGCCCTCATCATCGGGGGAGTGGTCCTGATCAACCTCGCCGGCAGCGCCCCCTGACGACCCGCCCCCTCAAGGAAAGGCCCGCCCCATGACCATCCTGCACCTGGCCCTGGCCGCCGACTGGGACGCCGCCCAGCCCCAGGGGGAGTACCGCGTCTCCACCCTGGGCCGCACCCTCGAACAGGAGGGCTTCATCCACGCCTGCTGCGACCGCACCCAGCTCGACGGCGTCGCCGGCCGCTTCTACCGCGACGTCACCCAGCCCCTGCTCGTCCTGACCATCGACCCGGCCGGCCTCGACGTCCGCCTGGAGACCCCCGCAGGCTCAGCCGAGACCTTCCCCCACATCTACGGCCCGCTGCCCCTCACCGCCGTCGTCTCCGCCACCCCCTACGCCCCCGCCTGACCACCCCCGATCACACCCCGGTCACCGGCACAGCACCCGCTCCAGCCGCCGCGCCGCCACCCACAACCCCACCGCCGCCATCACCAGCAGATACGCCGCGTGCCCCGCCAGCCCCCAGCCGGGCAACCCCGCCGCCAGCCCCCGCACCAACTCCACCGCGTGGAACAACGGCGCCGCCTCGACCACCGCCCGCAACACCGGGGGATAGTCCCCGACCGGCGAGAACGTCCCGGAGAACAGGAACAACGCGAACTGGCCCGTACTCACCAGATCGAAGTCCTGCCAGCCCCGCATCACCGTGCTGACGGCCATCCCCACCGCACCGAACGCCAGCCCCACCAGCAACGCCGCCGGAAAGGCCGCCAGCGCCCACCCGGCCCGCGTCAGCCCCATCGCCGTCATCACCACCAGGAACGCCCCCGTGTAGAGCGCACTGCGCGCCAGCGCCCACGCCAGCTCACCCAGCGCCACCTCCAACGGCCGCACCGGCGTCGCCAGAATCGCCTCGAACGTCTTGGCGTACCTCATCTTGAAGAAGAAGTTGAACGTCGTCTCCGACAACGCCCCCGACATCGCCGAGACCGCCAGCATCGCCGGCGCCACGAACACCGCGTAACCCACCGTCCGCCCGTCGCCCAGCCGCAGCTCACCGACCAGCGCCCCGACCCCCACACCGATCGACAGCAGATACAGCACCGGTTCGAAGAACCCCGAGGCCAGCACCAGCCAATACGCCGGACCCGACCGCAGCGCCCCCACGTTGCGCCCGGCCACCGCCCCCACCCGCGCCGGAGAGACCCGCACGGCCAGCACCGCAGAAACCATGACCGCCTCAGTCCCTCAACCGTCTGCCGAACGCCCGGACCGCCCACACCGCACCCGCACCCGCGAACACCAGCAGAACCCCCACATGCCACCCCACCGGCCACGGCGGAGCCGCCCCCAGCGTCGCCGCCCTGCACAACTCCACCCCGTGCCACAACGGCGACGCGTACGCCAGCGGACGCACCACCGGCGGCAACTGCTCCACCGGGAAGAACACCCCGCCGAACAACGCCGAAGGAATCATCACGAACCTGAACAACAACGCGAAATAACTGTCGTGATCGATGCTCGCCGAGAACCCCGTCACCGGCGCCGCCACCGCCACCGCCAGCAACGCCGCCACCACCGGCGTCACCACCACCCACGGCGAACGCAACGCCCCGAACACCCCGGCCACCACCAGGAACACCACGACCGCGCTCTCCACCCGCAACACCACATACAGCAGGCCGCCCGCCACCATGTCCCGCACCCCGACCGGAGTGGCCCGCATCGCGTGAAATCCCCGCACCCACTTGAAGTCACCCAGCACCGGGTACGTCGAATCACCCACCGCCATCTGGAACGCCGTCGAAGCCATCACCCCCGGCGCGATCCACGCCAGATACCCCACCCCGCCGACCTCACCCACATACCGGCCGACCCCCACCCCGAAACTCACCAGGAACAGCACCGGCACCACGAACGACGACAACACCGACGCCCGCCACACCCTCCGGTACAGGCACAGATGCCGCTCAAACACCGCCACCGCCGGACGAACCACCTCAATCCACCAACGTCCGGCCCGTCAACTGCAGAAACACATCCTCAAGCGAAGAACGCCGCACCAGCACACTCGACGGCACCAACCCCCGCCGCCGCACCTCCGCCACCGCCGCGTCCCCATCACCCGTGTACAGCAACACCCGATCCGGCAACGGATCCACCCGCCCGATCCCCGCGAGCCCACCCGCCACATCCACCCCCTCGGGAAAACGCAACTCCACCACCTCCGGCGCGCAGTACGTCCCGATCAGCGAACGCGGCGACCCCTCCGCGACGATCCGCCCCCCGTCCATCACCACCAGCCGATCACACAACTGCTCGGCCTCATCCATGTAATGCGTCGTCAGCACCAGCGTCGTACCCCGCTGCCTCAACCGGAACAACCGCTCCCACAACAGATGCCGCGCCTGCGGATCAAGCCCCGTCGTCGGCTCGTCCAGCAACACCAGATCAGGATCGTTCACCATCGCCCGCGCGATCGTCAGCCGCCGCTTCATCCCCCCCGACAACGGCTCGACCCTGCTGGAGGCCCGATCCCGCAACCGCACGAAATCCAGCAACTCCTCGGCCCGCTCCCGCGCCCTCGCCCGCGACATCCCGAAATACCGCGCGTACGTCGTCAGGTTCTCCCGCACACTCAGATCCGGATCAAGATTGTCCAGCTGCGGGCACACCCCCAGCCGCCCCCTGATCCGCGCCCCGTCCCGCACCGGATCCATCCCCAGAATCCGCAACTCACCCGCCGACGGCATCGACACACAACCGATCATCCGCATCGTCGAGGACTTACCCGCCCCGTTCGGCCCCAGGAACCCGAACGCCTCACCCGGCTCCACCTCCAGATCGATCCCGTCGACCGCGACGAAGTCACCGAACCGTTTGACAAGCCCGCGCGCGCGGATCAGAGGCTCTGCAGACACGCCCGGAACGTAACAGAGACCGGCGACACTTCCGCAACCCACCAACCGGGTACGGCACCGCGGCACACGACACCGGGGGAGACCCGCCCCGGCCCCACCGGCGGCCCCGCACCGCGGCAGGGCTCCGCCGGGACGGGCACGAACACAGAACACCCCGCCCGGACGGCATACGAGACGACACACCGGGTACGGCCTTCACCACCCGGCCCCCACACCCGCAAGGATCACCCCATGGTCAACACGGCCGCCGTCATCCTCCTCGCGGCCCTCGCCGCCCTGGTGATCATCGGCCTCATCGCGCTCGCCGTACGACTCACCCAGCGCCCCCGCAACACCCTCATCGGCGGCGGACTCGGCCCCGCCCTCATCGAACAGGTCCTGCACCTCAAAGCCACCGGCCAGTTCGACCAGGCCGTCATCCTCGTCCGAGGAGAAACCGGCCTCAGCCACCGCGCCGCCTCACGCCTCGTCAGGAAGATCCACACCCCCTGACGACCCCGCCAACCGGCCGATCACCCCATAAGCCGGATTCACCCCCGCCGCCCGGCGCACCTCACGCGCCGTCGAAGCCACATACGCCTGACCCGTCACGATCGACGAATGCCCCAGCAACTCCATCAGCTCATGCGCCGAGGCCCCCCGCTCCGCCAGCCGCGTCGCGAACTCATGCCGCAACGCGTGCACCAACGTCCCCCGCTGCACCCGATCGTGCACCCCCGCGTACCGATAACACTGCCGCACCAAATACTGCAGACCACCCCGCCGCAACGGCTCATTACGCGTGTCCACCAGAAACACCGCCGAAGGCGGCAACCCCCCGAGCCCGAACCGCTCCAACCGGCTGCGCACATACCGATCGGCCAGCACCTCGACCGGCTCCTCGATCGGCAACGACCGCGTCCTGCCGCCCTTGCCCACCACCTGAACCCGCCGCTCACCCGAAGGACCGCCGAACGACCCCATCGTCAGCCCCAGCAACTCCGCCGACCGCATCCCCGTGACCAACGCCAGCGCCAGCACCACCAGATCACGCTCCACCCACGGATCACGCGCCTTACGCGCCCCCGCCGCCACCCGCTCAAGCAACGTCACCGACGCCGACCCGTCACCCAGCAACGGCTTGGGCGCCTTCGCCGGCTGCTTCGGCCGCGGCACCGCCGCCATCGGATTACCCTCCAGCACCCCCTCCGCCACACAGAACGTCAGAAACCGGTTCCACGCACTCCACGCCCGGTTCACACTGGCCGCAGAACGCGACCCGGCGAAATCAGCGAACGCCCCCCTGACCAGCCGCGCCGTCAACACCTCCACCCGCAGATCCTCAACCGGAACCTCCGCACGCCGCGCCACCAGCTCCGCCACGATCCGCAGATCACTGTCGTAACCGGCGACCGTACTGGGGGAGAGCTTCTTGGCCCGCAACGACAGCAGGAACTCCCCGGCGACCTCCCGCAGACCACAACCGTCCATCACACAGGCGATTATGCATCCGGCCCGGGGGAGCGGCCCTCACCACCGCGACACCGATCCGCGAACGCCACAAGACGATCGTTGACCAACTCCGGCGCCTCGAGCGCGACCGCGTGCCCCACACCCGGCACCACCTCCGCGTGCACCACCGGAAGCAACCGCCGCGCCCGCTCGACGACCTCGGCCGGACGCACCAGACTGCTGCGCCCCCCGACGATCAACTGCACCGGCACCGCCACCCGCGCCAGCTCCTCGTCACCGAACCGCCGCGCCGGACTGCGATCCGGCCGAAACCCCCGCGCCCCGGCCACGACCGGCGCCATGATCTCCGGCCGCCCCACCAGCGCCCACTCCGCCACCACCCGGTACAGCGCCCGCCGCCACGACGGGGGAGCGGCCATCGCCAACAACGTCACCAGCAACGTCACCATGAACCGAAGCGGCACCCGCGCGAGCCCACCCGGATCGAGCAACGTCACCGACGCCAGCCGCCGGGCCCCGTACACGGCCTGGTTCAGCGCCAGCCAGCCACCGTAGGACAACCCCACCAGATGCACCCGCTCCAGCCCCAGCCCGGCCAGAACCTCCTCAAGCCAGGCCGCCGAGTCCCCGGACCCCGTCACCACCCGCCGCTGCACACCACCCCCCGGATCGTCGATCGTCTCCACCGCGTACACCGGACGGTGACACCCCACCCCGGCGGCCTGCAGATACCACATGGAGGCGTTCGCACCGTGCCCGTGCAACAGCACCACCGGCTCCCCGTCCCGCGGCCCGCACCGGTAGACCCGCGTCGTCCCGAAGGAGGTCTCCACGTCGAACACCTCGTGCGGCGGCCACAACCCCATCGCCACCTCGTACGCGGCCCGGAACCTCCGCTCGGCCCGCCCATCACGAAACCGCCCGATCCCGGCACGGGTCCCACCGTCCACACGCCCTCCCGGCAAAATTGATACACACGTATACGGTACGGTTGTATCAACATTGTGAGGCCACGTCCACCAGGAAGCACCCGTGAACCGGACCGACAACCGCGAAACCCGCCGCCACGACATCACCGAAGCCGTCCTGCGCGTCATGACCCGATCAGGACTGCACGCCGTCACCATGCGCGCCGTCGCCGCGGAGGCCGGCGTCTCCCTCCGCCTGGTCCAGCACTACTTCGAGACCAAACAACACCTCATGCACACCACCCTGAACCGGCTCACCGAAGAGATGACCCAACGCCTGCGCACCCGCCTCACCGGCGCCCACCGGCCACGCGACGTCATGGAGGCCGTCCTCGCCGAAGCCGTCCCCACCGACGAACGCAGCCGCGCCTTCCACCTGGCCTACACCTCCTACGCCGTCCTGGCCGTCACCGACGAGACACTCGCCGCGCACCCCTTCCTGAACGCACCCGACGCCATGGAGACCTTCGTCACCCGCCAGCTGACCCGGGCCCGCGACGACGGAGACCTCGCACCCGGCCTCGACCCGCGCACCGAGGCCGTCACCCTGCTGGCGACCGCCGCCGGACTGGGCGTCGCCGTCCTCGCCGGGCAACGCACCCCGCAGGAGGCCACCGCGATCCTGCACAGCGGGCTCGCCCGCCTGTTCCCGAACCCCGCGAGCCCCGGAGAACAGGGAGAGGCCACGGCGGAGGAGGGCGGTCACAAGTGATGCATAAGTAAAATTATGCATCAAAACCGCCGGAGAGCCCCGGAGAACCCGCGGCGACGCCCACACGGCGAACGCCGGCCCCGGAGTTCCGTACGGCGAACACACCGGAACACGGCACGGCGAACACACCGCGACGGCCGGACACCGGGTAACGCGCACCGGCCGTCCGGGAGAACACCGCCCGCCCGTAAATCGATCATGAAAAACGGGGAAACGGAGCTCCCGGCACGCCCGCGGCCTCCAGGCGCGGCGAGGTTCCGGCGAACGGCCGAACGCGGACGGCCGACGGCATCCGGCCTGCCCGGACGGTCCTGGCCGGCGGCGGGACGCCGAACCCGGGTGCGCGGCTCCGGCGTCCCCTGGCTCCACCGCCTCACCCGCTTTGTCCGGAAAAATCGTGATACCAAACAGAAACCCAATTCTGTTTGGTATAAGAAATCCCGGCCCAGGACGGGAGCACCGCCCCCACAGCCCCGGCGTCCCGCTCCCCACACAGACGACACGGAACGACGCGGGTCCGGCGCTCCCCCGCGGGGACCTGCCCGGTGGGTCCGCCGGAACCGCGACCGGCCTCCCCCGCCGGGCCGCCGGGCCCGGGGCGAGGACGCGACGGACGGCCCAGCCGGGACCGGTGACGGCGCGGTGGAGCCGGTCCCCGGTCGAGGTGGTGGCGAACGGGAGGCCGTCCCGTGCCGCGGGCGGGACGGGTCCGGTTCGCGCTCGGTTGTGGTGAAGGGGGGTGTGTCCTTTCGAATCGAAAGGTCCGCTGATGCGTCCGCCGTTGGTGTGGAATTCGTTGATGACGCGTTGGTCGAAGGGCGTGGAGTTTTTTTGTGGTTTTGTGCGTGGAGGGCGGGTGGTGTTTTCGTTCCTGTCGGGGAAAGGTTTGAGGAGTTTGTCGGCTGCCGGGTTTTTCGGCGGTCTGCGCCGGTTTTGCGGGGTGGGTCTTCGGGGGCCGGGGGTCGCCGCCCGGCAGGGTGCCTTACTCAGGTGCGGCTCGTGGCCGGTCCGGCGGGGCAGGGCCGGATCCTGGTGGTTTTCGTCCTGGAGGGTTTTTCCTGAAATGTTGTCCGGCGGCTGGGTTTTGCCCTCTTGGTTGCGGTGGGCTCCTGGAATTGTCGGTGCCGGGTTCTACGATGAGCCGACTCTCAGGAAGGGTGTTCGCCGATGCTTGACTCGCTGATTGTGCCGTTGCTGGTGACCACGGATTTGCCGCCGGACGCTGATCTGGCGGAGTTCGGGCGGCTGCTCGCCGACGCGGTGCGGGAGCCGGGCCGGGGTGCGGTGTCGTATGCGGGTTTTCTGCACGGCGCGGTGTTCTGGCTTGATCCGCCGAGGATGTCGGCGGATCGTGAGGCCGGGGCTGGGCCGGTGGCCGAGGAGTTGCGGTTCGCGGCGTTGCTGGGTCATCTGTCGGTGAGCGGCGGGTGCGGGCGGGTCAAGGACGTGGTGGCCGACGTGGGCAGGGCGGTGACGGAGGCGGTCGCGGCTCGTTACGGTGATCTGGGGAGTCCTCCGGCGGTGATGGCGATCCGGGCTGAGGATGTGCGGGAGCGCACTCCCCCGTCGGCGGTCGCGGTCAGTACGGCCGGTGCGGTTGCCGGGTTGGTCGCGGCTGCCCGCCCTTACATGTGACTTGTCCGCCCGTGGGCGGGTGTGATCGTCTACGTTGGGCGGGTGGGCGTGGCCGGCGGTTCGCTGCGCGTCGTCGGCTGGTTTCCCCCTCTCCCCCGTGTGGGTGTGGGGTGCCCGCGGTGGTGTCCGGTGGCGGTCTGTGTGCCAGGCGGGGTGGTCTGGGGCGGGTACGGCCGGGCTGATCGTCGAGGAAGGGTGTCCGGGGAGTCATGCGGCCAGCGGGTCTGAATCGCCTCACGGTGCGGGAGTCGGCCGATCGGTATGTGGAGTTGGTGCGGGCCAAGACGTTGACGGGGGCGTTGTCTCCGGCGACGGCGGAGGTTTACGCGCGTGATGTGGCGACGTTCGTGGGGTTGGCGGGTGAGGAGACGGTTCTCGATGATCTGACCGGTGAGGACGTCGATGCGGTTCTGCTGGCGTTCGCGCGTAAGCCCGATGGGCGGCGGGCCGATCCCGGTCAGGGGGGCGGGGTGCAGTCGGCTTCGTCGCAGGCGAGGTTTCGGCGGTCGGTTTCCGCGTTGTTCAAGCACGCGTCGCTGGCGGGGTGGGTGCAGGTCAATCCGATGGCGTTGGTGACGGTTTCGGCCAAGGAGCGTGGCGGGTTGCGGCCGCAGCGGCGGGCGTTGACGCGGGAGCAGGCTCAGGGGTTGGTCGGGGCGGCGCGGGAGTTGGGTGACGGGCCGGTTGAGGAGGCGGGGCGGGCGCGGCGGCGTGATCAGCGGACGGAGTTGCGGGATGCGTTGATCGTGTTGTTGCTGTCGACGATGGGGCCGCGGGTTTCGGAGTTGGTGCGGGCGGATGTGGAGGATTTCTACACCAACGACGGGGTGCGTTACTGGCGGATCTTCGGTAAGGGCGGTAAGACGCGTGATGTGCCGTTGCCGGGTGATGTGGCGCGGGTGCTTGAGGCGTATCTGTCGTGGCGGGGTGAGGTTCTGCGGGGGGTGCAGGACAAGGCGTTGCTGTTGTCGTGGCGGGGCAGGCGGCTGGCGCGGGGGGATGTTCAGGCGGTGATCGACCGGGTGCAGCGGCGGGTTGATCCGGATCGGCGGCGTTCGGTGACGCCGCATGGGTTGCGGCATACGACGGCGACGCATCTGCTGGCCGAGGCGGTGGACATGGACGCGGTGCGGCGGGTGCTGGGGCACGGTGATCTGGCGACGCTGGGGCGTTACCGGGATGAGTTGCCGGGTGAGCTGGAGGTGGCGATGCGGGCTCATCCGTTGTTGCGGGAGCGGGGGGTTTCGGGCGGGGGCGGGGTTTAGGCGGCGCGTTCGGCGGTGCAGACCTCGGCGAGGACGTCCATGGAGATGTTCAGGGTCTGGGCGAGGGCGGCGATGGTGAAGAAGGCGGGGGTGGGGACTCTGCCGGTTTCGATCTTGCGGAGGGTCTCCGCGGACAGTCCGGCGGCGGCGGCGACCTCCGTCATGCTGCGGGTGCCGCGGGCCTGGCGTAGCAGGGCGCCCAGGCGGTGGCCGCGTTCGTGGTCGAGTTCGGTCAGTGGGGGTCGCACCATGTGCGGAAGCTTAGCAAACGTGATAACAATACCGGTATAAGTATTGGACCGGAAGGTGACACGTGGTCGAGATCAAAACAACGGCAGAACTGGAAGCCATGCGCGAGGCCGGACGCGTCGTCGCCAACGCACTACAGGCGGCACGCGACCAGGCAACCCCCGGCACCACCCTCCTCGAACTCAACGAAACCGCCGCCACCGTCATCTCGGCGGCCGGCGCCAAACCCGCCTTCCTCCACTACAAACCCCACTTCGCCCCCACCCCCTTCCCCGCCGTCATCTGCACCTCCGTCAACGACGTCCTCGTCCACGGCATCCCCGACCACTACCGGCTACGCCCCGGCGACCTGCTCAGCATCGACTGCGGCGCCTACCTCGACGGCTGGGCCGCCGACGCCGCGATCAGCCTCACCGTCGGCCCAGCCGACCCCCAGGACCTGAAACTCATCAACGACGCCGAAACCGCCCTCGCCAACGCCATCACCACCTGCACACCCGGCAGCCGACTGGGCGACATCGGCCACGCCGTCGCCACCGTCGGCCGCCACGCCGGATACGGCATCCCCACCGACTTCGGAGGCCACGGCGTCGGCCGCGCCATGCACGAAGACCCACACGTCGCCAACCACGGCCGCCCAGGCCGCGGAATGACCCTCCGCCCCGGCCTCGTCCTCGCCATCGAACCCATGTTCATGGCCGGAGGCCACGACACCTACCTCACCGCCCCCGACGGCTGGGCCCTGACCAGCGTCGACGGCAGCCAAGCCGTCCACGTCGAACACACCGTCGCCATCACCGACGACGGCCCCCGCATCCTCTCCCTGCCGTGAGACCCTCCGAAAGACCCTGCTCCCCCAACCTGACCATCACCCGGGTACGCAACCGATCCGGCGAAGTCCGCGCCGGATCCGACAGATAAACCTCCCGAATCGGCCCATCCGGCGTATGACCCCGCTCAGCACACCACGCCAACACAGCATGCGCGGTCAAATCAATCTGGTCATACGGCCCCACATGCACCGCCCCCGCGAACACCCCACCCGGCAGAATGTACGGCCGCGTCCCCCGCGGAGCAGGCCCCCCGAACTCCGCCGCGACCACCACCGGAATCGGCTCCCCCATCTCCACCGGAAACAAACCCGTCAACCGCAACCCCTCCTCCAACCCGCCCTCCCGGACAGCACGCACCAACGACGCCACACACGCCCCCGTCGCCCGAGCGATGTCCTGCGGCGAAACCGCCTCATCACGCACCAACACCACCTGACGGGGCCCCTGCCGCTCCACCGTCACCTCAACCGGCGGCACCCCCGACACCAACAACCGCTCCAACGTCGCCAACGTACGGCTCCGCCGCGCCAGCTCCGCCTCCAACTCATCACGCACCCGCCCCAGCACCTCAGCCACCGCCACCCCCGACAACACCTCACCGACAGCGCTCAACGGCACATCCAACGACCGCAGCAACCCGATCGACAACGCCTGCCTGGCCTGCGCCACCCGGTAATACCGGTAACCACTGTCAGGATCGATCCACGCCGGAACCAGCAACCCCAAATCCGCGTAATGCCGCAACTGCTTCACACTCAACCGGCACAACCTCGCGAACTGCCCGATCGGCAGCAGCCCATCATCCACATCCACCCCTCCAGCATGCCGCCCCCACCAGCCCGAAGACACCGCCGACAACCCGGAAACAGGACCGCCACCCACCACCCCTAAGGTGAGGACCAACCCACCCCCCGTTCCCGGTCCCCAAGGGAGAGGTCCCCCACCGTGCCCACCACGCTCCGCCTGTTCCGATACGTCGCCATCGCCGAAGCGTGCTCATGGGCCGGACTCCTCATCGGGATGTACTTCAAATACATCGCCGCCACCGGCGACCTCGGCGTCAGAGTGTTCGGCCCCATCCACGGCGCACTGTTCGTCCTCTACGTCGCCGGAGTCATCGCCGCCGCCCGCACCGCCCGCTGGAGCATCCCCACCACGGCACTCGGCCTGGCCTGCGCCATCCCCCCCTTCACCTCCCTGTGGTTCGAACGACGCATGCTCACCCGCCACACCGCCACCGTGTGACCCCCCTCACGACAAAGCGACCAACCCCCGATACTCCTCACCCCACAGATCCTCATCCGCCTCCGGCAACAACAGGACACGATCCGGCCGCAACGCCTCCACGGCCCCCTCATCATGGGTGACCATCACGATCGCCCCCGGATAGGAACCCACCGCCGCCAGCACCTCACCCCGCGACGCCGGATCGAGATTGTTCGTCGGCTCATCCAGCAACAACACATTCGCCCCCGAGTGAACCAACCCCGCCAACACCAGACGCGTCCGCTCCCCACCCGACAACACCCCGGCCGGCTTGTCGACATCGTCCCCCCGGAACAGAAAAGCCCCCAACACCCCCCGCACCTCACCATCCGTCAGATGCGGCGCCATCTCCACCAGGTTCTGCCGCACCGCACGATCCCCCCGGACGGTGTCGTGCTCCTGCGCGAAATACCCCAGCCGCAACCCCTGCCCCCGCACCACCCGGCCACCATCCGGCTCCTCCCGGCCCGCCAGCACACGCAACAACGTCGTCTTGCCCGCACCGTTGAGACCCAGCACCACCACCCGGGCACCCCGATCCACCGCCAGATCAACCCCGTCCAGCACCCGGCGGCCGCCATAGGACTTCGACAGGCCCACCGCACCCAACGGCACCCGTCCACACGGCTCAGGCTCCGGCAGCCGAATCCTCGCCACCTTCTCCGCACGCCGCACCGGCTCAAGACCGGCCAGCATCCGATCCGCCCGCCGCGCCATACTCCTGGCCACCACCGAAGTCGCCGAACGCGCCTTCATCCGATCCGCCTGCGCGTGCAACGAAGCCGCCTTACGCTCAGCGTTCACCCTCTCCCGCACCCGCCGCCGCTCATCGGCCTCACGCTGCGCCAGATACGCCGCCCACCCCGTGTTGTGCACATCGACCGCACCCCGCACGGCGTCCACATGGAAGACCCGGTTGACCACCCCGGCCAGCAACGCCGTGTCATGACTGATCACCAACAGCCCACCCCGATACCCCAGCAGGAAAGACCGCAGCCACGCCAGCGCGTCGACATCCAGATGGTTCGTCGGCTCATCCAGCAACAACGTGCCCCCGCCGTACCCCGCGAACAGGATCCGCGCCAGCTCGACCCGGCGCCGCTGCCCACCCGACAACGCCCCCAACGGCTCCGCCAACACCCGCTCAGGCAACCCCAGACCGGCCGCCACCCGAGCCGCCTCCGCCTCCGCCGCGTACCCGCCGCCCGCCTGGAACTCCGCCTCCGCCCGCGCGTAACGAGCCATCGCCCGCTCCAACGCGGGCCCCTCCGCCCCGGCCATCGCCCCCTCAGCCGCCCGGAGACGACGCGAAACCGCATCCAGGCCACGAGCCGACAGAATCCGATCGGTGACCGAGACCGACTGATCAGCGGCCCGCGAGTCCTGCGCGAGGAACCCCACCGGCCCCCTACGGGTGACCGTCCCCCCAGCCGGCTCCGACAGACCCGCCAGAACCGACAACAACGTCGTTTTGCCCGCACCGTTACGGCCCACCAGGCCCACCCGATCACCGGGAGACACCGAGAAGGAGACATCGGACAGCAACAGACGCGCGCCGACCCGCACACCGACACCACAGACAGTAATCATGAAAAAACGCTCCGGATAGCGAAAAGGACACACTCCTGACGTGGAAGCGAGTCCTCAGCTAAGAAATCCGGGCGAACATCCCCCCACCATAGACGCCACCCCCCACCCCCTCACAACCCCAATACGGCCCCCACCGCCGCCCGGCACCGCACCGGATCCTCAAGCAACTCCGCACACCCACCCAGCTGATCCACCGACCCCGTCAACGGAAACCCCCTGACCACCGGATCGACCACCCCACCGGCCAACGCCTCAGCCAACCCCCAGGCGCCACCACCCCGCACCGCCGGCCCCAACCCCAGCCGCCCGTGCAACACCGACACCCGCTCGACCGCCTCCCCCAAACACCGCTCACGAACCCGCCAATCCCCCGCCCCCACCGCCGCCGACAACACCTCACCCAGCTCCGCCGTACCGGAAAGCCGCGCGAACGCACCCCCAACCCACTTCGCATACGGCGGATACCGGCGCCGCACCAGCAACACCAGCCGCATCAACTCCCCCACCAGCGACGCCGTGAACACCGCGGACCCCAGATCGTCGCCCGTCTCCCCGCACCTCCGGGGAAAGGACTCCAACCGCGCCACCCGCCGCCACTGACACGCCAGCACGTAACGCTCCAGATCAGCCGGATACCAGCGCAACACCGAACGAACCCGCTCCAGAACCCCCAGACCATCGTGGAAAACCTCACCACCGGTGACCTCCGCCAACCGCTGCCAGGGAACCGACAACCAATCCAGCACCCCGGCCCCGGCCAGCGGATCGAACCCCAGCCTGCCCGGCAACCACACCGAGGGCTCCACCACCCGGACCCCGCCCTCCCCCACCACGACCGGATAACCACCGAACACCCGGGGCAACGCCTCGGCCAGCGACGCGGTGACCTCACCCACCGACCCCTCGGGAACGAACACCACCACCCGCGGCCCCCAGCCACGGACGGCCGAACGCTCGGTGTCGAACGCCAGCACCTCCGAGCCCGGCCCGATCAACGCCGCGCTGTGCGCGACGCCGGCGATGACGGGCCGTACCTCCTGCGTGTAGAAGTCACGTGAAAACTGCAGACCAGGGACAAAACTGGACATCACTCCATTCACTCTGCCTGCCGGAACCGCCTGGCGCACCGGGTTTTCTCCCCTCCGGAGGAGGCCGCCTCCTTCCTCGGTGAGGGGTTTTTGTGGTGTGTGAGGAAGGGCATCCAACCCGGTGGCTTTACAATGTAGATTTCCAGGGTTCGATAAGGTCGCCGGGTGAGCGTGCCCGTGCTGCCCGAGCCCTCCGGGCCCGTCGTCGAACCCGCCCGTGATCCCTACCGGGTGTACCTCGACTCCCTGACCAGCTCCGAGTCCCGCCGCGCCATGCGCGGCTGCCTGGACCGCCTGGCCGGTCTCGTCTCCGGCGGGCAGGCCGCCAGCGGTGAGGGCCAGCCCTGGCATCTGCTGCGTTACGAGCACACCGTGCGCCTGCGCACCCTGATGACCGAACGCGGCTGGTCGGCCGCCTATGTCAACAAACACCTCGTCGCACTGCGCAGGGTGCTGCGCGAGGCGTGGCGCCTGGGCCAGATGACCGCCGAGGAGTACCAGCGCGCCGCCGACCTGCCCACCGTCGAACACACCCGTCTTCCCGCGGGCAGGCACGTTCCGCCCGAGGTCGTCGGCGCCGCCCTGGCCGCCTGCGACGACGACCCCTCCCCCGCCGGGACACGCGACGCCGCCCTGCTCGCCGTGCTGTACTCCACCGGCTGCAGGCGCGCCGAGATCGCCGCGATGGCCCTGGACGACTACGACCCCGGGGCCCGTTCCCTGCGGGTGCGCGGCAAGCGCGACAAGGAACGGCTGGTCTACCTGACGTCCGAGGCCGTCGGCAGGCTGGAGCGGTGGCTGGCCGTACGGGGGCGTCCCGCCGGGGCGCTGTTCTGCCCCATCGGCCGGTACGGCTCGCTCAGGACCACCGGGGCCGGGCCCGCCCCCATGACGGGGCAGGCGGTCGCCGACATCCTGGCCAGACGGCTGGCTCAGGCCGGGGCCTCCGCCCGCACCCCGCACGACTTCCGGCGCACCTTCATCGGGGAGCTGCTCGACGCGGGCGTCGACCTGGCCACCGCCCAGGCCCTCGTGGGTCATTCCTCCCCCGCCACCACGGCCCGCTACGACCGGCGCCCCGAACGGCGCCGCCGTGAGGCGGTCGACAGGATCACCCTTCCCCCCGCCAGACCGCTGTGACCCGCGGGCGCCGGCCCGTCAGCCGGGCCTGCGCAGCGTGCGGCGTACGGCCAGCCCGGCGAGAGCCGCCGACGCGAGCGTCAGGATGCCCGCCTCGGTCCACTGGAAGCGCCAGAACTTGGACGGCGGGTGGTAGTACACCGCGTGCCGGTACCCCTTGCCGAACAGGCACGCCTCCCACGCTCTGGCGTTCCTGTCGCTCCGTCCCATGTCCGCCCGGTGCGGGCAGCCGCCGACCGACGGCTCGGTGACCTCCCTGCCCGACGGCTCCACCCAGGCGGCGCCCACCAGCCGGGCGTCCGGGTCGGCGAGCAGCACGTCACCGGACAGCTCGGCGCGCACGGGTTCGGCGTAGTGGTCGCTCAGCTGGAACAGCGTGAACATCGTCACCGTCACCCCCGCCACGACCAGCGCCATCGCGGGCAGCGTCCGCCGGAACAGGGCGCCGGCCGCGACGCCGAGCATGAACGCGTACAGCCACCACACCCCGGGCTGGACCCCGACCATGTTGAACACGCCGATGTTGCCGAA
Source organism: Streptosporangium sp. NPDC020145 (assembly GCF_040631275.1). Taxonomy (NCBI): domain Bacteria; kingdom Bacillati; phylum Actinomycetota; class Actinomycetes; order Streptosporangiales; family Streptosporangiaceae; genus Streptosporangium; species Streptosporangium sp. NPDC020145. The sequence continues at coordinate 76,509 of NZ_JBEXZT010000022.1, read as the reverse complement.
GGTGGAGTCGGCCCCCTTCCTGAACACCGGCCGCCACAGGCTCACCATGAGCGACAGCAGCAGCCCCCCGGCCGTGACCGTCGCGCCCAGGACCGACAGCTTGACCAGCAGCCACCGCCGTACGGACACCGACTGGGTCCAGGCCAGCCGGTGGGTGCCGCGCTCGTACTCGCGGCCGAGCAGCGGCGCGCCCCAGAACGCCCCGATCAGCGCGGGGGCCACCAGCGGCATCCATCCGAAGATCGTGTAGACCGCGCCGTAGCGCCGCCCGAGCGCCACCTCCAGCTCTCCGCACGCCACGTCGGGCCCCGGGCAGCCCGGCGGGGCGTGCTCGGCCGCGTACCGGCCCGCCTCGACGGCCGAACCCAGCAGCAGGAGCCCCAGCAGCGCCAGGAAGCCCGCCGTCACGAGGATCTGCGCCCGGTGCTGGCGCCAGGTCACCCAGATCACGCGTCCACCCCCGCCGGTCGCGGCAGGGCCGCCGACTCGGGGCTGCGCAGGTAGCCCATGACGAGTTCCTCCAGCCCGGGGTGTCGTGCCCGCCAGCGCGGGTCGGGCGGGAGCGGTCCCCTGACGAGCATGCCGGTCTGCCTGCCGGTACGCCTCTCGCTCACCACCCGTACCCCCGCCGCCGTGGCCTCCCGCGGCCCGGTGAGCACGAGGTGCTCCCGGAGCAGTTCCTCGATGTCACCGCTGACCTGCAGCCGTCCCCCGTTCAGCACGATCAGCCAGTCGCACGTCTCCTCCAGGTCGGAGACGACGTGCGAGGACAGCAGCACGGTCAGCTCCCGATCGGCCACTTCCGCCATGATCGAACGCATCACGTCGTGACGGGCCAGCGGGTCGAGGTTGGCCAGCGGTTCGTCCAGGATGAGCAGGTCCGGCCGGCCGGCCAGGGCCATCGTGACCGCCACCTGCGCCCGCTGCCCGCCCGACAGCCCGCTCACCTTCCGTTCCAGCGGTATGCCCAGCCCGGCGAGCCGGTCGACGGCGGAGGCCTGGTCCCAGCGGGCGTTCGTCCGGCGGCCGAAGGTGAGCATGTCGGCGACGCTGAAGCCGTCGTACAGCGGTTTGTCCTGCGCCACGAACGCGGCCGTGCCGGCCACGCGGACGCCCCCCGACCTGGGCCGCAGCAGCCCGACGGCCGCGTGCATGAGTGTGGTCTTGCCCGCCCCGTTGGGTCCGACGAGCGCCGCCACCCGGCCTGCGGGCAACGACAGCGAGCAGTCGCGTAACGCCCATGTACGGCGATAGCGGACGCCCAGCCCGGTCGCCTCCAGGACGGGGCTCATGCCACGCCCTCCTTCGCGGCGTCGGTCAGGACCACGGCGAACAGCGCCCGGAGATCCTCCTGGTCGAGTCCCGCCGCGCGGGCCTCGGACACCCACGCCTCCAGGGCGCGCCGCAGCCGTGTGTGCTCGGCGAGCGTCGCGCCCGCGACACCCTGCCGGACGAACGTCCCCATCCCCGGCCGCCCCTCGACCAGGCCCTCGCGCTCCAGCTCCCGGTAGGCCTTGAGCACGGTGTTGGGATTGATGGCCAGGCTCTCGACCACCTCGCGGGCGGTCGGCAACTGGTCCCCGGGACGGAGCACGCCGAGCCGGAGCGCCTGTTTCACCTGGTGAACGAGCTGCAGGTACGTCGCGACGCCCGAGCCCCTGTCCAGGACGAACTCGATCAACGAAAACACCCTTTCACTATTCGGTTAGTGAAAGGGTGTTGGAGCCGGTCGCCCGCTGTCAACCCGGCCCCGCGTGCGCGCTCCGTGCAGGGCTCCGTGCAGGGCCCCGCGCACGGGCCCGCGCCGCATCGGAGCTGACACACCGGGCCCGTTACGGAATAACCACCGCCCGGCGTCCGTTAGGGTGATCGTGCCGATGTGGTTTGTGTCCCCCGGGCCGCAAATTACCGCCTTCACGGAATACCGTTCGGCTGGAGCCGTGTTGTGCCTCTCGCCGAGGAGGCGACCGCCACATCGGCTCAAACGTTGCGCCCCGTGGGAGTCCGCTCCCACGGGGCGTTCGTTTTGCGGTTTCCTCTCGTGGGAGGCCTCCGGCTTTGGAGGGAGGCTACAAACATGAAGACGCCGCCTGTTCGGGTGCACACACCAGCGGGACGCCGGGACACCGCCTAGTGTGGTGATCCCATCTGATGAGGAGAGCCCGTGCTCTATCGCCTGACCAAGATCGTCAGCGCTCCTTTCCTGCACCTGATGTGGCCGACCACGGTCACCGGGGCCGAACACGTGCCGGACACGGGACCGGCGATTCTGGCCTCCAACCACCTGTCCGTGGTGGACTCCACCTTCCTGCCGCTGGTACTGCCCCGCCAGGTGCGTTTCGTCGCCAAGGCCGAGTACTTCACCGGCAACCCCGTCACCGCCGCCTGGATGCGGGCCACCGGGCAGCTCCCCATCGACCGGCAGAGCCCGACCGCCGCCCAGGACATGCTGGACGCCGCCGCCAAGGTGCTCAAGGACGGCGAGCTCTTCGGCATCTACCCCGAGGGCACCCGTTCCCCCGACGGCCGTCTCTACCGCGGCAAGATCGGAGTCGCCTGGCTCGCCCTGGCCACCGGCGCCCCGGTCATCCCGGTGGCGATGAAGGGCACGGACAAGGTCCTGCCGATCGGCACCGGCGTGCCCAGGTTCGGCAGGGTCGGCATCCGGATCGGAGCGCCTCTGACCTTCACCGGTTCGCACACCGACGCCCGTGACCGCCGCCGGGTGACCGATGAGATCATGGACGCGATCCACGTGCTGTCCGGCCAGGAGCGCGCTCCGGGATACGCCCCCAGCCGCAGTAAGGACAATTGACTATTTGTCGTCACAATTCGGGGCGTTCACGCTAGGCTGCGACCTTCGGGCACGGACAACTGGGGGGTAGCCAAGTGCCGAAGGGCAGGACGATCGCGATCACGTCGGCAGCCGTCGTACTCACCGCGGGGGCGGCGGGTGCCGGGGCCTGGTGGTTCCTGCACACCAGAGGCACCCCCCAGGAGACCGCTCAGCGATTCGTGACCGCCTGGCAGACGGGCGACCTCGCCGCCATGCGCGCCGAGACGGGCACCCCCGCCCCGGCGCTCGCCAAGACCTACGAGGACATGCGCAGGAACCTCGCGGTCGAGTCGGTCTCCATCCGCCTCGGCTCCGTCCGCGAGACCGGCGACGGCACCGGGGAGGCCGCCTACACCGCGACCCTGCGCCTGCGCGACATCGGCCAGTGGGACTACACCGGCACCCTCCCCCTGGCGGTCGTCGACCGCAACTGGCGGGTCAAGTGGTCCCCCGCCGCCTTCCACCCCCGCCTGGCCGACGGCTCCGCCTTCGCCCTGAAGACCAAGTGGCCGCAGCGCGCCCAGATCACCGCCGCGGGCGGCGAACGCATCGACACCGGCGACGCCGGCGGCTCGGTCCAGCAACTCGTCGGCTACCTCGACAAGGCGACCGACAAGGACGTCAAAACCCTCGGCGCGCCGTACAAGGCGGGCGACCCGATCGGCAGGGGCGGGCTGCAGCAGACCTTCCAGCGGAGCCTGGCGGGCGCCCCCGCCACCGAGATCCAGATCGTCGGACCCGGCAAGACCGCCAAGACCCTCGACACGATCGAGGGACACGACGGCCAGGAGGTGAAGACCAGCCTCGACCTGCGGGTCCAGCGCGCCGCGGCCGACGCCGTACGCGACCTCAAGCAGACCGCGTCACTGGTGGCGGTCAAACCCTCCTCCGGCGAGATCCTCGCCGTGGTCAACAACCAGGGCGGCTTCAACCGCGCCCTCGACGGCAACTACCCGCCCGGCTCCACCTTCAAGGCCGTCACCGCCGTCGGACTGCTCGCCTCGGGAATGACCCCCGGCGAGGACGTCACCTGCCCCAAGGACGTCACCGTCGGCGGCCTGCCCATCCGCAACTCCCACCACGCGGGCTACGGGGCGGTCACCCTCTCCGACGCCTTCGCCTACTCCTGCAACACCACCTTCGCCCCCCTCACCAAGGAACGGCTCGGCGCCGACAAACTGCTGCGGGCCGCGGAGCTGTTCGGCTTCAACAAACCGCTCACCATCGGCGTCCCCGCGACCAAGGGAAGCTTCCCCAGGGCGCAGAGCGACGCCGAACTCGCCGCCGAGTCCTTCGGCCAGGGCCGCATCACCGCCAGCCCCCTGGTGATGGCCTCCGCCGCCGCGGCCCTGGCCGACGGCACCTGGCGGCCGCCCACCCTGGTCCCCGCGCTCAAGCAGAAGGCCGAACCCCGGGAACTGCCCTCCGGAGTCCTGCAGGACATGCACAAGATGATGTCCGCGGTCGTCACCAAGGGAACGGCCAAGGACGCCGGCCTGCCCGCGGGCACCCGCGGCAAGACCGGAACCGCCGAGTACGGCCCGCAGGACGACCTCAAGACCCACGCCTGGTTCATGGGCTTCCGCGGCGACCTGGCCTTCGCGGTGATCGTCGAGGAGGGCACCGGAGGCGGAGCGGTCGCGGCCCCGGTGGCGGCGGCCTTCCTGCGCGCGCTGGGCTGAGGCTCCCCACTCCCCGCCCGAGCCCGCCGGGTCCTCAGAGAGGGAGCGCCGCCGCGGCCTCGTGACGCAACACCAGGACGAGCAGCATGGCGATCAGGATCGCGATCAGCATCCAGCTGACCACGATGACGACCGTCGTCCCGCGCGGACCCCCGGCCGGGCCGCCCTCCCCGCGCACACGGCGCCTGCGGCGGCCCTCCTGACGCTGGACACGCTCGTTGAACGACTCCAGCCGAGCTGCCAAGCGTGGGTCCTCGTCGGTGAGGTGACGCTCGATCTGCAGCAGCATTCGCTCCTCGTCTTGCGACCAGGCCATGCCGTACCTCCCCGGGACGCAAGGCGTGTGCCGGTTTCCTGCCCAATCATGAAGATCGTTATCCATTTACATGGCGGCGATTTACCGCTTCTTTCCGCCCCCGCCACCTGTGTTCCCCGCGGCCTGCGACGTGGGCGAACGCTCTCCCGCAGCGGTTCTTTCCGTGACCCGGCGGCCGCCTTCCGCCGGCCCCGGCAAACCACCGGGCGGAGCCGACGACCGCACGGACGTATGACGCTCCTGTTTTCCGTGAACAGATCCTCGCGGCCCGCCTCACCACCGCGATCACGACCGGCGCACCGGCCACAACCCCGCGCCACCCGCGCGCGCGGCGGGGCCACGGAAACGGCCATGCGATCTAGCTTGCTAGGATGCTAGCATCGGCGTCATGGGTGACGCGGAAGTCAAGCAGTTCAACGTGTACCTCCCGACAGGGCTGATCAGACAGGTCAAGCACCACGCGATCGAGCAGGGCATGTCCCTGTCCGCGCTGGTCGCCGACGCCCTGCGCGCCTACCTCGACGACGCCCCCGGGCAACAACGGCAATCACCACACAAGGAGTCATGACAATGACGACCCAAGGACTCGAGGCGGTGTTCCTGGAGACCCACAACTGGGGAAGAACCGCGAGGTTCCTCCAGGCACTGGGTTTCGAACTGGAGATCTCCACCGGCGACGGCTCCGGCGTCTTCCGCAACGGCGAAGGCCCCTATCTCGTCACCGTCGAAATCCCCGAGAACCGCGAACCCCGAGTACAGCTCGCCCTGAAGGTGGCCGACGAGAACCTCTTCCACACCGACCCGGCCGTCGAAGTGGTCACCCCGTTCGAGGACACCCACTACGGGACCCGGGAGATGACCGTCCGCGACCCCGACGGGCGGCTGTGGAGCCTGCAGGCCCCCGCCAAGAGCTGACAGCCCAGGAGCCACGGATGAGCAGATGGCGCGGCGACCCATGGGCGGTACTGCTGACCCTCAGCCTCGGATTCTTCATGACGCTGCTGGACATCACCGTCGTCAACGTCGCCATCCCCAGCATGATCGGCGAACTGCACGCGTCACTCGACGAGATGCTGTGGGTGATCAACGTCTACGTCCTCGTCCTCGCCGCGCTGCTGATCACCTCCGGGCGCCTGGGCGACGTGCGCGGGCCACGCACCATGTTCGTCGCAGGCGTCGCACTGTTCACCGTGGCGTCCGTACTCTGCGGACTCGCCCAGGACCCGGCCCAGCTCATCACCGCCCGCGCCGTACAGGGGCTGGGCGCCGCGGCGCTGGTGCCGCAGACGATGACCATCATCATCGGCACGTTCCCGGCCGAGCGCCGCGGCGCGGCACTCGGCGTCTGGGGCGCGGTCGCCGGCGTGGCCACCATCGCAGGCCCCACGCTCGGCGGACTCCTCGTCAGCACGACCGACTGGCGCTGGATCTTCTTCGTGAACGTCCCGATCGGCGCCGTCGTCCTCGCGATGGCCCTCACCCTCGTTCCCGACACCCGGCACGGCTCCCACCGCAGACTGGACATGCCGGGCGTCACACTCGCCACGGCCACACTGTTCTGCCTGACCTTCGCCCTCACCGAAGGCGAACGATACGACTGGGGCACCGCAATCCAGGCGTTACTGGGCGGCGCCGCGCTGTCACTGGCGGCGTTCCTGATCCACCAGCGCAGCCGGCAGGGCGACGAACCACTGCTGCCCTTCGCGCTCTTCCGCGACCGTGGCTACGCCGTCATGAGCTTCGTGTCCGCGACCGTCCAGGTCGGCATGATCGGCCTGTTCCTGCCGGTGATGATCTACCTGCAGTCGGTGCTGCACCTCAGCGCCTTCACGGCCGGCCTGGTGATGGCGCCGGCGATGATGGTATCGGCACTCCTGTCACCGCTCGCCGGCCGGATGTCGGACCGGATCGGCGGCACATACATCCTGATGGGCGGCCTGACCCTGTTCGCGGCCGGCCTGACCTGGCTCGCCTGGGTCACCGACGTCGGCCGTACGGGATGGGAGTTCCAACCCGCCCTGATCGTGACCGGGGCCGGCATCGGCTGCGTGTTCGGCCCGATGGTCACGGTCGCCCTGCGCAACGTGGAACCCGGACTGGCCGGAGCCGCCTCCGGGGTGCTGAACACCATCCGGCAGATCGGCACGATCTGCGGCAGCGCCGCGGTCGGCGCCGTACTGCAGAACCGCCTCGCCGCCTCACTCCACACCGAGGCCGCCAAACAGGCCGCCGACCTTCCCGCCGGCATCCGCGACCGGTTCCTGACCGGCTTCGACAACGCCGCAGAAAGCGGCCTGGAAGCCGGCGCCGCACTGAGGCCACCCCCGGGAACACCGGCGGACCTCGCCGAACACATTCACCGGACGGCGGAGTCGGTGTTCGAGCACGGATTCGTCCACGCGATGCGGCCGACCCTGGCACTGCCCATCGCCGTGATCGCACTCGGCGCCCTCTCCTGCGTCCTGATGCGACGCCGCCGCCCAACCGGCCACCGGCCCGGCGTCCCCGAAACCACCGGCGGCCAGACGGCCAACTGAAGCCGATCGCCACGACATAATGCGGCAGAGTGACTTCCCCCCAGACAAGCCTCAGAGGCCACGCCGACTTCCAACGGCTCTGGACGGGCCTGGCCATCAGCCAACTCGGATCGGCCGTCGGCATGGTGGCACTGCCCGTCGTCGCCGTAACCGTCGTCGAAGCCTCGACCTTCCAGGTCGCGCTGCTGTCGGCACTGACCGCGATCACCACCGCACTGCTGGCGTTTCCCCTCGGCGACCACGTCGAGTTCAGAAACAAACGCCCAGTGATGATCACAGCCGACGTCATCAGATTCGCCTGCCTGGCGAGTGTCCCGATCGCGGCGGTCACGGGCCTTCTCACCTTCGTGCAACTGGGCGTGATCGCCGTGATCAACGCCGCGTGCCAGATCGCGTTCACCGCCGCCGCCCAGGCCCACCTCAAAGCGCTGGTCTCGGCACAACAGCTGATCGAGGCCAACAGCCGCCTTGAGTCGACACGCTGGCTCGGCGTCTCGGCCGGCCCCTCGCTGGGCGGCGCCCTCATCGGCTTCCTCACCGCGGCCGGCTCCCTGGCCGTCGACGCCCTGTCCTTCCTGGTCAGCGCGGCAGCGATCAAGACCCTGCGCGCCCCGGAGCCGGCCCCGCCCACGCGCGACGAACGCTCGTCACGACGCGCGGAACTGTTCGCCGGATGGCGCTTCGCCTGGGGACACCCGACGCTCCGGCCGATCCTGATCAGCTGGGTGACCTTCGCCGGCGCCAGCTCGATGGCGGCCTCGGTGAGCGCCGTGTTCTACCTGCGCGACCTGCGCTTCGACGCCTGGCAGTACGGACTGCTGATGGGAGTGCCGTCACTGGGCGGGTTCCTCGGCGCCAGACTCGCCCCGAAACTCGTGACCCGGCTGGGAGCCGTACGCGCCCTGTGGTGGACCGGCATGCTGCGCGGCCCCTGGTATCTCCTCATCCCGGCGGCGCTCCCCGGCACACCCGGACTGCTGATGTGCGGCTTCGGGTTCGGCATGGTCCTGCTGTTCGCCGGTACCGCGAACTCCACCATGGCCGGATACCGGCAGGCGCAGACCCCTGACCACCTGATGGCCCGCGTGGCCACCCTGTGGTCGTTCGCCACGACGGTCACCCAGCCCCTGTTCATCCTCCTCGGCGGCCTCACGGCGACCTGGACCGGCACCCGCACATCACTCTTCGTCGCCGCGGGCGTGATGTGCGCGTCCGCCGTACTGCTGCCTCGCAGATGAGGCCCCGGCAGGCCCTTCACGTCCTCGCCGAGGGGGTTGGCCTCGCCTCTGTTCGTGATTTTCCCCCGCCAGGCGCCTTTACAATGTAGATTTTTCCTTCGTCCGATCAAGGCTGAAGCTCCGGCCGCTCGAACCAGTCACGGACCACCGGGTAGGTCCGCTGCGCGATCAGCCGCTGCCCCGCCGCGTTCGGGTGGAAGAAGTCCCACCTGCTGACCTGGTTCAGGGTGAACGGGCAGTCGAACAGGGCGTTGCCGTCGAACCTGCAGGCCGGGCCGTACGCCGCGCAGACCCTGGCCAGGGCGGCGTTGTAGGCGGCCACCCGGGCACGCACCCGGTCACGGCGGGCCCGGTCGGCCGGGGCGTCGGAGGACGCCTTGGCCAGCATCGTGGGACAGATCCTGCCGACCGCCCAGAAACCACGCGCCACCAGGTTGTCCCTGCCGACCCGCCACAACCGCTTCAGATCGGGCACGCTCGCCAGGAACACCCTGCCGCCGGGCCTGGACCGCTTGAAAGCGGCCAGCGCCCCGGCCACCCGCCGCTCGTAGACGGAGACCGGGGTCATCAGCCGCTCCTGCTCGGCGCAGGCGTCCTGCGCGCCGACCAGCACCGTCACATAGTCGGCCCGCCGCGCGACCGCCTGGCCGACCTGGGCGGCCAGGCCCGCGCTGGTCGTTCCCGGCACGGCGAGGTTCACCTCGCTCCCGAGCGCGGGCCCCGCGTTCAGGTCGAGCAGGCGCATGTAGTGACTCTGGACACCCACGTCGTCGCCGGTCGACCAGGACCGGGAACGGCAGGAGACGTACCAGCCGCAGGCGTTGAAGCCCGCACTGATCGAGTCACCGAGCGCCGCGATCACCGCGGGACGCCACGGCCCCCGCACGTCAGGGGCCGAAGACGAGACCGCGGGTGAGGCCTCAGCCGGGCAGACGGCCCACGGGGCCGTGAACGCCGCCGCCGCCGTGAGCACCATCACAGTCCTGCCGGGCATGACACCTCCGCCTGAGAGATCACCAGTGCTTCGGATGTATCACCGCAGGACACCGGGCCGCCCGCCGCCGACCGGCCGCTTTCGGATTTCTTGACGGAGCACGGCGCCCCGGCCGGGCGAGGGACCGGGCTCCGGACGCGGCCGGAGCGCGGAATAGAGTGTTCCGGGTGAGTGTCGCGCTCGGACTGACCCGCCCCCTCGTGGTGAGAACCACCCCCGTCGACGACCCCGTCGATCTGCTCTCCCGGCTCCCCGAGGCCGCGCCGTACGCCTGGATCAGGCGCGGCGAAGGCCTGGTCGCCTGGGGAGAGGCCGCGCGGGCCGAGATTCCCCCCGGTCCCGGACGGTTCGGCTGGGCCCGCGACTGGCTGGCGGCGACCCTCGGCGAGGCCCATGTGGACGACGGCGTCGGCGTCCCCGGCTCGGGACCGGTCGCCTTCGGCTCCTTCACCTTCGACGAGGACTCCCCCGGCTCCGTCCTCGTCGTCCCCAGGATCGTCCTGGCCCGCCGTGCGGGCCGCGCCTGGCTGACCACCGTCGGCGGGCAACCGCTCGACCTGGTCACGGCACCGCGCGACCCCGGCAGGATCCGCTACGGCGACGGCAGCCTGACCGCCCCCGAGTGGGAGCACGCCGTGGCCAGGGCCGTGGCGCGGATCAGGTCCGGCCGTCTGGAGAAAGCCGTGCTCGCCCGCGACCTGACCGCCGTCGCGGAACGGGCGATCGACGTGCGTGTGCTGCTGGCCCGCCTGACCGGCCGCTACCCGGACTGCTACGCCTTCTCCTGCGACGGGCTGGTCGGCGCGACCCCCGAACTGCTGGTCAGGCGCACCGGCGAGACCGTCGAGTCACTGGTGCTCGCGGGCACGACCCCGCGGGGTGCCGACGAGACCGACGACAGACGGCGCGGCGCCGCGCTGCGCGCCTCGGGCAAGGACCGTCACGAGCACGCCTGCGCCGTCGACTCCGTCCGGGCCGCCCTGGCCCCGCTCTGCTCGGAGCTGAACGTGCCCGCCGAACCCGAACTGCTGGTGCTGCCGAACGTCCAGCATCTGGCGAGCCCGGTGACCGGCCGCCTTTCGGCGGGCGCCTCGGTGCTGGACGTGGTCGCCGCCATGCATCCGACGGCCGCCGTCGGCGGCACGCCGACACGCACGGCCCTGGAGGTCATCCGCGAGCTTGAGGGCATGGACCGGGGCGGTTACGCGGGCCCGGTCGGCTGGATCGACGCCCGGGGCGACGGAGAGTGGGGCATCGCGCTGCGGTGCGCGCGCGTCGACGGCTCCCGCGCCCGCCTGTTCGCCGGCTGCGGCATCATGGGCGACTCCGTCCCGGCCGCCGAACTGGCCGAGGCCCAGGCCAAGTTCCGGGTGATGCAGTACGCCCTGGAGGGCTGACCACCCGGGCCGGGGTCAGGCCCGCAGGTGGATCGCCTCACCCCGCTCGACCTCGGCGCCGCCCGAGGTCAGGGTGGCGACCCAGTCGGGGAAGGCCGCCAGGTCGCGCTCGCGCACCGCGACCTGGAAGGAGACCTCCGCGCCGTAACCGACCTGCCTGACCTCGTACGGCGAGGCGCGCAGGTCGTTCTCCAGGCGCCCGGCGCGGACGTGGTCGACGGTCACCGTCATCACCCTCGCCGGGACCATCTCGGCCAGCGGCGCCAGGTCCAGGGTCTTGCCGACCGCGGAGCCGTACGCCCTGACCAGGCCGCCCGCCCCCAGTTTCACCCCGCCGAAGTAACGGGTGACCACCGCGACCACGTCGCCCATCCCCCTGCGCAGCAGGGTCTCCAGCATCGGGGTGCCCGCGGTGCCGCCGGGCTCGCCGTCGTCGTCGGCCCTGCGGGCGCCCAGCTCTCCCCCGACCGCGTAGGCCGAGCAGTTGTGGGTCGCGTCGGCGTACAGCCCCTTACGGGCCGCGACGAAGGCGCGCGCCTCCTCCTCCGAGCGGACGGGGGCGAGAGCGCAGATGAACCGTGACCGCTTGATCTCGATCTCGTGCTCGGTGACGCCCTCCGGGGTCAGGTACGGCTGGGCCATTTCTCCAGGCTACTCGCCTTTACAAAGTAGATTCACGGCGCCCCGGGCTTGACCGGCTCGCTACGGGCCCGACGGCCGGCTCGAAGCCCGAGAGCGTGCCGGCCCCGTCACGGACGGTCGCGCCACCCGGGCCCGGTGCGGGAGCCCTGCTTGTCGGGTTCCCGATTTTCGCGCGTCTTTCCGCGAACCGGGAAAACCCATCTCTTACTAGCAGATGTCTGAATTTCTGGAGAAAGCTTGATGTAAGGGAATTCGGTCGCGTATCCCATCTGTTTCATCCACGGCGATATTCAGCACGTCCCAGGATTATGGATTTCACACTATATGGTGCACAATCAGGGACGCGCAGCCGTACGGACGATGGACGAGACCGTTTCCGGACGTTCGCGTGCCCCCGTCGAGACCTCCGGAGGAGGACATGCGCGGCCGGTTGGTTCTCGCCCTGATCGCCCTGGCGCTCGCGATCGCCGGGTTCGGCGTGTACGGGGCTTTGATCGTCACGGACGGCGGTTCCACCTCGCCCACGCCGACTCCGAGGGCCGCCGGAACCTTCGTCTTCGAGCCGGCCGAGACCCCCGCGCCCGAAACGTCGCCCCCGGTGTCCCCCGCTCCGTCGTCGCCTCCGCCCGTCGCGCCCCCTGCCGCCGTCCAGGCCACCACCCAGGCCACCGTTCAGGCCACTGTTCAGGCAGGGGATCCGCAGGAGGTCGCGGTGAGGTACCTCGCCGCCTGGCAGGCCGGGGACCTGGCCGCGATGGCCGGCCTCGTCTCGGCTCCCCCCGCCGACTTCGCCGAACGGCACCGCCGCTTCGACGCCGAACTGCGGATCACCGCGCCGCCGTCCCTGACCCCGCAGACACCGCGGCGGCGCAGCGCGCTCGAAGCCGAGGTGCCCTTCCAGGGGGTACGGCAGATCACCGGCCTCGGGCCGTGGCCGTTCTCCTCCGTGCTGCACCTGGTACGGCACGCCGGCCAGTGGCGCGTCCGCTGGACCCCGCAGACGATGCACCCCTCGCTCGGCGAGGGAAGGAGCCTGCGGCTCACCGAGACCAAGGTCAGGCGACCGGCCACGCTCACCCGCGAGGGCCTGCCGTTCCCCTCCGGCAGCAGGGCGGGTGACTACTTCACCGGGCTGGAGGGCACCACGACCGAGCTGAAGCTGCGGGAGCTCCCCTCGGGACGGGTCCTGCTGGCCTCCCCTTCCAAAGGGGGTGAGGCCGCCCGCACCACGATCTCCCAGGACGTGCAGAGCGCCGCGGCCCACGCCCTGGACGGCCTGCAGGCGCCCGCCGCCCTCGTGGCGATCGACCTGCGCACCCGCCAGGTGCGGGCGGTGGCCGACACCCTGGGCGGCAAGGGCGCCTTCAACGGCCTCTACCCGCCCGGCTCGACGTTCAAGGTGGTGACCGCCGCCGCGCTGCTGCGCACCGGGCTGACCTCCCGGTCCCCGGTCCCCTGCCCCGCCGCCTACACCATCCCCAACGCCAGGCGCTTCACGAACGCCGAACCGGCCGACCGCGGCGTCCTCCCCCTCACCACGGCCTTCGCGCTGTCCTGCAACACCACCTTCGTCCAGCAGTCCTACGAACGGCTGCGGGACGGCGGCCTGCGGGCCGAGGCCGCCGACCGGTTCGGCTTCAGGGAGAAGCCAGGCCTCAGCTCCTGCCGGATCAGGCCGCACACCGACCTGAACGAGCTCGGCTCCGACGCCATCGGGCAGAACTCGGTGCAGGCCAGCCCGCTGTGCATGGCCGAGGTCGCCGCGGCCGCCGCGACCGGCGTGTGGAAACCGGCGGTCATGACCGAACGACCCCCGGCCGACTCACCGCCCGAGGTGCCGATCGGAGACGAGGTGGCCGCGCAACTGCGGGACATGATGGGCGCCGTCGTCACCCAGGGCACCGCCGCGGCGGCGGGCCTGCCCCCCGGCACCGCGGGCAAGACCGGCACCGCCGAGGTCGCCGGAGGCCACTCCCACGCCTGGTTCATCGGCTACCGCGGCTCCCTGGCCTTCGCGGCCTTCGTCCAGAACGGCGGCAGCGGCGGAGCGACGGCCGCCCCGGTCGCGGCCCGCTTCCTGAACGCCCTGCGGTAGCCCTCCAGCGCTTCGCCGGTTTGCGAGCCGAGGTGACGGATGCTGTCATCGATGCCGTGACGGACGTCCATCGCACGGTCGGCGCGGTCTGGAAACTCGAATCGGCGAAGATCGTCGCCGGTCTCACCAGGCTGGTGCACGACGTCGGCCTGGCCGAGGAACTGGCCCAGGACGCGCTCGTCTCCGCGCTCGAACAGTGGCCGGACTCCGGTGTCCCCGACAACCCGGGCGCCTGGCTGACGGCCGTCGCCAAACGCCGGGCCGTCGACCACATCCGGCGCGCGCGGCGCCTCGAACTCGGTGACGAACGCCTCACCCGGGAGGCGGACCAGCCGCCGGACCCCGAGCGGGACCCCGGACAGGACGACGTGCTGCGGCTGATGTTCGTCTCCTGCCACCCGATCCTGGCGACCGAGGCGCGGGTGGCGCTGACCCTGCGGCTCGTCGGCGGCCTGACGACCGCGGAGATCGCCCGGGCCTTCCTGACCGACGAGCGGTCGATCGCCCGCCGTGTCGCCGAGGCCAAAGGTGTCCTCGCCGAGGCGCGGGTGCCGTTCGAGCTGCCGCGGGGCCCCGAGCTGGCCGGGCGGCTGGCCTCGGTGCTGGAGGTCATCTACCTGATCTTCAACGAGGGATACTCGGCGACCTCGGGGGACGACCTGACGCGTCCCGCGCTCTGCCTTGAGGCGCTGCGCCTGGGCAGGCTGCTGGCCGGGCTGGCGCCGTACGAGGCGGAGGTGCACGGGCTGGTCGCGCTGATGGAGATCCAGGCCTCCCGCGAGGCGGCGCGTACCGGTCCCTCCGGTGAGCCCGTCCAGCTGCACGAGCAGAACCGGGGGCGCTGGGACCGGTTGCTCATCCACCGTGGCTTCGCCGCGATGCTACGGGCCAGGCAGGCGGGCGGCACGCCGGGGCCGTACGTGCTGCAGGCCGCGATCGCCGTGTGCCACGCGCAGGCGGCGAGCGCCGAGGAGACCGACTGGGCGCGGATCGCGAGCCTGTACGAGGCACTGGCCCTGCTGCTGCCCACCCCGGTCGTGCGGCTCAACCAGGCCGTGGCGGTGGGGATGGCCCACGGCCCGCAGGCCGGGCTCGACCTGGTCGAGTCGCTCACCGGGGATCCCGCGCTGCGCGACTACCACCTCCTGCCCGGGGTGAGGGGCGATCTGCTGGCCAGGCTGGGACGGTACGAGGAGGCGCGGCTGGAGTTCGAGCGGGCCGCCCTTCTCACCGGCAACGCCGCCGAACGGGACTTCCTGCTCCGCCGGGCGGAGGGGTTCGCGCTCCCCCACGTGGCCGGGCCCACGCTCGGCCAGGCCGTACGGGGCTTCCTGGCGCGTGAGGACCTGGACGCGGGAACCTCGCGCTCCTACGGGCAGACACTGCGGCGGCTGTGCCTGGCCCTGGGCGAGCGCGCCCCGCTCACCTCGATGACCCCGGAACACGTGGCGCGGGTGTTCGAGACGGCCTGGGGCGGTTCCGCCGCCAGGACGTGGAACCGGCACCGCTCCGCCGTCCGCTCCTTCTGCGCCTGGGCCTCGCTGGAGGACCTGTCCGCCCGCCTCGACCGGCGCGCCGAGACCGGCCCGCCCGCCGAGATGATCGACCCGGCGCTGCTGGCGGCGCTCTGGGAGCGCGACGACCTGCCCGTGCGGGAGCTGGCCCTGTGGCGGCTGCTGCACGAGTCGGCCGCCGGAGTGCGGGCCGTGCTGTCGCTGAACGTCGAGGACCTGGACCTGGAGGATCGCCGGGCGCTCTCGGGCGGCGTCTGGATCGGCTGGCGCTCGGGGACGGCTCGGCTGCTGCCCCGCCTGGTGGCCGGCCGGGCCCGCGGCCCGCTGTTCCTCGCCGACCGCAGACCCGGGCCGTCCCGGCGGCCCGTCCCGGCGGATCTGTGCCCGGAGACGGGGCGCGGGCGGCTTTCCTACGAACGGGCCGAGTATCTCTTCAAGCGGGCGACCCGGTCACTCGACCCCTCGGGCGAGGGCTACACGCTGCGCCGGCTCAGGCCCCGGTGACCTGGGCGGAGTCAGAGCGTGTTCTCGTGCAGGTGCACGATGCGCCACTCGTCTCCGGAGCGCCGCAGCACGGCGGTGGTCCGCACGATCTCCGGGGCCCCCTGAGCGAAGTCCACGCGCAGCAGGTATCTGGCCAGCGCCGTGTCGCCCCACACGTCGACGACCTCGTCGTGGGCCCGTAGCCCCGTCTCGGCGGGACCGTCCTGCGGGCGGGCGTCACGGACCTTGTCCAGTTGCTCCCTGCTGGTGATCAGCACCTGCTCCGCCGAGTCCCAGATGGTCGCCTCGGGATGCAGCAGCCGGTCGATCCCCGGCCGGTCACCGCGCAGGTAGGCCTCGTACATCGCGGTGATGACCGCCCAGACGGCCTCGTGTGCCACTGCTTCCCCTCTTTCGTTGCACAGGCCTTGGCCCTTTACAAAGTAGATTCACTGACTGGCCGTGGCCGGGCCGCCGAGGTTGCCGAGCATCCGCTGCAGCAGCGCCAGCAGTTGCTCGACCTCATCGTCGGAGAAGCCCTCCAGGAGCCTGTGGGCGATGTGCCGGAAGACCGGCATCAGGCGGGGAACCAGCTCCCGCCCCTCCCCGGTGAGCTCGATGACGACGGACCTGCGGTCGCCCAGACGGGGGCTCCGCAGGATGAGGCCCTTGGCCTCCAGACGGTCGAGCAGCCTGGTCATGCCCGCGGTGTCGGTGCCGAGCTGCGCGGCGAGCTGGTTCGGGCTGCTCTCGTGCCGCGCGGCGTGCAGCAGGACGGCGGCCTGCTGGGTGGTGACGTCGAAGGGCGTCAGCTGGGCCTCGGTCGCCGCGCGCAGATCACGGCCGACCTGGCTGACCAGGGAGCCCCCGCCGAGCACGAGCCGCATGTGCCGGGGTTCCATGCGGTCATGCTAGCCGCCCGGCCGTTTCACCGTCATGACGGCCGGGCGTACGGCGGCGCCTCTCACTCCCGGTCGTCGAGCAGTCCCGCGTCGTGCACGAGCAACGCGATCTGGACCCGGTTGTTGAGGCCGAGCTTGGCCAGGACGCCGGAGACGTGGGTCTTGACCGTGGGGACGCTGAGGTGCAGCAGCGCCCCGATCTCGGCGTTCGACCTGCCTCCGGCGAGGGCGAGGGCGACCTCGCGCTCGCGGTCGTTCAGCGCCGCGAGGCGTTCCAGGGCTCGGGCGCGGTGCCGGTCGCGGCCGGTGTCGGCGACCCGGGCGATGAGGCGCCTGGTCACCGCCGGGGACAGTACGGGCAGGCCCCTGGCCACCTGACGCACCGCGGCCACGATCTCCTCCGGCGGGGTGTCCTTCAGCAGGAAGCCCGCGGCTCCGGCACGCAGCGCGCGCAGCACGTGCTCGTCGGCGTCGAAGGTGGTCAGGACGACGACCTCGGGCGCTCCCGCCCTGGCCCGCAGGGCCTCGGTCGCGCTCAGGCCGTCCATGACGGGCATCCGGATGTCCATCAGGACGACGTCGGGGGCGTGCCGGGAGACCAGGGGCAGCACCTCGGCGCCGTCACCGGCCTCGGCGACCACCCGGATGTCGGGGGCGCCGCGCAGCATCATCGACAGGCCCGCGCGCACCAGCGGGTCGTCGTCGGCGATGAGCACGCCGACCGTCCAGGGCTGCGAGGCGGTCATGGCGGTCAGGCTAGCCAACCGGGCCTCCCCCGGGCCACCCGGGCGCTTGTCTTCGCCCCAGGAAGAGCTATATTTGCGATAAAATAAGTAGGAATTAGGGGTAATACGATGCCGCTGCCAGACTTCCTCACGATCGGCGCCCCCAAGTCCGGGACGACGGCCCTGCACGCCGCGCTGTCCCGTCATCCCGGGCTCTTCCTGTCCCCCGTGAAGGAACCGAAGTTCTTCCTCAGCGACGGCCCGCCGCCCACCAGGGGCGGGCCGGGCGACGCCCAGACCTACCGTGAGCACCTCTGGCGGCGTGAGGACTACGAGGCACTGTTCGCGCGGGCGCCGGCCGGGGTGCCCAGAGGGGAGTCGACCCCGTTCTACCTCTACGACCGGGCCGCCCAGCGGCGCATCAGGAAGACCATCCCCGGCGTCCGGCTGATCGCGGCGCTGCGCGACCCGGTCGAGCGGGCACACTCCAACTGGACGCACCTGTGGTCGGCCGGGCTTGAGCCGGTCGGCGACGTGGTCGAGGCCTGCGCCGAGGAGGAGCGCAGGATCGCGGCGGGCTGGGCGCCGTTCTGGCACTATCTCGCGCTCGGCCGGTACGGCGAGCAGCTCGAGCACCTGTTCACGCTGTTCCCCCGCGAGCAGGTGCTGATCTTCCGGTACCGGGACCTGGTCGACAGGCCCGTCGCCACCCTCGACCGGATCTGCCGTTTCCTGGGGGCCGAACCCGGGCTGATCACCGAGGTGCCCAGGGAGAACGTGACCGCCCACCCCGAGCCGACCCGCACCCACCGGGCGCTGTCGAGGGTGC
The DNA here is from genome assembly GCF_040631275.1 of Streptosporangium sp. NPDC020145. Classification (NCBI taxonomy): domain Bacteria; kingdom Bacillati; phylum Actinomycetota; class Actinomycetes; order Streptosporangiales; family Streptosporangiaceae; genus Streptosporangium; species Streptosporangium sp. NPDC020145. Next base: position 58,319 of record NZ_JBEXZT010000022.1, on the reverse strand, counting down.
TCCGCACCGGGGCCGCGGTCGGCCGGTTCCTGCCGCCCCGGATCAGCGGCGCCCTCACCGACCCCCTCGAACGGCGCCTGCAGCAGCGCGCCCGCGCCCGGCGTCCGCTGACCTGGGAGCAGCGCGAGCGGCTGATCGGCCACTTCGCCGAGGACGTGGCGCTGCTGCAGCGGGTGACCGGGGAGGACTTCAGCGACTGGCTGCTGCCCCGGGAGCGTTCCGGCGGCCTGGTCGGCACCCGTCCCGACGGTCAGCGCCAGGCCAGGAACGGGCGCCCGCAGGTGTGAGCGCCGGGTTCCCGGGAGAGCCCCGGGAACCCGGCGCTCAGCGCAGTTCGGTGCGCAGTTCGTGGGCACCGTCCGCACGGGTGTACTCGTAGTAGAGCCGCCGCCCGCCGTCCGGCAGGTCCACGACGTTCACATAGCGCAGGCCGCCGCCGGCGTGCGGGGAGAATGCGGCCGGGCCGGTCCCCCGGGGGGTCAGCTCCGCCGGGTCGGTGCCGGTCGCCACCCCCGTGCGCTCCTCGTAGTTCTCCAGTGCCGAGGACCGGCCGTCGTACAGGGCCACGACCTGTTCGCCCACGAAGCGGACGGCCGAGATCCGGGCTCCGCGGGCGTCCCACATCCCCGGCCTTCCGCTGAGCGCCGTGCCCTGCCAGGTCCACTCGATCCCGTCCGCGCTGGTCGCGTAGTCGCTCACCATGCGGTCGGCCTCGTCGGGGTCGGCCAGGGGGTGGCAGGAGGCCCACAGGTGCCACAGGCCGCCGCGCCGTACGATGACGGGGTCCTTGACGCCGGTCTTGGGGTCGCCGGGCAGCACGACCTGGCGCACCGCGGGGTCGAACCCGGCGGGGTCGTCCGCTTCGAGCACCTCGACCCGCCAGTGCTTGGTGCCGTGGGTGGCGCAGCTGAGGTAGAGCCGCCAGCGGCCCTGCGGGGTGCGCACCAGTGTGGGGCGCTCCAGCGACTCGGTGTCCATCTCCTGCTGGGTGACCGTGCCCAGGGTCTCGAAACGTTCGCCGTCGCGGGACCTGGCGACGACGACCGCGTAACCGCGTCCCTCGCCGACCGGTCTGCGCAACCGGTAGGCCAGATAGATCAGCCCGTCGGCCGCGACCGCGCTGGGCGCGCCCGCCCAGTGGCCCGGTGCCGCCCGTGGTGGTTCGACGGCCACGGCGGAGCGGGCGGGGTCGGGCAGGAGATCGTCGAATGTCAGCACGTCATCGACGCTAGGCAGGGCTTCGGCAGCGCTCACGGGGAATCACCAATCATGGTCACGAGTTTTGGCCGTCCCTTGACGGCCACGAGGCACAGGTCGGTGAGACGGTCAGGGCCTGCGGAGCGTCGCCGCCGGGAACGGGATGGCGGGGAAGGGATTGTCCGGCGGCAGCAGGAGCCTGCGCGCCTCCTCGGGACGCGCGGTCGCGTCCAGGTGGAGCAGCGCCGCCCCGATCCCCGCCGCCCCGACCATGTAGCCGGTGTCCGCGGTGACCTCCCAGGGGCGTAACCTGCGGTAGGCCTGGTACCAGCGCGATCCGCGCTCGTCGTGCCCGGCGGCCCTGCCGATGAGGTTGTCGCCGAGCTCGCAGGCGAACTCCAGGTGGGCGGGGCGGCCCGTCGCCGCCCAGAGGCCGACGAACAGCTCGACCAGGCCCGCGGTGCCGCAGCACTGGCAGGCCACGTTCCAGTAGCCTTCGGTCTGGCGGCCGGGCACGCCGCTGCGGACGATGCCTCTGGCCAGCCGCTCGACCCAGTCGAGGTCTCCGGCGTCGCCCGCGACCCGGTACAGCTCGTAGAACATCCGCGCCACGCCCGCCGAACCCGAGCAGAAGCCGAGATAGTGCAGGTCGCGGCCCTGCGGGATGTGGTGCGGGACCAGAGCGCACCGCTCGCTCACGGCGCTCACCGCGCGGACGAAGTCGGCCCCCCTGCGCGCCGCGCCGAGGAAGCGGGTCTGCCCGGTCAGGCCGTAGAGGCGGGCCAGCAGGAAGGCGGTGCCCGCGGTGCCGGACAGGAAGCCGGGCGTGACGGCGTCCAGCGGCAGGTCGCCGCACGCGCCGTGACCGAAGCGATGGCCGGGTACGGCGAGCTCGGCGATGCGGGTGCCCGCCTCGACGGCGACCTCCTGGTAGGCGGGGACGCCCAGGATGCCGGAGGCGTGCAGCAGGGCCAGGATGACGCCGCCGTCGCCACGCTGGGCCGGGTCGCCCGTCCAGCCGAGGCCCCCGTCGATCGAGCGGGCGCTGCGCACGACGTGGTCGGCGACCGCGACCGCCTCGGCCTCGAAGGCCTCCTCCCCGACGGCCCATCCCGCCTCCGCCAGGGTGAACATCACCCCCGCCAGGCCGTGGTGCAGGGACAGGTCGGCCTGTTCGCGCCAGGTGGCCGCGAGGTAGCGGGCTCCGGCCCTGGCGTCGTCGAGGTAGCTCTCGTCGCCGGTCGCCGCGGCCAGTTCGAGGAAGAACAGGACGATGCCCGCCGCGCCCGAGTAGAGCGAGAGCGGATGGCCGGTCAGGGCGGCCTTGCCCCGTGGGTCGGGGTTGGCCTTCCAGTGCCGTCCCCGCTCGTCGTCGACCGCCGCGGAGCGGATCCATCTCGCGGCCTCGGTCGCCGCGCGCAAGGGGCTCTCTGTCCCAGGTTCCGGGCTCATGGCGGCTCCTTCGTGCGGGGGACCACCAGTTTACCCCCTTTTCCTACAGGATCAATAGGTAATACTGGAACATGCGAGGTGGATGACGTTTACCCGGGTCTCGAAGGCAGGCTACTACGCGCCTTCACGCATCGGAGGCGATATGCGGCAACCGGGCGATCACACCCGTCCACTCCCAACCCTGAACCTCTCTTGACGAGCCGTTTCGCCACCCAAGGGCATGATGGAAGTGGACATCGGGGAGAAAATCGCCTATATGATCTCGGATCTCGGACAGGACGATGCGCGGCCGGGCCCCTGAGTGGGCGACGGTCCTGCGGCTGCTGGAGACCGCGGGAGCCCCGGGCAACGTGATCCTCGTCGAAGGCGAGCCGGGAACGGGCAAGAGCCTCCTGCTCGCCGAGGCGTGCGCCGCCGCCCCCGGCACGGGGGCGGCCGTCGTCTCAGGAAGGGCCGACATGCTCGGCAGGCTGACCCCGCTGGGGCCGCTGCTGTCCGCCCTCGACGAGTCCCCCTCCGCCGCCGCCGTCACCAGGAACGCCGTGCCCGACGCGCCGAGCCTGCTGATGTGGCTGGCCGATCAGGTGCGCGACGCGCTCGAACGGCGCGCGAAGCGGGGACCGCTGCTGGTGACCCTCGACGACCTGCACTGGGCCGACCCCGCCACACTCATGGCACTGCGCGCGCTGCCCGCCCAGCTGACCGGCCTCCCCCTGGCCTGGCTGCTGGCCCGCCGCCCCGTGGAGGGCACCGACGACGCCCGCCTGTTCGGCCTGCTGCGGCGCGAGGGGGCCGCGACGGTCACACTGCGCCCCCTGTGCGGGCAGGCGGTGGCCCAGGTGGCCGCCGACACGCTCGGGGCGCCGCCGGACGAGGAACTGACGGCCCTGGCCGCGCAGGCGGGGGGAAACCCGTTCCTGCTCGTCGAACTGCTCACCGGGCTGCGCGAGGAGGACGCGGTCAAGGTCGAGGACGGCCTCGCCAGGCTGACCGGCCCCACGCTGCCCCGCCGCGTGCACACCGCGGTACGGCGGCGCCTTGAGGAGGTCAGCACCAGGACCAGGCACCTGCTTGAGGCGGCGGCCGTACTCGGCCGGTCCTTCTCCCCCGCCTACGCCGCCGAGATGCTCGGCGAGACCCCCGCCGCCCTGTTGCCCGCCCTTGAGGAGGCTTTGGCCGCGGGCGTGCTGGACGCCACCCCCGAGGAACTGACCTTCCGGCACGAACTGCTGTGGCGCTCGGTCGTCGAGACGGTCCCCGCCCCCGTACGGCGGGCGCTGCACGGCCAGATCGAACGGGCCGTACCGGTCGCCGGGCGGCACCGGGTGAACGGCGGCGCCAACGCCGAGACGCTGATGCTGCCCGCCCTGCTGGCCTGGGACGAGGGCAGGCTCTCCCACGGCCTGGACCTGGCCCGCGAGGCCGTGGAGCGGCCGGGCGCCGGGCACCACCCCGGGCCCAGGGCCGTACTGGCCACGATGCTCATCGACCTGTGGCTGCTCGATGAGGCCGAGGCCGTCACGGCCGACGCGGAGACGCAGGCGGCCCGCCACCCCGAGTGGGCCGTGGAGATCCCGCTGCTGCGCGCCCGCCTCGACCTGGCCGCCGGGCGGTTCGGCAGCGCGATCGCGCGGGCGGAGACCGGCCTGACCGCCGCCGAGGCCCTGCGCGTGCCGTCCCTGACCTCCTCCGCCCTGTCCGTGCTCGGCACCGCGTCACTGCGGGCGGGAGACCTGCCCAGGGCGATCAGATGCCTGGAGAGCGAACTGGCGCGGGGAGCGCGGGACGCGCCGCCGTACACACGGCTGCGCTCGGAACTGGCGGCGGGCCGCATCAGCGAGGCCCTGGACGGGGCCGCGGGCGGGATGAGCTCCCTCGGCCGGGTCTACGACGCGCTGCCCCGGCACACCGGGGCGCTGACCAGCGAACCGGCCGCCGCCGCCTGGCTGGTGCGGGTGGCCATGGCCGTCGACGACACACGCAGGGCCGACGCCGTGGTCGGCGCCGCCGAGGACATCGCCCGCCGCAACCCCGGCCTGCCCAACCCCGCGATCTCCGCGGTCCACGCCCGGGGCCTGCGCGAACGCGACCGGCAGGCGCTCGGCCGCGCCGTGGACGGGCACACCGACCCGTGGGCCCGCGCCTCGGCCGCCGAGGACCTCGGGGTACTGCTCGGCTCCGACGGCGGCTGCCGCGACCTGGCGGTACGGGCCCTGGACGACGCGCTGTCCCGCTACGACGAGGTGGGGGCGCTGCGCGACGCGGCCCGGGTTCGCGGCAGGCTGCGCGCCCTCGGGGAACGCCGCCGCCACTGGGTCACCACCGACCACCCCGTCTCCGGCTGGGACAGCCTGACCGGCACCGAACTGGCTGTCTGCGGCCTCGTCGCCGAGGGGCTGACCAACCGCCAGGCCGCCGAGCAGATGTTCATCAGCGAGCACACCGTCGCCTTCCACCTGCGTCAGATCTTCCGCAAACTGGACATCCACTCGCGGGTCGAGCTGACCAGGCTCACCCTTGGCCGGGGCGGTCCCTAGGTTGTGTCTGGCTGTGTCTCCTTGCTCCGCCTGGCGGCGTCGCGGGGCTTGGGCGCCTCCGAGTCGGCGCTTTCCCTCGTCACTGTGTCTCCTTGCTCCGCCTGACGGCGTCGCGGGGCTTGGGCGCCTCCGAGTCGGCGCTTTCCCTCGTCACTCCGTCGCTGCGCTCCTGCGTTCCTCAGTCCAAGCACCGACGGCGCCCAAGCCGGAAACCCCCTCGCGCACGGCGCCGGTAGGGTCTCCGGCCAAAAGCCTTCTCCACCGGCGGGTCAGCCGGTGAGCTTCAGGCCACCTTGGCCGTCTCGGTCTCCTGGGCGACGGTGACCACGAGCTCCCCCCCGGCCATGCCGACCCGGATCACCGCGCCCTCGTGCGCGTCGCCGAGCAGCAGGGCGCGCCCGATGCGGGTCTCGACCTCCTTGGCGATGAAGCGCCTCAGCGGGCGGGCGCCGTACACGGGGTCGTAGCCCCGTTCGGCGATGTGTCTGGTGGCGTCCTCGGAGACCTCCAGCAGGATGCCCCGCTCGCCGAGCCGCGCGCGCAGGTCGCCGAACATCAGGCCCACGATGCGCTCGATCTCCTCCTCGGTGAGCGGCTTGAAGATCACGATGTCGTCGACGCGGTTGAGGAACTCGGGGCGGAAGTGCGAACGCAGGTCCGCCATCACCAGCTCCTGGGCGTCCTGTTTGATCTCCCCGCTTGAGGTGACGCCCTCAAGCAGGTAGACCGAGCCGATGTTGGAGGTCATGATCAGCACCGTGTTGCGGAAGTCGACGGTCCTGCCCTGCGCGTCGGTGAGCCGCCCGTCGTCAAGGACCTGCAGCAGCGTGTTGAACACGTCGGGGTGCGCCTTCTCGATCTCGTCGAAGAGCACCACCGAGTACGGCTTGCGCCGTACGGCCTCGGTGAGCTGGCCGCCCTCCTCGTAGCCCACGTAACCGGGCGGGGCGCCGACGAGGCGGCTGACGGTGTGCCGCTCCTGGTACTCGCTCATGTCGATGCGGATCATGTTGTCCTCGGTGTCGAACAACGCCGCGGCCAGCGCCTTGGCCAGCTCGGTCTTGCCCACCCCGGTCGGTCCGAGGAAGATGAACGACCCGATCGGGCGGCGCGGGTCCTTGATCCCCGAACGGGCCCTGATGATGGCGTCGGAGACCGTCTGCACCGCCTCGTCCTGGCCGATCACCCGCTCGTGCAGGACCTCGTCCAGGTGCAGGAGCTTCTCGCGCTCGCCCTCCTGCAGGCGGCTCACCGGGATGCCCGTCCACCTGGAGACGATCAGTGCGATCTCCTCCTCGGTGACCACCTCGCGCAGCAGCCTGGCGACCCCCTGCTTGCTGCGCAGGCGTTCCTCCTCGGCCTTCAGCCGCCGTTCCAGCTCGGGCAGTCTGCCGTGCCGCAGCTCGGCGGCACGGTTGAGGTCGTAGTCACGCTCGGCCCGCTCCGCCTCGGCGCGCACGTTCTCCAGTTCCTCGCGCAACCCCTGGACGCCGCGCAGCGCGTGCCGTTCGGCCTCCCACTGGGCGCGCATGGCGTCGGCCTCCGCGCGCAGGTCGGACAACTCCCTGCGCAGCTCGTCGAGGCGGGCCAGGCTCTGCTGGTCCTCCTCCTTGCCCAGCGCGGCCTCCTCGATCTCCAGGCGCATCACCCTGCGGGTGAGCTCGTCGAGCTCGGCGGGCATCGAGTCGATCTCGGTCCTGAGCATCGCGCAGGCCTCGTCGACCAGGTCGATGGCCTTGTCCGGCAGGAAGCGGTCGGAGATGTAGCGGTGGCTCAGCACCACGGCGGCCACCAGGGCGGCGTCCTGGATCGTCACCCCGTGGAAGACCTCCAGCCGTTCGCGCAGGCCACGCAGGATCGAGACGGCGTCCTCGACGGAGGGCTCGTCGACCGTGACGGGCTGGAAGCGGCGTTCCAGGGCGGCGTCCTTCTCGATGTGCTTGCGGTACTCCTCAAGCGTCGTCGCGCCGATCATGTGCAGCTCGCCGCGGGCCAGCATGGGCTTGAGCATGTTGCCCGCGTCCATGGCGCCCTCGGCCGCGCCCGCCCCGACGACCGTGTGCAGTTCGTCGACGAACAGCAGGATGCGGCCCTCCGCGGCCACCACCTCGGTGAGCACGGCCTTGAGCCGTTCCTCGAACTCCCCCCGGTACTTCGCCCCGGCGACCAGGGATCCCATGTCGAGGCTGAAGACCACCTTGTCCCGCAGGCCCTCGGGCACGTCGCCGTTGCTGATCCGCTGGGCGAGTCCCTCGACGATGGCGGTCTTGCCGACTCCGGGGTCGCCGACCAGCACCGGGTTGTTCTTGCTCTTGCGGGACAGGATCTGGATGACGCGGCGGATCTCGGCGTCGCGCCCGATGACCGGGTCGAGCCTGCCCGCGGCGGCGTCGGCCACCAGGTCCCGCCCGTACTTGGTCAGCGCCTCGTAGGCGACCTCGGGCATCGCCGAGGTGACGCGCTGGTTTCCGCGGATGGCGGTGAGCGCCTGCAGGAAGGAGTCCCTGGTCAGCCCCTGCTGGCGCAGCAGCCGACCGGCGGGCGTCGTCTCGCCCTCCTCGATCAGGGAGACGAGCAGATGCTCGACGGAGACGTACTCGTCCTTGAGCCGGTCGGCCTCCCGCTTGGCCGTCTCCAGCAGCCGGGAAAGGCGCTGGGTCACCCGGACCTGACCGGGTTCGACGCCCGGCCCGCTGACCCTCGGCATCCGGTTCAGCGCCGCCTCCAGGTCGGCGCCGAGCCGGTCGGTGTCGACGGAGGCGTTCAGGAGCAGCCGTGGGATCAGCCCGTCCGGCTGGTCGAGCAGCGCCTGCAGCAGGTGCTCGCCGTCGACGTCGGTGTGCCCGTGGCGCAGGGCCTTGGTCTGCGCGTCGTGCAGCGCCTCCTGCGACTTCTGCGTCAGCTGGTTGACGTCCACTTCGGTCCTCCCGGGGTGCGGGAGCGCCCACGCGCGGCGCTCTCCAGCTCGGCGATGCGGTCCAGAAGGTCGACCACCAGGCCGAGGGCCGCGTAGTTGAGGGCGAACCCGGCGCGCAGCCGCTGGACCCTGGCCATGGCCGGCAGCTGGGAGAGCGGGAACCACAGCTCTCCCGCCGCGTCCCGCTGCGCGTCGAGCACGCCGAGGACGACCAGGCGGCGCACCAGGTCGGGGTGCGTGCCGGTCAGGCGGGCGAACGACTCGATGTCCAGGCGCCGCGGCCTGGTCAGGGCGTAGGGCATCACCGCCTCCTCGGGTCGAACTCCGACACCGCCGCGAGCTGCTCGAACAGCTGCCTCTCCTCGTCGGTCGGCCGTGGCGGCACCATGATCTGTATCTCGGCGAACAGGTCGCCGGGGCCTTCCCTCGGACTGGGCATGCCCCGGCCGCGCAGCCGTAGCCGCCGCCCGCTCGACGTGCCCGGCGGCACCTTGACCTTGGTCTCGCCGCCCGGTGTCTCGACGGCGACGGCCGCGCCGAGCGCCCCCTCCCAGGGCGTGATCGGGAGCCGGATGTGGATGTCGCGTCCCTCGACCCGGTACCGGGGATGCGGCGCGATCCTGACGATCAGGTAGAGGTCTCCGGGTGGTGCCCCGTCACCGCCCCTGCCGCCCTGGCCCGCCAGGCGGATCCGCCGGCCGTCGGTCACCCCTGCGGGGATGCGGACCTCGATCCTGCGGCCCCCGACGGTGAGGGACTTACGGCCGCCCCGGTAGGCGTCCTCGACGCTCAGTTCCAGCTCGGCCTCCTGGTCGGCGCCGGGGATGGGCCCCCATCCGGGGCCCGCCCTGCCCGCGCCGCCCGACCTGCCGGAGAAGAGTCCCTCCAGCAGGTCGTCGATGTCGACGCCCTCCCCGAAGCCGGAGGGGCCCTGACCGGGCCAGCCGCTCCCCCGGCCGCCCCGCCCTGCCCCCGCGCGTCCCGCCCCGGCACGGGCCCAGGTCTCGGGGTCCACGTCCTCGGGGACCTGGCGGAAGTCGGGGCCGAACGCGTCGTAGCGGCGGCGGGTCTTGGGATCGGACAGGACGCTGTAGGCCTCGGAGATGTCCTTGAAGCGGTCCTCGGCCTCGGGGGCCTTGTTGACGTCGGGGTGGTTGGCCCGCGCAAGTTTGCGGTAGGCGCGCTGGATGTCCTCCTGGCTCGCGTTGCGCTGCAGGCCGAGGATCTCGTAGAAGTCCCGGGCTGCCGGCATCATTCCGCCTTGGAGACGACGACCGTCGCGGGCCGCAGTTGCCGTTCACCGTCCCCGTAGGCGGGCTGCACCACGTGCAGGACGGTCCCGTCCGGTGTGCCCTCCTGGCTGAGCACGCCGACCGCCTCGTGCCTGGCGGGGTCGAACCTCGCGCCGGTGTCGTCGCGGCGCGGGAAGCCCAGGCGGGCCAGCACGTCGAGAGCCTGCTCGTGGATGGCCCGCAGCCCCTCGGCGACGGAGGAGGGGTCGTTTCCGGCGTGTTCGAGGGCGCGCTCCAGGTTGTCCAGCACCGGAAGCCATTCGGCCGCCGCCCTGGCCCTTTCCTCCTCCCGCACCCGAGACGCGTCACGGCTGACCCGTTTGCGCAGGTTGTCGAGGTCGGCCAGGGCTCGCCGCCACCGGTCCTGGAGCTCGGCCACCTCGTCCTGAAGCTCGGTGACGCGCTCCTGGAGGCCGTCGGGCTCCTGCCTCACGGCCTCGTCGTCGCGGGGTTCCTCACTCATCGGTCGTGAACTCCGCGTCGATGACGTCGTCGTCCCTGCCGCCGCCCTGAGCCCCCTGCGGGCCCTGGCCGCTCTGGCCGCCGGAGGCCGAGACCGTGCCCAGGCCCTGGTAGACCTGTTGCAGCTCGCCGGTCAGCGAGCGCAGCCGGTCGATCGGTGTCTCCTGCTGCCTGACCGTCTCCCTGGCGTCGGAGACGAGCATCTCGGCCCGAGCCTTCTCATGGACCGGCACGGCCTCCCCCAGCTCGGAAAGCCGCCGCTCCACCTGGTAGGCGACACTGTCGAGCTCGTTGCGCGCGTCCACGACCTGCCGCAGCCGCAGGTCCTCCTCCCGGTGCCGTTCGGCGTCGGCGACCATCCGCTCGACCTCGCCCGTGTCGAGGGTCGAGCTCTCACTGATGGTGATGCGCTGCTCGGCGCCGGTGTCCTTGTCCTTGGCCGAGACGTTCAGGATCCCGTTGGCGTCGACGTCGAAGGTGACCTCGACCTGGGGAACACCGCGCGGCGCGGGCCTGATGTTCTCCAGCCTGAAGCGGCCGAGCACCCGGTTGTCCCCGGCGCGTTCGCGCTCGCCCTGCAGCACCACGACGTCCACCGCGTTCTGGTTGTCCTCGGCGGTGCTGAACACCTCGGAACGGCGGGCGGGGATCGTCGTGTTGCGGTCGATGACCTTCGTCATGATGCCGCCGAGGGTCTCGATGCCGAGCGAGAGAGGCGTCACGTCCAGCAGGACGACGTCCTTCAGCTCGCCCTTGATGACGGCCGCCTGCACCGCCGCGCCGAGCGCGACGACCTCGTCGGGGTTGACCGTCATGTTCGGTTCCTTGCCCCCGGTCATCCTGCGCACCAGGGCCTGTACGGCGGGCATCCTGGTCGATCCGCCGACCAGGATCACCTCGTCGATGTCCCCGGTGCTCAGCCGCGCGTCGGCCATGGCCTGCTCGACCGGCCCCTTGCAGCGTTCCAGCAGGTCGGAGGTGATGTCCTCGAACGTCGCCCGGCGCAGCGTGGTGTTCAGGTGCTTGGGGCCCGCGGCGTCGGCCGTGATGAAGGGCAGGTTGATCTGCGTCTGGGAGACCGAGGACAGCTCGACCTTGGCCTTCTCCGCCGCCTCGAAGAGCCGTTGCAGAGCCTGGGGGTCGGCGCGCAGGTCGACGCCGGTGTCCCGCTGGAACTCGTCGGCGAGGTAGTCGACGATGCGCCGGTCGAAGTCGTCACCTCCGAGGTGGGTGTCGCCCGCGGTCGAACGTACCTCGACGACGCCGTCCCCGATGGTCAGGATGCTGACGTCGAACGTTCCGCCGCCCAGGTCGAAGACGAGCACCGTCTCGTTCTCCTTGCGGTCGAGCCCGTAGGCCAGGGCCGCGGCGGTCGGCTCGTTGACGATCCTCAGTACCTCAAGACCGGCGATCTTCCCCGCGTCCTTGGTGGCCTGGCGCTGGGAGTCGTTGAAGTAGGCGGGCACGGTGATGACCGCCTCGGTGACCTTCTCCCCGAGGAACTTGGAGGCGTCGTCGACGAGTTTGCGCAGGATCAGGGCGGAGATCTCCTCCGGGGCGTACATCTTGCCGCGCACGTCGAAACGGACCGCGTCGTCCGGCCCCGGCACCACGTCGAACGACACGGCGTGCATCTCGGTGGTGACCTCGTCGTAGCGGCGGCCGATGAAACGCTTGGCCGAGTAGATCGTCCCCTTCGGGTTGAGGATCGCCTGACGACGGGCCAGCTGCCCGACCAGGCGTTCACCGTCCTCGGTGAAGGCGACGACCGACGGGGTCGTCCGCGACCCCTCGGCGTTGGCGATCACCGTGGGCTTGTCGCCCTCCATCGTGGCGATCACCGAGTTGGTCGTCCCCAGGTCGATCCCGACTGCCTTAGCCATGCTGGTCTCCTTCTGGGCCTCCCGCGACGGCCGTACGGCGCGCGGGGCCGCGTCCTCGGATCCGACGGGCGGGCCCCTGAGGCGCGACCCGGCGTGAACCCCGCGGGCGGTCGCCGCCCTAGGTGTGCTGGGGTATGCCGGTCTCTAGCAGCCTGCGGGCCTCGGCGGCCTGGGGCGTCGTCACCCGCAGCTCGTAGCGGTTGGCGACGATGGCGCTCGACGAGAGGAAGTCCCTCCTGCCGCCGGTGAAGGCGTGGGCGATGAGCCCGAAGATGGCTCCGGCGACCACACCCCAGATCACGCTCCACAGGACCAGGATCCAGGGGAACCTGCCGGGGGTGAAGATCGCGAAGAACAGGCCGATCAGCAGTCCGATCCAGGCACCGGTCGCCGCCCCCATCCCCGCGGCGCGCAGGTAGGTCAGCCGCCCGAGCACCTTCTCGACCATCCGCAGGTCCATCCCGACGATCATCGCGTGCTGGACGGGAAAACGCTGGTCCGACAGGTAGTCGACGGCCCGCTGGGCCTCCTCGTAACGGCCGTAGGTGGCTACCGGTTCATAGCCGGTCAAGGTCTGGTCGGATAGCATGCCGCCTCCCCTCCACGGTGAGTCCGTACCGACTCAGCGTGACCGGCCCGCGGCCCGGCGCACATCCCCAGGTCTGGTAGCAGATCAGCCCGCGCCGACCGGACTGCCCGCCTGTCCGGTCTCCGGGTCCCCTTCGGCCACCCCGGGCTCCCCGGACGTCTCGGCCACCGCCCGCGCGGCCCTGCGCTTGACGAACAGCGTGGTCGCGACGCCGAACAGCAACGCGACGACCAGCGCGACCCAGGAGAAGCCCCGCAGCCACCGCTCGGCGGCCATGCCCAGGTAGTAGATCACCGCGGTGGTCCCGCCCGCCCAGACGATCCCGCCGAGCACGTTGGCGACCAGGAACCTCCAGTACGGCATGCGCAGCGCCCCGGCCAGCGGCCCCGCCAGGATGCGCAGCAGCGCGACGAACCTGCCGAGGAAGACCGTCCACATGCCGTAGCGGTGGAAGTAGCGTTCGGCCCTGCCGATGTGCTCCGGCCCGAAGTGCTTGGGGAACCTGCGTCCGAGCCGGTCGAACATCGGCTTGCCGCCCCTGCGCCCGACGGCGTAGCCGATCGAGTCGCCGACGATCGCGCCGACGCCGGCGCAGGCGCCGACCCACAGCGGGTCGACCACGCCCTTGGCCGCCAGCAGCGCGGAGCTGACCAGGACGATCTCGCCGGGCAGCGGGATGCCCAGGCTCTCGATCCCGATCACCAGACCGACCAGGACGTAGATCCACACCGCGGGAATCGCCTGGAGCAACTCGTCGACATGCATGCCCGTCACCTTATTGCGTCGTCTCCCCGATCTCATCCGGCCTCGCCCGGCCGCACCCGGCCGCACAGGGGCCGGTGTCAGGCCCTCACAGGACGCCGTGGATCGCGGTGTGGGCCGCCTCGCGCAGCGCGGCGTGCAGCACCGCGTTCGGCTCCCGGTCCGTGTGGACCTCGACGATGCGCACCCCCTCCCCGCGCAACGCCTTGGGCAGCTGTTCCGCCTCCCCGACGAAGGTGTACGGCGTGCCGGTCGCCGCCGCGACGTGGGACAGGTCCACTCCGTGCGAGGTGCCGAAGACCCGTTCGAAGGGGTCGCGCAGCGCGGCCTGGGGCAGCAGCGAGAAGATCCCGCCCCCGTCGTTGTTCACCACGACCAGGCACAGGTCGGGGCGGGGCTCACGGGGGCCGAGGATCAGCCCGTTCTGGTCGTGCAGGAACGTCAGGTCGCCCATCAGCGCGTAGGAGGGGCCGTTGTGCGCCAGCGCCGCGCCCATCGCGGAGGACACCACGCCGTCGATCCCCGCCGCGCCCCGGTTGGACAGGATCCGCAGCCCCCTCCTCGGGCGCATCGCCTGGTCGAGGTCACGGATCGGCATGGACGAGCCGGAGAACAGCAGCGCCCCGTTGGGCAGCTGCTCGGCCAGGTCCCTGGCCAGGCGCGGCTCGCTGAGCCCGCCCGCGTCGAGCACCTCGTCGATCGCCGCCCTGGCCGCCGTGTCCGCGCGCCGCCACGAGCGCAGCCAGTCGTCGTCCCCGGCCGCGACCGGGATCTCGACCGCCTGCGCCACCTGGGTCGCGGAACGGGTCGGGTCGGGCCAGCGGGACAGGTCGGGGGCGACGACGATGTGCTCCTCGGCGTGCCTGAGCCAGTTCAGCAGCGGCCTGGACAGGCCGGGACGGCCCAGGGTGACCACCACGTCCGGACGGTGCCGGTCGGCGAACTCGGGGGTGCCGAGCAGGAAGTGGTAGGTCGAGACCGCGTGGTCGCCGTAGCGGGCGCCGCCGTTCGGCTCCGACAGGACCGGCCATCCGGCCATGCCGGCCGCCGCCACGTATCTGCGCATGTTGGCGGCGCCGTCCCCGACGACGAGCACGCCCCTTCGGGTCGGCGGCAGGTGCAGCGCGGCCGCGGGAGGCGCGACCCTGGCGCGGACCCACGGCCCGTTGGCGTCGCCCTCGAGGGACTCGCTCCAGGAGACGTCGCCGTCCGGGACGAGCGGCTCACGGAAGGCGAGGTTGAGGTGGACCGGGCCGGGGTCGGCCGGGCCGAGTGAACGCTGGTAGGCGCGGCAGGCCAGGGAACGCCAGTAGGCGACCTGCCCAGGCCGGTCCTCGGGCACGCCGACCTCGCTGAACCAGCGGACCGCGGTGCCGTACATCTTGATCTGGTCGATGGTCTGGCTGGCGCCGGTGTCGCGCAGCTCGGGCGGCCGGTCCGCGGTGAGCAGCAGCAGCGGCACCCCCGACTCGTGCGCCTCGACGACCGCGGGGTGGAAGTTCGCCGCGGCGGTGCCCGAGGTGCACATCAGCGCGACCGGCCGGCCGCCGCGCTTGGCCAGTCCGAGGGCGAGGAAGGCCGCCGAGCGCTCGTCGATGCGCACGTGCAGCCGTACGCGGCTGTCGGCGTGCGCGGCGAGTGCGAGCGGAGCCGAGCGTGAGCCCGGCGCGAGCACCACCTCGGTGAGACCGCAGCGTACGAGTTCGTCGACCAGCACGGTCGCGAGCGCGGTGGCGGGATTCACCGCACTGCCTCCTCTGGTCGTCGTCGTGCTGAGAGAAGCCGTGTCCGAAAGGACGGACACGACGGCTGACGGCGGACCGGCGCCGTCCTCACCGCGCCGGGGCGGCGCACTGCGGGGACGGGCCGGTTTCGCCTCATCGCTGGAATCGCCTGCGGCTCACGGCCTGCGCGGGAACTTGCCGAAGTCGGGGGTGCGCTTCTCCTTGAAGGCGTCGCGGCCCTCCTGCGCCTCCTCGCTCATGTAGAAGAGCAGGGTGGCGTCGCCGGCGAACTGCTGCATGCCCGCCGCGCCGTCGGTGACCGCGTTCAGCGCGCCCTTGAGCATGCGCAGGGCCAGCGGGGACTTCTCCATCATCTCCCTGGCCCAGGCGACCGTCTCCTCCTCCAGGCGCTCCAGCGGGACGACCGTGTTGACCAGGCCCCAGCCGAGGGCGGTCTCGGCGTCGTACTGACGGCACAGGTACCAGATCTCACGGGCCCGCTTCAGGCCGACGGTCTCGGCGAGCAGCCAGGACCCGTAGCCGCCGTCGAAGGAGCCGACCTTGGGCCCGGTCTGGCCGAAGACCGCGTTGTCCGCGGCGATGGACAGGTCGCAGCAGACGTGCAGCACGTGACCGCCGCCGATCGCGTAGCCGGCGATCATCGCGATGACCGGCTTGGGGCAGCGGCGGATCTGCACCTGCAGGTCCAGCACGTTCAGCCTGCCCACGTGCGGGGTCGACTTGTCGACGTAGCCGTCGTCACCGCGGATCTTCTGGTCGCCGCCCGAGCAGAAGGCCCGGTCGCCCGCGCCGGTGAGAATGATCACACCGATCTCCGAGTCCTCCTGGGCGACGTTGAAGGCGTCCCTGAGCTCGAAGAGCGTCGTCGGGCGGAAGGCGTTGTGCCGCTCCGGCCGGTTGATCGTGATCTTCGCGATGCCCTCGGCGGTCTCGTAGACGATGTCCTCGTAGTCCCCGGAGCGCCTCCAGTCGGCGGCGCGCACCTGGACGCTCTCCGGCATGGGCCTGGCCTCGCCCTTCGCCCGCCCGTCCGTGCCCGGCACCGCCTGCTCCGTGCTCACGATGACTGCGTCCCTTCCGCCTCGCCGGGACCCGCCCGGCTGCCGTCCGTTTTCCCGGCACTAACCTTACGACTGTGACGAACGGTCCTGTGCACGCGGAGTCGTCCTGCGGGTGGCGGGAGCTGCACGCGCTCGTGCTGCCGCCGGGACCGGAGCTGTTCAGGGCGGTCGGCGCCGCGCTCGACGGCGGCCCCGCGGTGCTTCCCCTGTCTCCCGCCCTGCCCGCCGCCGCGCTGCGGGCCACGCTCGACGCCCTGCGCCCCACCCATGTCAACGGTGTACGGCGCGAGCACGGTGTGGGGGTGCCCGGCGAGGTGGCCGTCGTCATCGCCACCAGCGGCACGACCGGGGCGCCGAAGGGGGTCCAGCTGTCGGCCGCGGCCCTGCGCGCCTCCGCCTCGGCCTCGCTGCGCCGTCTGGGCGCCCGGCCCGGCGAGCGCTGGCTCTGCTGCCTGCCCCCCTCCCACGTCTCGGGGCTTCAGGTCCTGGTCAGGTCACTGGTCGGCGGGACGGAACCGATCGTGCACGAGGGCTTCTCCCCCGAGGCGGTGCTCTCCAGCGGTGCCCGGCACGTCTCGCTGGTTCCGACGCAGCTGCGTCGGCTGCTGGACGCCGACCTGTCGGTGTTCGACACGATCCTGCTGGGGGGCGCGGCGCCGCCGCCGGGGCTGGTCGAGGAGGCCAGGGCCGCGGGCGCGCGGGTGGTGCTCAGCTATGGGATGAGCGAGACCTGTGGCGGGTGCGTCTACGACGGCGCCCCCCTTTACAATGTAGATCTCAAGATTGGTGACGACGGGCGGATTCGCGTCGCGGGCCCGGTGCTGTTCTCCGGCTACCGGCTGCGGCCCGAGCTGACCGCCTCGGCCCTCGACGGCGACTGGTTCGTCACCTCCGACCTCGGCGTCATGGACGGCGGGGGCCTGCGCGTGCTCGGCCGCTGCGACGACGTCATCAACACCGGCGGCGAGAAGGTCGTCGCCGCCGTGGCCGCCGCCGCCGTGGCCGAGCACCCCGCGATCGCCGACGCCGTCGTGGTCGGCCGCCCCGATCCGGAGTGGGGCGAGCGCGTCGTGGCCGTCGTCGTCTCCCCCGACCCGCCGTCGCTGGCCGAGCTGCGGGCCTTCGTCAAGGAACGGCTCCCCGCCTGCGCGGCCCCCGCCGAGCTGGTCGTGATGTCCGAAATACCACTTCTGCCCAATGGCAAGCCGAATCTCGCCGCCCTCCGTTATGGTCGTGATCGGGAACCGTGAGGAGACCCGGCACGTCAAACAGACAGCCGCGACAGAAGGGACGACCCCATGCATATCACCCGCAAGGCGTTGGTCTCCGCTGGAGTCGTCGGCGTGATCCTCGTGGGCGGCGTCTCCGTGACGGCCGCCGCCTCCGCCGGCCGGGTGGAGAAGATCTGGAGGGTCGTGGAGTCCGGCTCCGGGCCCGCGGTGTCACCGGCGACGCGGCAGACGGCGCAGCCGCAGGCCGACGACGACGCACCGCGCTCCGAGCCGACGTCCGCACCCACATCGGCGCCCGACGACGGGTCCGTGGTCTCCAGGGACGTCAACCCCGACCCGGGGTCGGTCACGACCTACTGGACCGAGCAGCGCCTGCAGGAGGCGAGCCCCTTCCCCATGCCCGAGGCCGACGACCCGGCGGGGCCCTCCGGAAGCCGGGTGGAGGGGGTCGAATAGCCCCTGACCACGGCTGATGACGGAACGGACCGCCTCGGGACGATCCGCCCATCTTATTTTCCCCGTCAAGTCGGGAACATAAAGTTCTTGACTGGGGTTATTGGTACTGGTGCGCTGAGCGGCCCGCAGGCCGCCCCACCCGACAATCTGTAAGCAGACGACTCCGTGATGGAGGAGGTGTCCTCATGCCCCAAACCGCCGTGGCGACCTCATCGGAGGCCCCGACGCCCCTTGAGAAGCTCCTTGACCGAGGGCGAGTCCAGGGTCACCTTTCGCTCGCGGAGCTGCGCCACGCCTTCGCGGAGTCCGGGACCAGCCCCACGGAGGGCCGCTCGATCCTGCGGGAGCTCACCGAGGCCGGCGTCATCCTGGCCGCCGAGGACGAGCCCGCGCTCAGCGGCGCGTCCAAGAAGACCGCCGGGCGCCGGACCACCCGCAAGGCGAAGGCCGCGCCCGCCAAGGCCACCACCAGGGCCGCCAGGACCACCGCCAAGAAGGCCGAGACCGCCGGGGCCCCCGCCGAGGCCGAGCCGGAGATCGGCGAGGAGGAGTGGGCCCCCGAGGAGGCCGAGCTCGAGGCCGAGCAGACCATGGACCTGGACGACCAGTCCTCGGTCATGGGCGACTCGGTGCACACCTACCTCAAGTCGATCGGCAGGCGTACCCTGCTCACCGCCGCCCAGGAGGTCGAGCTGGCCAAGCGGATCGAGGCGGGGCTGTACGCCGAGTCCAAGCTTGAGGCCGAGCCCGGCCTGCCCGCCGCCATGCGCGACGACCTCGAATGGATCGCCGAGGACGGCCGCCGCGCCAAGGACCACATGCTTGAGGCCAACCTCCGCCTGGTCGTCTCGGTCGCCAAGAAGTACACCGACCGTGGCATGGCGTTGCTCGACGTGGTCCAGGAGGGCAATCTGGGCCTGATCCGCGCGGTCGAGAAGTTCGACTACACCAAGGGCTACAAGTTCTCCACCTACGCCATGTGGTGGATCCGCCAGGCCATCCAGCGTGGGTTCGCCGACTCCGCGCGCACCATCCGCCTTCCCGTGCACGTGCTGGAGATGCTCTCCAAGCTGTCGCGCGTCGAGCGTGACATGCACCAGCGTCTCGGCCGTGAGCCCACCCCGGAGGAACTGGCGGTCGAGCTGGACAAGACCCCCGACCAGATCGAGGAACTGCTGCGCACCAGCCGCCAGCCGATCAGCCTCAACGCGACCATCGGCGACGACGGCGAGACCACCATCGGCGACCTCATCGAGGACGTCGACTCGCCCGAGGCGTCCGAGGTGGTCGACCGTCAGCTGCTGGGTGAGCAGCTGCGCGGCGTGCTGGGCAACCTCTCCCCCAGGGAGGCCAAGATCATGGCTCTGCGCTTCGGCCTCGTCGACGGCAAGCCTCACACCCTCGACGAGATCGGCAAGCACCTGGGCCTGACGCGCGAGCGCATCCGCCAGCTGGAGAAGGAGTCGCTGTCGAAGCTGCGCCACCCGAGCAACACCCGCCCGCTGCTCGACTGGGCCAGCTAGACCCGCTCGTGAGGGGCGTCGTGGACCACCGGTCCGCGACGCCCCTCACGCGTGCCCGGGGTCAGGCGAGCGCCCTGGCCAGCACGACCCCGCCGACGATCAACGCCAGGGCCGCGACGCGCCCCGCCCCGACGGGATCGCCGTGCAGCACGATCCCCAGGGTGATCGCGCCGACGGCGCCGATACCCGTGAAGACGGCGTAGGCGGTGCCGACGGGGAGTCCCTGCTGCATGGCCTTCGACAGCAGCCACACCGCCAGCGCCCCCAGCGCGAAACAGACCAGCGTGGGCAGCGGCCGGGTGAACCCCTCGGTCGGCTTGATGCTCTGCGACCAGGCGATCTCCACCAGCCCGGCCGCCATGAGCAGCAGCCAGCTCATCGGACGGCCAGCTTCCCGGCCAGCTCCCGCGCGGCGGCGTAGGACCGCTCGTGCACGGCCCGCCGGTCGGCGAGGGCCGGGTCCACCAGGGAGTTGACCAGTTCGGCGTGGACGAACGTGACGTCCTCGACGGCGAAGTGCCCGAGGAAGAAGTCACGCAGATAGCGTTCCTCGTGGTCGAAGGGCTCCCTGGGGGTGCCGGGGCCGTAGGCGCCGCCCCGCGCGCCCGCGACGACGAACGTCCGGCCGGTGAGCTTCATCTTGGGGAAGGTCACCTGGTCGATCCAGGCCTTCAGCGCCGAGGGGATGGAGAAGTTGTACATCGGCGTGCCGATCAGCACGACGTCCGCGGCCACCAGCTCGTCGAGCAGCGGTTCGACCACCGCCCAGGCCTCGGCCTGTTCCGGGGTGCTCACCACCTCGTGGTAGCGGCCGATGTCGGTGATCTGACCGGCCAGGACACGGTCGCACAGCTCCGTCCAGGCCTGCCCGATGTGCGGGACGGGGTCGGCGGCCAGGTCCCGGTAGGTGTATCCGCCCTCCGGGTTGGCCGCGCGCCACGCGGCGGCGTAGATCCCCGACAGGGTGCGGGAGAAGGACGCACGGCGGGCGCTGGCGTCCAGGTGCAGCAGGCGGCTCACGGCTCTCCGATCCTCGATGCCAAAGCGGACGTTGTGTCCGCTTAATCACCATAGCGACAAGTGGACACGATGTCCATTTGACCCCGGACCCGGTCGGCCGGAGGGCGGCGCCCGTCATCGCACGCGGCGACGGGCACGGCGCGGCGAGAGGGGTGCCTCGGAGGCGACGCCGGGAGCGACCACCGGCCACCCGGGCACGTCGAGGCATCCGGGCATGAGAAAGGCGGCCCCGGTATCCCGGAGCCGCCTGGTGTGCGAACGACCCGGCAGGCCGTTCACACGAGGAGTCAGCGGACGACGGTGGTCACCGGCCGCGGGACGCGGGCGATGCCGGTCAGCCGGTTCTCCTCGCGCAGGGTGCGCAGCCGGTTGACCTCGGCGGTCCACTCCGCACCCTTGGGGGTCGCCCTGCCCTTGCGGCGGCGGATCCTGTCGTCGTAGGCCTTGGGCCCGAAGGTCGCCCGCTGGCCCGCCTCGGCCGCGCGCAGCGCCTCGGTCAGCGCCGCGTCGAAGACCAGCCCGGCGGCCCTGAGCTCCTCCGGGGACGCCCCGGCCGCCTGCACCCGGCGCAGTTCGGCCTCGGCCGTGCGCGCCCTCTCAAGGAACTCGGGGAAGCTCTTCCCGACCTCCTGGTCGGCGTGGTGACGGACCTCCGCCTCCCGGCTCACGCCCGGTCGGAAAAACGCCATCGTCTGCCCTCTCTCACCCGTCGCCGGGAACCTCCCGGCGGATCACGGCTGTAGCCTACGCCGTCGGCCCCCGGACCACCCACTCAGGGACCGGCCCACCCCGGACGGCACGGCGCGGCGCCCTTTACACAGTAAGGTCACCGATGGCAGGATGCGGCCCATGCCCGCCAAACGACCACCCGTCCCGCTCTCCAGGGAACGCATCATCGAGGCCGCCCTGCACATCGCCGACAGCCAGGGGCTCCGGCGGCTGACGATGCGGCGCCTGGGCGACGCGCTCCAGGTCGAGGCCATGGCCATCTACCACCATCTGCCGCGCGGCAAGGACGCCCTCATGGACGCCCTGGCCGAGCACGTCACGGCCGTCCACGCCGAGCCCGCGAGCACCTGGCAGGACAGCGCGAGGGCGTGGTGCAGGGCGAGCAGGGACGCGCTCAGGGAGCATCCCGGGGTGCTGGCGCTGGCGCTGACCAAGCCCCCGAAGGGCCGCGCGGCGATCGCCCTCATGGAGCAGACCGAGCAGCTCGCCGACGCCGGACTGCCCGACGCGGCGCAGGCGGTACGGACGCTGCGGGCCTACGTCTTCGGCGCGGTCGCGGTCGAGGTACAGCGCTCCGGATGGGCCGACTCCCCGGCGGACGGCGCCGAGCCGTGGCGTCCCCCGTCGGCCGGCGGAGGCTCCGCGGCGGCCGACACCGACTTCGAGCACGGGCTGAACGCCCTGCTGGCGGGACTCAACGGAAAGCGAACGGAGACTGAACGGTAAAGAAACGCGAGGCCGATCCTTTTTTACCTGCCAGATGGCGCGTTTCGCTTGGCCAGATGTCCGCTATGAGGCATCCTGTGCTATAGGTCACACCTCCGGAAGAGCCCTGAAGGACCACTCTCCAGAGTTCGCAAACAGTCCTAACGGGCTATGTCCCGGGGTGAGATCCAGATCGCACACTTGAGTTTGACCAACGTGCGGACCTCACCCCGTTCGAGGCACGCACGACCCACATGTCCACACCAGATGCTCGTCACCCGTCACGCGATGGGAACGGATTCCCATCGGGGACACGGTGTCCACCCGCTGTCCGATGTCGATCCAGCGAGCCGACGATAGAGATCCGGAGGCACGCCGATGTGCCCGCACCAGCCGTCCTGTCCGCCCGCCGAGGCGCTGGACCGCGAAGCCGCCCGTACGATGGTCGCCCACCCCGAGCAGGGCTGGAGCCTGCTCTGCAACGGTGTGGTGCTGTTCGACGACACCGGTGAGATCCTGCCCGACGGCGGGGTCATCGAGCCGCACCGGCCCCTGGCCGGCGTCGCCTGATCGCCTGACCGATCACTCCGCGGCGGCGCGCATCCTCGCGCCGAGCCAGTGCGCGACCACCTCGCCCACCCTGCCGGGATGCCTTTTGAGATCGTGCCCCTCACCGGGCAGCACCACCAGGCGCGAGGTGTCCGCCGCCTCGGGGACCCCAAACGGGTCACGGTCACCGCTGACCGCCAGCACGTCGACCCCCGCCGCGCGCAGTTCCTGCGCGCGCGACCTCTCCGGCTTACCGGGAGGATGCAGGGGGAAGGCCAGCGCGACCACCGCCGTCGCCCCCGCCTGCGAGGCCGTACGGCAGGCGACCCTGGCCCCGTTGCTCCGCCCGCCCTGCACCAGCGGCAGACCGGGCCGGAGCCCGCGAAGCCCGGCGACCAGTTCCAGCCAGGCCTCGTCCTGCCTGGCCGCCGATCCGGGAGCCCTGGCCCCTCGCATCCTGAACGGCTGGAGCACCCGGGCGACCACTCCGCCGATCGGCGTCACCGCGTCCCGTACGGCCAGCAGGTCGGGTGCGTCCACTCCCCCGGCCGAGCCGTGGGTGAGCACCAGCAGGAAACGTGGATCGGCCACCTCGTCGATCTCGGCCACGGCCGGGCCGTGGACGGTGCCGATCTCCACGGACGAGGCAGTACTCCGGATGGACACCGATCTAGTCCTAACGGCTGATGTCCGGGCCTGCGGCAGGGCGGACAATCTCAGGGTGCAGGATCATCACGATATCCGACAGGACGTACGGGCGACCATCGGGGCCCGCCGTGACCTCGGCCCCGAGTACGAGGCCGCGCTCGTCGAGTCCTTCGTCGAACGCCTCGACTCGACGATCGCCGCCAGGGTGCGGGCGGAGCTGCAGGCCACGGGTTATCACCCCCAGCAGCACTATCCGCACCCCCAGGGTCCTCCCCCCGCGCCGCGGCGCAAGGGGAACGGCACCGTCCCGATCGCGCTCGGCTCGCTGGGGCTGGCCATCCCGCTGACCGCCGTCGCCGCCGAGGGCGGGACCGTGGGGATCCTGGTCGCCTGGGGCGGCATCGTGGTGATCAACATCGCCCACGCCCTCGGCGGGCTGCGCCACCGCGACTGAAGAGCGGGGCCGGAGACTCAGGCGTCCCGGTTGCGTCGCAGCCTGACCTCCTCGGCCAGTTCCTCGTCCGCGCTGTCCAGGCCGTAACGCCACACCCGCTCGGCGTCCTCGTCACGCCCTCTGAGCGGCAGCGTGCGGGCCAGCAGCTCGATGGCCAGCGCCCCGGTCTCGGCGTCGCCGCCCTCCTCCACCGCCCCGGTGAGCTCGGCGCAGGCCAGTTCGAGATGGGCGATGCCGAGCAGCACCCGCAGCCTCGCCGTCTCCACGACGTCCGGCACGGACAGCGCCTCGACGAGCACTCCCGCCGCCTCGGCCGCCTCCCCCTCCTGAAGGAGGATCTCGGCCAGCCGCTGGGCGGCGAGGGAGGAGATCTCCGGCTCTCCGGTCGCCAGCGCGGCCCTCAGGGCCTCCTCCGCCTCCACGGGGCCCACGGCGAGCCTGGCCAGGCCCATGTGCGCCAGCGGAGCGCAGGCGGCGTTCCCGGTGCCCAGCGCGGCCTGCCAGGCCGCCCGCGCCTGGTCGGGCAGGTCGTCGCGCTCGAAGCTCCTGGCGAGCAGGCAGGCGGCCTGCCCGGCGAACTCGGGATGGCCGGTGGCCAGCGCGGCACGGGCCGCCGCCCTGGCGTCGGCCGCGTCCCCCCGCTCCTCGAGCACCACCGCCAGCCCGACCGCCGCCTGCGCGCGGTCGGGCCCCTCGGGGTCCGCGGCCAGCTCCGCGAAAATCACCGCGGCGCCGTCCAGGTCACCGTCCTCGGCCAGCCGCCGCGCGGTCTCCAGCGGTCGGGTGTCCACCTCTGGCATGCAGGGTCCCTCCGGGTAAGGAATCGCCCCGGGCCCGGTGGCCCGGAGCCCTGTCCACGAGGTGGATCTTAACGGTGCGAATCAGTCCTCGTAGGCCTCAAGCGGAGGGCAGGCGCACACCAGATTGCGGTCGCCGTACGTCTGGTCGATCCGGCGGACCGGCGACCAGTACTTGGCCTCGCGCACCGACGGCAGCGGGTAGGCCGCCTCGGCCCGCGAGTAGGCGTGCTCCCAGTCGTCGGCCAGCAGGCAGGCGGCCGTGTGCGGGGCGTTGCGCAGCGGGTTGTCGGTCTTGTCGTAGGCGCCGGAGGCGACCTTCTCGATCTCCCCCCTGATCGCGATCATCGCCTCGCAGAACCGGTCGAGCTCGGCCAGGTCCTCGCTCTCGGTCGGCTCGATCATCAGCGTACCGGCCACCGGGAAGGACATGGTGGGAGCGTGGAAGCCGTAGTCGACCAGGCGCTTGGCCACGTCGTCCACGGTCACACCGGTCTCCTTGGTGATCTGGCGCAGGTCCACGATGCACTCGTGGGCGACCAGGCCGCCCCGGCCGGTGTAGAGGACGGGGTAGTGCGGGGCGAGCCTGCGGGCCAGGTAGTTGGCCGACAGGATGGCCTGCTCGGTGGCCGCCTTGAGCCCGTCTGCGCCCATCATCCTGACGTAGGCCCAGGAGATGGGCAGGATGCCCGCCGAACCGTACGGCGCGGCGGAGACGGGACCGACCGGCGAGTCGTCGCGCAGCGGGTGACCGGGCAGGTAGCCGGCGAGGTGGGCGCGGACCGCGACGGGGCCGACGCCGGGGCCGCCGCCGCCGTGCGGGATGCAGAAGGTCTTGTGCAGGTTCAGGTGGGAGACGTCCGCCCCGAACTCGCCCGGCTTGGCCAGGCCGACCAGGGCGTTGAGGTTGGCGCCGTCGACGTAGACCTGGCCGCCCGCCTCGTGCACCCGCTCGCAGATCTGGGTGATGGTCTCCTCGTAGACGCCGTGCGTCGAGGGGTAGGTCACCATGATCGCGGCGAGCCGGTCGCGGTGCTTGCCGAGCTTGGCGTCGAGGTCGGCGAGGTCCACGTTGCCGTTGTCGTCGCAGGCGACCACGACGACCCGCATACCGGCCATGACCGCGCTGGCGGCGTTGGTGCCGTGCGCGGAGGAGGGGATCAGGCAGACGTCGCGATGGGCCTCGCCGCGGGCGTGGTGGTAGGCGCGGATCGCCAGCAGCCCGGCGAATTCACCCTGGGAGCCCGCGTTCGGCTGGATGGAGACCGCGTCGTAGCCGGTGACCTCGGCCAGCCAGCCCTCAAGCTCCCGCACCAGCTCCGTGTAGCCCTCGGCCTGCTCCGCGGGGGCGTAGGGGTGCAGCCCGGCGAACTCGGGCCAGGTGATCGGCTCCATCTCGGTGGTCGCGTTGAGCTTCATGGTGCACGAGCCGAGCGGGATCATCGACCGGTCGAGCGCGACGTCCTTGTCCTGGAGCCTGCGCAGGTAGCGCAGCATGGCCGTCTCCGACCTGTGGCTGTGGAAGACCGGGTGGGTCAGGTAGTCGCCGGTGCGCGCCAGCCCCTCGGGCAGCGCGTCGTGCGCCGCGGCGTCCAGGTCGGTCAGTACGGCGCCGCTGACCTCGAAGGCGGCCAGGACCTGCTCCAGGTGGAGCTGCTCGGTCCGCTCGTCGCAGGTGACGCCGACGTGGTCGGCGTCGACCAGGCGCAGGTTGACGCCGTTGTCGCGGGCCGCGGCCACGATCCGGGTGGCGCGGCCGGGCACCCGGGCGAGCACGGTGTCGAAGAAGGCGTCGTGGACGACCTCGACGCCTCCGTGGCGCAGGCCCGCGGCCAGCACGACGGCGTGCCGGTGGACGCGCCTGGCGATCCTGCGAAGGCCCTCGGGGCCGTGGTAGACGGCGTACATGCCCGCGATGACCGCGAGCAGCACCTGCGCGGTGCAGATGTTGCTGGTCGCCTTCTCCCTGCGGATGTGCTGCTCACGGGTCTGCAGCGCCAGGCGGTAGGCGGGGCGGCCGTCGGCGTCCTGGGAGACGCCGACCAGGCGGCCGGGCATCTGCCGCTGCAGGCCGTCGCGGACGGCCATGTAGGCGGCGTGCGGGCCGCCGAAGCCCAGCGGGACGCCGAAGCGCTGCGAGGAGCCGATCGCGATGTCGGCGCCGAGCTCGCCGGGGGCGGCCAGCAGGGTCAGGGCCAGCAGGTCGGCGGCGGCCACCACCTGGGCGCCGCGCGCGTGGGCGGCCTCGGCGACGGCGCGGAAGTCCCTGATCTCGCCGTCGGCCCCGGGGTACTGCACGAGCACGCCGAAACAGTCGGGAAGGGCCTCGGTGAAGTCGCTCTCGACCAGCTCGATGCCGAGCGGCTCGGCCCTGGTGCGCAGCACGGCCTTGGTCTGCGGCAGCGAGCCGGCGTCGACGACGAACACGTTCGAGGAGCCGCGCACCGCCCTGCGGGCCAGCGTCATCGCCTCGGCGGCGGCGGTGGCCTCGTCCAGCAGGGAGGCGCCCGCCACGTCGAGACCGGTCAGGTCGGAGACGACCGTCTGGAAGTTGAGCAGGGCCTCAAGGCGCCCCTGGGAGATCTCGGGCTGGTAGGGCGTGTAGGCGGTGTACCAGCCGGGGTTCTCCAGGAGGTTGCGGCGGATGACCGCCGGGGTGATCGTGTCGTGGTAGCCCAGGCCGATCATCGAGGTGAGCACGGTGTTACGCCCGGCGAGGGCGCGCAGCTCGGCGATGGCCTCCGTCTCGCTCGCGGCGGGCGGGAGGTTGAGCCTGTCCTTCGCCCTGATGGCCTCGGGGACGGCCACCGCGACCAGGTCGGCGGTCGAGGCGAATCCGACCGCCTCGAGCATGCGGGTCTGGTCGGCGTCCGCGGGCCCGATGTGACGGGTGGCGAACGGCGGGGGGGTCAGCTCGCTGAGCGGTGACAGGTCGGTCATGGGAAGCCTCCCGAGACGTTGGAGACCGGCGCTGGGCGCGGGCGTATGCCGGATCTCCCCCTCTGTCATCGCGACCTGAGAGTTTCACCTTCCGGTGCGTGGAAGGCTTTCCCCGTCGGTGAGACGCGCCTGGCGGGCGTGCCTGCTTTCCAGAGTCGCCTCGCCCACGCGGTACCGGGTGCCTGAGAGATTCCGGGGAGGTTGCTCCTTCGGCGCCCCGATCATGCCGGGGTCTCTCCCGCGCAGAGTCAGCAGCGAGACAACCTTACCCGGTGCGGCGAGCCCGGCGACGACGGGCCAGCTCATCCGCGTGGTGATCGCCTAAAGGGCTCTGGCCGGACTCCGCGCGCTCTCCGGGCAGGTCGGCCAGGGAGCCCTCCACCTCCTGCCAGACGCGGCCGAGGGCTATGCCGAAGACACCCTGCCCTCCCTGGAGCAGGTCGATGACCTCGTCGGGTGAGGTGCACTCGTACACGCTCACCCCGTCGCTCATGAGGGTGATCTGGGCCAGGTCGTTGACGCCGCGGTCGCGCAGGTGCTGGACGGCGATGCGGATCTGCTGGAGGGACACACCCGTGTCGAGCAGCCGTTTGACGACCTTGAGCACCAGGATGTCGCGGAAGCCGTACAGGCGCTGGGAACCCGAACCGTGAGCGGCCCTGACCGTGGGCTCGACCAGACCGGTGCGCGCCCAGTAGTCCAGCTGCCGATAGGTGATGTCGGCCGCGGCACAGGCGGTGGGACCGCGGTATCCGATGTCGGCGGGCAGTTTCACCGGCTGCCCGTCGAACAGCAGGCCCTCTTCGCCCGCACGCTGACGTGCCTCCCCGCGCCGTTCCGGGTCATCCTGGTCGGCGTTTCTACCCTCGCCGCTGCTGACCGCCACGCGGACCTCCGGCTTTCTCTCATCCCGCGGCCTGATCTGGGGGTTTGCGCACAGCCGCGGGTTTCACTTGCACCGTAGGACTGGGGCCAAGATCAGTCAACGACCCTCCCCGGCGCGTCGTGAAGCGTAAATGCACCGAAATACCTACCCCGCGCGACCGAAGTCCTCGGGCGTGATCGTGTCAAGGAACTCCCTGAACTTCTCCACCTCGTCCTCCTGGTCGTCGGGAATGATCACCCCCGCCTCCCTGACGATGTCCTCACTGGCGAAGATACGGGCTCCCGTACGCAACGCCAGGGCTATGGAGTCCGAAGGACGGGCGCTCACCTCGACCCCGTTGGAGAACACGAGATCGGCGAAGAAGATCCCATCACGGAGTGCGACGATGTTCACGGTGCTCAGCCGGACGCCGAGCGCGTCGAGCACGTCGCGGAAGAGGTCATGGGTGAGTGGCCGGGGTGGCGGCTCTTCGGCCTGGGCCATCGCGATCGCCGTCGCCTCGGTCATGCCGATCCAGATCGGCAGGTACCGCTCCCCATGTGCCTCCTTCAGCAGGACAATAGGCTGGTTTGAGGGCATCTCAACCCGAACGCCCACGACCTCCATCTGCAACACGGGCTGCTCCGTCTTCGCTGGATTATGACCGGTTTGTTCAACGTAACACTCGTGAGGGGACGAGTGCCTGGTCAGGTTCTCACCGGCCCAAGCCCCCACGCACGGCGGAACGCAGGAGCGAGGCGTGCAATTCCAGCAGAAGACCAGAAATCTCCTTGGCGGTCTCGTCGGCCCGGTCGATGGCCCCCGGGCCTCGGCGGCGAAGCAACGGCGCGATGGCCTGTTCGACGAGGGTGGCCTCCCGCTCGGCCGCGGCCTTGACGACCCGCAGGTGGCGTGCC
Source organism: Streptosporangium sp. NPDC020145 (assembly GCF_040631275.1). Taxonomy (NCBI): domain Bacteria; kingdom Bacillati; phylum Actinomycetota; class Actinomycetes; order Streptosporangiales; family Streptosporangiaceae; genus Streptosporangium; species Streptosporangium sp. NPDC020145. The sequence continues at coordinate 29,587 of NZ_JBEXZT010000022.1, read as the reverse complement.
CTGAGCCCGAAGGCGGCCAGTGCCCCCACGCTGCGGGCCACGGCCAGCGCCTCGGCGTCGTAGTGGCGGGCGACCGCGGCGAGCAGGCCGAAGTCCTCAAGCTCGGTGAGGGTCTCCTCGTCGAGCTCGGCGGCGGCGAGCAGTTCCTTGCGGGTGAGACGAACCTCCGGCGGCGCCTCGCCGGGAAGGGCCCGCGGAGGGGTGACCGGCCGGTCCTCGCGGTCCGCGGCCTCGAGCCGGTCCTTGATCACACGCAGCGGCAGGTAACGGTCGCGCTGCTCGCCGAGGATGTAACGCAGCCGCTCGACGTCGGCGTAACTGAACTTCCGGTAGCCGGAGGGACTGCGCTCCGGCTCGATCAACCCCTCGCCCTCCAGGAAACGGATCTTGGAGATGCTGACGTCGGGGAACTCGCCCTGCAACAGGGCGAGCACCTCCCCGATGCTCATGTGCGAACGAGCCGCCTGGGAGCTCATCATCCTCCAGCGGCGCCACGGGTGAGGAAGACCAGGCGGAACTTGCCGATCTGCACCTCGTCGCCGCCGTAGAGCGGGACCTCCTCGATCCGCTCACGGTTGACGTAGGTGCCGTTGAGGCTGCCGACGTCACGGACGGTGAACACCCCTCCGCCGCGCCGGTAGAACTCGACGTGACGCCGCGAGACGGTGATGTCGTCCAGGAAGATGTCACTCTCGGGGTGACGGCCGACCGTGGTCAGGTCGCTGTCCAGCAGGAAGCGGCTGCCCGCGTTGGGACCACGCATGGCGACGAGCAGCGCGGCGCCCGGAGGCAGTTGCTCGACGGCCTGCCGCTCGGCGAGAAGCGTCTCTCCCGTCTCCGCCTCGTAGGCCTCGATCCCGGACAGGGAGATCGTCGACGTACTGTCCCCCGGGGAGTCGAACCTGGTCAGCGGCGACCCGCATCGTGAACAGAAACGGGCGTCCTCAGGGTTGGCATGACCGCACTGCGTGCAGTAGACGCTCGGCATCGATCGGCTCGGCCTCCTACCGCGAGGACGCGGCAACGGTTCTCGGTACGCGCGCCTCGCTTCATCGCTTCTCAAGTATTTGCTCAGACTGCGAATGCCGCAACATACACCGAATAGCGAGAAAGATCAAGTCCGACGCTCGAGGACGGGTTCGGTCGAGGACAAAGTTACCGCCGGGCGGCGCCCCGGTCCATGCCGCCGCGCTGGGTTTTCGCGCTCTCCGGGCCGGGGATCCCAGGGGAGACCTCAGGTCGCCGCCGCCCCCTCCACGACCCTGGCCCAGTGCTCGATCAGGCTCTGCGCCGAGTCGACGTCCCCCGCCTCCGCCCACAGGTGGGTCACCGCCTCGGCCGGGTCCGGCAGCACCAGCGCCCAGCTGCCGTCCTGCGCCACGACGCGCACCCCGTCGGTCGTGTCTATCCGGTACAGCTCGGCGGCCTCGATGACCGAGCGCATCACCACGCCCTTGGCGGCCCACGGCGTGGGGACCGTACGGCGCAGCAACCGGGCCTGCGGGATCCTGGCGTCGATCTGGCTGAGCGAAAGGCGGGTCCTGGCGACCAGGCCGAGCAGCCGCAGGAACACCGCCAGGCCGTCGACCGTCGGGCCGAACTCGGGCACCACGAAGCCGCCCCGCCCGTCCGCGGCGAAGACCATGCCCTCCGCCCTGGCCGCGGTGGTCAGCGCGTCCAGTGCGGTCGAGGTCCACTCGACCTGCACGCCGTGGAAGCGGCAGACCTGCTCGGCCACCCGGGTCGTGGTGACCGGCAGGGCCACCCTGCCGCCACGCCGCTCTGCGGCGACCAGGTCGAGCACGACCAGCAGGGCGCGCTCCTCGCTGATCAGCTGGCCCGTCTCGTCGACGAGCGCGATCCGCTCCCCCACCGGGTCGAAGCGCACGCCGAAGGCCGCCCTGGCCGAGCCGACCAGCTCGGACAGGCGTTGCAGGGCCCGGCGGCGCTCGGCGAGGGTCTCGGTCGGCGAGGCGTCGTCCAGGCGGTTGTTGACGGTGAGCACCTCGACGCCGACCCTGCCCAGGAGGCTGGGCAGCACCAGTGAGGAGGTGCCGCCCGCGCAGTCGACGACGACCTTCAGGTCGGCGTCGCGCACCCCGGTGACGTCCACGCAGCGCAGCAGCTCGTAGGTGTAGTCCTCGATCGCCCTGGCCGGGAAGCTCAGCTCGGCGATCTCCCCGGGGAAGGCGCGGCGGAACTCCTGGCGGGAGAAGACCCGCTCCAGTTTGCGCTGGGCGCCCTGGGAGAGGTCGGCGCCGTGCTCGTCCATGAAGACGATGTCCACGCTCTGCGGGTCGCCCGGGGTGGTGCGCAACGCGATCCCGCCGACCGCGTTCTCCCTGGCGGTGTGGAAGCGCGAGACGGGCAGCGGGGCCGCCTCCAGGTCGAGCACGTTGATCGCGCTGGCGGTCAGCGCGCTGATCACGGCCCGCTTCAGCGCCCTGGCCGCCCGGGAGGAGTCCCGGGAGGTGATGACCGAGGCGCCCTTCCTCAGCGTGGTCGCGTAGGCGCTGGCGAGCCGTACGCACAGTTCGGGGGTGATCTCCACGTTGACCAGGCCGGAGACGCCGCGCGGGCCGAACAGGCTGCGCTGGCCCCTGGGCTCCCAGATGACGCTGGTGTTGACGACCGCCCCGGCCTCCACGGTCTTGAAGGGGTAGACCTTGACGCCCGAGGAGACGTACGCCTCGGCCTCGATGATGCACTCGTCGCCGACGACGGCGCCCTCCTCGATCCTGACCCCGGTCATCAGGTCGGTGTTCTTGCCGACGACACAGCCGCGCAGGTGGGCGCTCGGGCCGACGTAGACGTTGTCGTGGACGACGGCGCGGTGCAGGAAGGCGCCCTCCCTGACCACCACGTTGCTGCCGAGCACGGTGAACTCGCGCAGTTCGGCCCCCGCCTCGACCTTGGCGTAGTCGCCGACGTACAGGGGGCCCTTGAGTACGGCGTCGGCGTCGACCGAGGCCCCCTCGGCCACCCAGACACCCGGGGAGACCTCGAAGGCGTCGATGTCCACCCTCACCCGCCCGGAGAGCACGTCCGCCTGCGCCCTGAGGTAGCTCTCGTGGGTGCCGACGTCCTCCCAGTAACCGTCGGCGACGTAGCCGTACAGCGGGGCGCCGCGCGCCAGCAGGCGGGGGAAGACGTCGGCGGACCAGTCGACGACCCCGCCCGCGGCGATCTCGTCGAGGACCTCGGGCTCCATCACGTAGACGCCGGTGTTGACGGTGTCGGAGAAGACCTGACCCCAGGTCGGCTTCTCCAGGAAGCGCTCAACCCTGCCCCGGTCGTCGACGATGACGATGCCGAACTCCAGGGGGTTGGGGACGCGTTTGAGCCCGATCGTCACCAGCGCGCCGTTCTCCCGGTGGAAGCGGATCATGTCGGTGAGGTCCATGTCGGTCAGCGCGTCGCCGGAGATGACCAGGAAGGGCTCGTCCCTGAGCTTGTCCGCGGCGTTCTTGACGCTGCCCGCCGTGCCGAGAGGGGTGTCCTCGGTGGCGTAGTACAGGCTCATGCCGAGCTCGTCGCCGTCACCGAAGTAGTTGCGGACCAGCGCCGCCAGGAACTGCACGGTCACCACGGTCTCGGTGAACCCGTGCCGCCTCAGCAGGCGCAGCACGTGTTCCATGATCGGCCGGTTGATCACGGGTAGCAGTGGCTTGGGCTGGTTGGCGGTCATCGGCCGCAGCCGAGTCCCCTCCCCGCCCGCCATCACGACGGCCTTCACACATCACCTCTTAATGCGTCCGGCTCCGCGTATGAGCTGACGCACCTGTACCCAGTAGAGCGCCCCGGACCACCAGTACAGTCCGGTGCCCCAGATCGCGAGCGACCAGCCGACGATGCGGGCGGGCCCGGCGTACCAGGCGTCGTGGTGGGCGAGGAAGAGCAGGGGGAAGGCGTAGAGCAGGTTGGCCGTCGCGGCCTTGCCGAGGAAGTGCACGGGCAGCGCGGGGCCGTACCCCAGGCGGCGCAGGATGGGCGGGATGCCCAGCAGCATGACGTCGCGCAGCGGGATCGCCAGGGCCAGCCACCAGGGGATGATCTCGCGCATGGCCAGGCCGAAGAGGGTGGCCAGGATGTAGAGGCGGTCGGCCAGCGGGTCGAGGAGGCGGCCGAGCCTGCTGGTCTGGTTCCACGCGCGGGCGATCTTGCCGTCGAGCCAGTCGGACAGGCCGGCCAGCATCAGCAGCGCCACGGCCCAGCTGTCGGCCTTCGGCCCGAGGACCAGCCACAGGAAGACCGGGACTCCGACAAGCCGGGCCAGGCTCAGCGCGTTGGGCACCGTCAAAATGCGGTCTTCGGCACCCGATGCTTCCGGATTCACCCGAATGTCTCCCTCCCCGTACCTGAAGCCGACCCTACTGCGTTCGCCGCGGCATCCCGCAGGTGACGGGCACCACAGGTCTCTTCACAGCTTCGGCAGGAACCCTGTGAAGGTTCTTCGAGGTCGTGGGGGGAGTGTGCCGCGGGCGCGGGCCGGGCGTGTCGCCCGTCCCGCACCCGGGGAGGATGCGGCGGACCCGGTCACGGTCCGCCGCAACGGCTCAGTTCGCGGCTCCCACGGCGACCGGGGAGCGGTCACGCCGCCACAGCCTGTCCAGGGCCAGCGCCCCGCCGCCGCTGAACCCGATCGCCAGGCAGATGGCGAACAGGACCAGGACGTACTCGAACCCACCCTGCTGCGAGAAGAAGCCCTTGCCCGCGTGGACGAAGACGTAGGCGCCGACCATGTTGAGGGCGAGGATGACGCCCGCGACAGGCAGGGCGGCGCCGAGGATGAAGGCGAGGCCGCAGAGGACCTCGCTGCCCGCCACGGCCGGGGCCGCCACGGCGGCGAGGGGGATGCCGAGGTGGGTGAACCCGGCCGTGACCTCGTCGATCCCGCTGCTGAGGAGCTTCTGAAGGCCGTGCGCGATGAACACGATGCCGATGACGACCCGGGCGAGCAAAAGGGTGTAAGGCCCGATTCTCTCCAGCATGACTTTTCTCCTGTTGCGATGTAGTTCACTGATGAACCGGCACCCACAGGTCGACGTTTGGTTGAACGTTGAACTATTTGGGCATGGTACGGCGCTGCACAAACGCCAAAAATGGGGCCGGAACTGTGCTTTCACAGCACGAGCACTTCGATCGTCACCGAACGGGCGACAAGGACGGCGGGTGACGGACCCGGCCACGGATGTTCCTTGACCCACATAACATCCAACTATTCGCAACTGTCGTTGTCAACGACCTTCGTCTCCGGGCGGCCCTGGCGGCACGGCGAAGGCCCGGGACGCACGAGACGGATCCGTCTCGTGCGTCCCGGGCCTTCCGAGGTTCCGGGGGTCGGGCGAGGCGCGCGGGCCGGGAGACCGCCCGCGCCGCGCCTCAGCGGCCGCGGACCGCGGCGCGGGGCGACCAGACCCAGACGAGCAGGGCCACGGTCAGCCCGAACAGGGTGAGCCCGCTGGGCACGTGTGTGCCGAGCAGGTTCCAGGTGAAGTGCTGCCCCATGCCGATCAGGAGCAGGCCCGCGCTGGCCGCCGCGGGCCATCCCGCGCCTCGGCCCGGCCGCCAGAACAGCACGGCCGCGACGGTCTGCAGCAGTGCGATCAGGTGCACCACCATCCCGACCATGACGTGGGTCTCGGCCAGATCGGCTCCGCCCTGTACGGCCTGGCCCGCGAAGGAGGCCGCGACGATCAGACCGACGGCCTGCGCGGTCACCAGAACGCGCAGGCCATACAGCAGGCCCGCGGAGACGGAGCGCTCCGGTGCCGCGAGCGGCCGGGTGATGCCCTCCTGCATGAGATGTGTCCTTCCTGCAATGACTGTTCAGGGACACATCGTGGCCGCGCGGTTCCGCCGGGTCGTCAGCCTCCAGGGGTACCCGCCGATCCGCCGCGTGGCGGATTCGCCGTGCTCCGGGGACGACGCCGGGACGGAACCCGTTCGCGGCGCCCGCGCCTCTCCTCCTGAGGTAGGTCGGCCCTCTCCTCCTCATGGCGGAAGGAAAATCAATCGGATTACGGGGTCATTCCGCCCGCTTCAGCCTCTACCCTTCACAGCATGACCAAAGACACCACGCTCTTTCTGGGGCAGTGGCTACGCTCCCCGGGAACCGTTGGGGCGGTGGCGCCGAGCTCACGGCGGCTGGCCGAGACGGTGACCACCCCGGTCCCCCAGCGGGGCGATCCCGTGATCGTCGAGCTGGGCCCGGGGACGGGGGCGTTCACCGCGGAGATCCAGCGGCGGCTGAACGGCAGGGGGCACCACCTGGCCGTGGAGATCAATCCCGCGCTGGCCTCGTTCCTGTCGGAGCGGCACCCGAAGGTGGACGTGGTGGTCGGCGACGCGGCGCGGCTGCCCGAGATGCTGCGTGAGCGCGGTCTTGAGAAGGCCGACGCCGTCATCAGCGGCCTGCCCTGGGCGGCCTTCTCCGCCGACACCCAGACGCGCCTGCTGGACGCCGTCGTGGCCACCATGAGCCCGCACACGGCCTTCACGACCTTCGCCTACAGCTTCGCCAAGCGCATGCGGCCCGCACAGCGCTTCCGGCGCCGTCTGCACGAGACCTTCGAGGAGGTCGTCGTCGGCAGGACCGTCTGGGGCAACCTTCCCCCCGCCTTCGTCTACCACGTGCGCAGGCCCCGGACCCTCGACACCGCAGGCGCCTGCGACCTGTGACACCTCGGGGGCACCTCAGCGCGCCGCCTGGACCAGCGCCTCGAACAGCCGGTTGTCGCCGGCGCGCTCCGGATGCCACTGGACGCCGACGCAGAAGGGGTGCCCCTGAAGCTCGACCCCCTCGACGATCTGGTCGTCGGCCCACGCGACGGCGAGCAGCCCCTCGCCCAGCCTCTTGACGGCCTGGTGGTGCGGCGCGGTCACCTCCGCGTGATCGCCGACCGCCTTGCCCAGGCCGCTTGAGACGCTGATCTGGATCAGGTGCTCCCGGCCCGCGGCGGAGTGACGGTCGTGACCGACCTCGTCGGAGAGCCACGGGATCAGTGAGCCGCCCTGGGCGACGTTGAGGACGTGCATGCCCCTGGCCACGGCCAGCAACGGCAGACCCTCCCGTACGGCGGCGCGGGCGAGAGCGAGCTCGAACCGGTCACGGTGGGGCTGGGGCGCGCCCGCGCGGCCCTCGGGGGCCGCGCCGTACAGGGAGGGGTCGAGCGCGCCACCGCCCGCGAGGACCAGTCCGGACAGACACCGCACGTGGTCGCCGGCCGCGGCCGGGTTCGTCGGCGGGACCAGTACGGCGATCCCGCCCGCCTTCTCGATCGCGCGCACGTAGGAGGGGGGCGACAGGACGGCCTCGCGAACCCAGTCGCCCCAGCGGGCGGCCTCAAGGTAAGCGGTGACACCGATCAGGGGTCGGGGCATGTGGAACTCCAAGGGGGCCATGCGACGGCGGCGTCCCCGTTCCGGGCGGCACCCGTCCCGTCTTCAGCAACTTCCCTATCATGGCGCACCCTATTTCGGTTATGTCACGCTTTTGAAGGTCTCAGTGTCGTCTCACCGCGCCGTCGCCACGCAGGGACGGGACGGGCCGCACCAGGCGACACGGCAAACACCCACACAAGGGATAAATAACAAAGTTCGGATAAATACGATTTGTGACCACCCAGGTCACTCCTATAGCACGATCGCCAAAAATAGTCTCGCAATTACAGATAGTTTGAATTCCCGCCATATTGCTGAGAACACGTTGTGAGCCTCACATGGTGATGGAAGACTCAAATGCGAGCGCTCTGGTGCGCCGGGGCCACAGGACGCTCATCACCCGGATTCGTCAGGAGGTAGGTCTGCGTGATCGGACATTCGATCCGGTCAATTAGGGTGGGTTCCGTCCATGTCCTTGAATCCGCGTCTCGTGAAGGAAAGCTTCGCCGTCATCGAACCCGTCGCGGACAAGGCCGCCGCGTATTTCTACGGCCGTCTGTTCGCGGAGAACCCGCACATGCGGGCCATGTTCCCCCCGGCGATGGACACCCAGCGCGACCGCCTGTTCGGCGCGCTGACCAGGATCGTGTGGAGCCTCGACAGCCTCGACGGCCTGTCGTCGTTCCTCGGCGAACTCGGCCGGGGCCACCGCAGGTACGGCGTGCTCCCCGAGCACTACACCACGCTCGGCAACGCCCTGCTGGCCACGGTGAGACGCTTCGCCGCCGAGGTGTGGAGCCCCGAGATGGAGGCCGCGTGGCTGGCCGCCTACACCGCCGCCGCCGACATCATGATCACCTCCGCCGAGGAGGACGCCCGGACCTCGCCCGCCTGGTGGACCGCCGAGGTGATCGGTCACGAACTGCGCGCCCCGGACATCGCGGTGATAACCCTGCGGCCCGACGAGCCGCTGCCGTACCTGCCGGGCCAGCACGTCGACGTGCAGACCGCGCGCTGGCCGCGGGTGTGGCGCCCGTTCTCCATCGCCAACGCGCCCAGGCGGGACAACACCGTCCGCCTGCACGTCAGGGCCGTCCCCGGCGGCTGGGTCTCCTCCGCGCTCGTCGGGCACACCCGGATCGGGGACACGGTGACGCTCGGCGCGCCGGGCGGCACGATGACGCCGCCCGAGCCCGGACGTGACATCCTGTGCGTCGCCGGGGGCACCGGCCTGGCCCCGCTGAAGGCCATCGTGGAACACGTGATCACCTCGGACCCCACCCCGCCCCGCGTCCGCCTGCTGTACGGCGCCCGCACCTCGCGCGAGCTCTACGACCTGCCCGACCTGATGAGGATGCGCTCACGCGTGCCCAGGCTCGAAGTGGTGCCCGTGGTCTCCGACGAGCCCCGCTACGGCGGTGAACGGGGGCGGCTGCCCGAGGTCGTCGACCGCCTGCGGCCGTGGGCCGGGCACGAGGTCTACGTCTGCGGACCCGACGACATGGTCGAGGAGACGATCCTCAGGCTCCAGCGCGGTGGGGTCCCGCCCGCGGACATCCACCGGGACCGTCCCCAGGAGGGACGGCGCCGGGGCGCCCACTGCCATACCTGACCGGCTGAGCGCGGGACGCGGCGTCCCGCGCCGTGACAGCATGAGGCCGCATCGGAAAGGAAGACCGTTGACCAGGTCCGCCACACTCGTCACCTTCGTGTTCCCCTCAGCCCTGGGGCGCTGGGCGGGCGACATGGTCGAGCTTCGCGTCTTCGCGGTCGCCGACCGCGACGGCGGCCGCCCCACCCTGGGGGCCGCCCTCGACACGCTCTGCCGTACCCATCCGTCGCTTGAGCGCAGGCTCCGCGACGACCACGGGCGGATGCGCCGTCACATCAGCGTGTTCGTCTGCGGCGAGAACGCCAGGGGGCTCGGCGGACTCGCCTGCGCCCTCCCTCCGGCCGCCGAGGTCCACCTGCTCCCCGTCCTGTCCCGGGTGGGCTGAGCGCACCCTTCCCCACGCGGGGTCAGCCCGCTCCGAGGGCCCGCGCGATGCCCGCGGTGTCCTGATACTCCCGCCAGAGCGCCACCCGGCCGTCGCACGCCCCGAGAACCCCCACGAAGGGAAGACTCGCGCGGCGCCCGGTACGGGTGGCGACCCCGGTGGTCTCGGACCGCGCCGCGGGCTTGTGGCGCGGGGGCGGGTACGGCGGGAGGAAAGGGCAGGTCAGATCCCTGCCTACCTCCTGATTGTCCGAAGTGTCCCAGTTACCATGAGGGGGTTGGGACGGCCGGGACCGGTGGTCGGCGAGGGAGGCCACGATGGACTACGACGTGTTCGAGCTCGGGGACGTGCGACTGCAGAACGGCGCGACGCTACCCGGCGCGAAGCTCGCCTACAAGACCTACGGCGAGCTCGACGCCGACAAGGGCAACGCGATCGTCTACCCCACGTGGTACTCGGGCCAGCACTACGACAACGAGTGGCTGATCGGCGAGGGCATGGCCCTGGACCCGTCGAGATACTTCATCATCATCCCGAACATGTTCGGCAACGGCCTGTCGTCGTCGCCGAGCAACACCCCGCCGCCGCACGACAGGGCGCGCTTCCCCGACGTGACGATGTACGACAACGTCGAGGCGCAGTACCGCCTGGTCACCGAGGTGTTCGGCGTCGAGCGTCTCGCGCTGGTCACCGGCTGGTCGATGGGAGCGGGCCAGACCTACCAGTGGGCGGTCAGCCATCCCGAGATGGTGCGGCGCATCCTGCCCTTCTGCGGCTCGGCCAGGACCAGCCTGCACAACATCGTCTTCCTTGAGGGGGTCAAGGCCGCGCTCACCGCCGACTCCGCCTGGAAGCACGGCTGGTACACCGAGGAGCCCTGGACCGGTCTGCGGGCGCTGGCGCGGGTCTACGCGGGCTGGGGCTTCTCCCAGCAGTTCTACCGGGAGAGGACCTACGAGCGGGACCCGTTCGACTACGGCTCGCTTGAGGACTTCCTCGTCGGCTTCTGGGAGGGGCTGTTCGTCAAACGCGACGCGAACAACCTGCTCACGATGCTGTGGACCTGGCAGAACGCCGACATCGGCAAGACCCCCGGGGCCGGCGGCACCGAGCAGGCGCTGTCCTCGATCAGGATGCCCGCGATCATCATGCCCGGCCGGCAGGACCTCTACTTCCCGCCGGAGGACAACGAGTGGGAGGTCTCCCACATGCCCTCGGCCGAACTGCGGGTGATCCCGGGGTCGTGGGGGCACTTCGCGGGTGGCGGCCTCAACCCGGTGGACACCGCCTTCATCGACGACGCGCTCAAGGAACTGCTCGCCCGGGACGCCTGAGCCGCCCGCCTCCGCCGTACGAGGAGGCATGTGGGGCCGAGCGGCGGTAGCGTGTGGCGCGCCGCCTCCGCCGTCCCAGGGCCGGACGGCGGGCTCGTCGGTTCCGCGTCACAGGTGATGGTGTGAGATTTCGTGTACTCGGCCCGCTGACCGTAATCTCCCAGGGCCGGGAGGTGCCGGTCGGCGGCAACAAGCTGCGTGTCGTGCTGGCCGGTCTGCTGCTGCGCCCCGGTGAGACCGTCCCGGTCTCCCGGCTTGTCTCCTGGCTGTGGGAGGAGGAGACGGACGACCCCGCCAGAGCCAGGGCGACCGTGCACAGCTACGTCAACCGGCTGCGGCGGCAACTGGAACCCGGTGAGGTCATCCGCACCCTTCCCGACGGTTACCGGGCCGAGGTCGACGCCGGGTCGCTGGACCTGCTGCGGCTGCGCTCCCTGGCGGAGAGCGGGCGGCGGTCCGCCGCCGCGGGCGACCTGGCCGCGGCCTCGCGGGCGTTGTCCGAGGCGGCGGGGCTGTGGCGGGGCCCGGCGCTGTCCAACGTGGACTCGGCCGTGCTCCACGACCAGGAGGTCGGGCCGCTCACCGAGGAGTGGCTGCGCCTGCAGGAGGAACGCCTGGAGATCGGGCTGCGCACCGGCGGGCACGCCGAGCTGGTCACCCCGCTGCGCGAGCTGACCCGTGCCCACCCGCTGCGGGAGCCGTTCTGGGAGCTGCTGATGCTCGCGCTGCACCGCTGCGGGCGTCACGCGGAGGCGATCCAGGCCTACCACTCACTGCGTGAGCTGCTGGCCGAGGAGCTCGGTGTCGATCCCGCCCCCTCGCTGCGCGCCGCCTACCAGGCGATCCTGGCCGGTGAGTCGCCCGGCCGGTCTCCGCGGGCACCCGCAGCCGCGCCGCGTGAGGAGGCTCCCGTTCCCGTCCCCCGGCAGCTGCGGCCCGACACGCCGGGTTTCGCCGGCCGCAGGACCGAGCTGGCCGCGCTCGACCTGCTGCTCGGGAAGGACGTTCCCACGACGGGGCCGAGAATCGTCTCCCTCCAGGGGACCGCGGGGTCCGGCAAGACGGCGCTGGCCGTCCACTGGGCGCACCGGATCTCCGACCGTTTCCCCGACGGGCAGCTCTACCTCGACCTGCACGGTTACGGACCCGAACCGCCCGTCGACCCTGCCAAGGCCCTGGAGACGCTGCTCCGGGCCCTCGGCACCCCGGCGGGCCGGATTCCCGCCGGTCTCGACGAGCGCTCCGCCCTGTTCAGGACGCTGCTGAGCGGCAGGCGGACGCTGCTGATGCTCGACAACGCGGGCAGCAGCGAGCAGGTCCGCCCGCTGATCCCCGGTTCCGGCGGGGTGGTCGTCGTCACCAGCCGCAACCAGCTGCGCGGCCTCGTCGTCGAGTACGGCGCGCGGCGCGTCGTACTCGACCAGATGTCCGAGCGGGAGGCGACGGAACTGCTGGCCGGGGTCCTCGGCCGGGACCGGGTCGCCGCCGCGCCGGAGGCGGTCGCGGAGGCCGTCGAACGGTGCGCCCGTCTCCCGCTGGCGCTGCGCATCTTCGCCGAGCGCGCGGCGCGTTTCCCCGCCGTGCCGCTCGGCAGGCTCGTCGCCGACCTGCGGGACGAGGCGACCCGGCTGTCGGCGCTCGACGCCGGGGACGGCGGGCACACCGACCTGCGCACGGTCTTCTCGTGGACCTACGGCGCCCTTGAGGAGGACGCGGCACGGCTGTTCCGGCTCCTCGGCCTGCACCCCGGACCCGAGGTGAGCGCCGGGGCCGCGGCCGCGCTGATGGGCGCGGGCCTCGCGGAGGTCACCCCGCTGCTCGACCGGCTCACCGCCGACCATCTGCTCAGGTCCCGTTTCCCCGGCCGGTACGACTTCCACGACCTGCTGCGCGACTACGCCGCCGAACGGGCCGGGGAGGGAGAGGACCGGCGGGAGCGGGAGGCCGCGCTCGGCCGGGTGCTCGACTGGTACCTGCACGCGGCCCGCGCCGCCGCCGAACACCTGCCGCCGGCCGTGTGGGACTCGGGACACGGGCCGGTTCCGCCCGGGCTCAGCCTGCCGAGCTTCGGCGGTCCCGAGGAGGCGGTCGACTGGTACGAGGAGGAACTGCCCAACCTGATGGCCGCCGCCCGGCGCGCGGCGTCGCTCGACCGGCACGAGGCCGCCTGGCGGATTCCCCGGCTGCTGGCCTCCTTCCTCGACCTGCACGTGCCCGGAGAGGCCTGGGCCACCGTCTTCCGCGTCGCGGCCGAGGCGAGCGGGCGGGCGGGTGAGCCGTACGAGGAGGGGTTCGCCCTCAACCACCTGGCCTGGGTCAGCGCGCTGCTCGGCAGGCCGGAGGAGGCCGTCGCGCACTACGAGGAGGCGCTGGCGGTGGCCCGGCGGATCGGGGAGCCGGGGCTTGAGGGGGACGTCCTGGTCAACATGGGCGCCACCTACTTCAGGCTCGGCAGGTTCGCCGACTCGGCGTCGTGCTACGGCCGGGCGCTGGAGATCGCCAGGCTGAGCGGTGACCGGCGTCTTGAGGCCGAGGCGCTCAACGACCTGGCCAGGAACGACAACGAACTCGGCCGCCATCACGAGGCGCTGGCAGGTGCGCGGGCGGCGCTCGACGGCTACACCGAGCTCGGTGACCGTTATCGCGTGGGTGAGGCGTTGCGCGTGCTGGGCACGGCCAACGCCGGGCTCGGCCGGCACGAGGAGGCCTGCGTCCTGCTGTCGCAGGCGCTGCGGGTGATGCGGGAGTTCGACGACCGTCTGGACGAGGCCGAGATCCTGGACCTGCTCGGCGAGGTCCTGCGCGACTGCGGCGACCACGAGGCGGCGCGGGCGCACTGGCGGGAGGCCGCGGAGATCTTCGCCGAGCTCGACGACGACCGGGCGGCGGCCGTACGGCTGCGCCTGGCCGAGGCTGAGAACCGGGGAGGGGCGCACACCCCCGTCCACCCCTCCCCGGCCCGGATCAGGTGATGCGAACGCCACGGGTGATGCGGACGCCGTCGTCCCGCACCGCGTCCCCGTGGCCGGCGCCCCCGCGCCCGGCGAACGTCCGCGCCGGGTCCGACGGTCCCCGCGTGACGGCACACATGGTCATGTCCATTCGTCCTCGTCTTTCTTGTCTCGGTGAGGCGTTTCGGTGAGGCGAGGACGAATCTAGGAACCTCCTCTGGCAGATCCCTCACAAAATCCTCATAACCTCTCGTACGGCTTCACGGCACCGGCGACGGGTAGGTCCGGAGGATGGGGAGTATCACGATCAGCAGGGCGTACGATCCCGAACCCACCGCGGGGGCGGTCTTCCTCGTGGACGGGATGTGGCCGAGGGGCGTGCGCAAGGAGGACCTCAGGCTCGACGGCTGGACACGCGACGTCGCGCCCTCGCCGGAGCTGAGGACATGGTTCGGGCATCGCCCCGAGCGGTTCGCCGAGTTCCGTGACCGCTACCTGCGGGAGCTCGAGGCCAACCCGGAGGCCGTACGGCCGTTGCTCGACGCCGCCAGGAAGGGGCCGGTCACCCTGCTGTACTCGGCACGGGACACCGAGCACAACAACGCCGTGGTCCTGCGGGACCACCTGCGGCACCTGCTCGCCACGGTCCCGCACTGATCTTCGCCTTGCTTTTCCCCGTAGATCGCAAACAGTGACCAACCAGGGGGCTTCCATCACGGAAATGATCATGTTCCCGCTCAGGATGAGGAGGACTCGTTCGGAAAAAGGAATCGATCATGCTCCAAAAGATGCGACGGCCCGGGAAATACCGGGTTTTCAGCCGCCCTTCGCTGCTGACGGGAGGTGCCGGGGTCCTCGCCGTCGTGGTGGGAGGCGTCATCGCCCTTCCCGCCGTCATGGCCGCGACACTGCCCTTCGGCCTGGGCCCCTGCGTACCGGGCAGCTGCCCCTCCCCCTTCCCTCCGGTGAACAACGGTCCTTTCGCGGGCCGTGACAACGCCATCAACACCTTCGTCGGCGGTGACTTCCTGGTCCGGGGCTTCGCGGCCGAGGCCGAGGGCCGGGCGGTCGTGCTGGGCGACTTCGACCAGAACAAGGACGCCGCCGCCTCCCCCGCCTACAACGTGGGCATCGCGGGGGTCGGCTCACGGGTGCCGCCTCCCGAGGGGGCCGACTTCCTGACCACCGGTGGATCGGTCACCGTCGCTCCGGGCCAGCGCCTCCTGGCCGAAGGCGGGGTGGTACGGCACGCGGGTCCCCTGACGGGCACGGTCACCGGAACCCTCGTCGAGGACCCGGACGCGGCGACCCCCTATCTGGACCTGGTGCCCGCGCTGCAGCAGGCCAGCCGGTGCTACGCCGACTCGACCGGAAACCCTCCGAGCACGCCGACGGGGACCGCGGTGAACCAGGGCGCCCAGACCCTGTTCACCGGTGACGGCACCTCCGCGCTCCAGGTCTTCAACGTCGACTTCGACCTGACCGGCCCCGGGGGCTCCACGCAGGGCATCGTGTTCGAGGGCATCCCCGCGAACGCGACCGTCCTGATCAACATGCTGGGCACCAGCCGTACGATCAACACCTTCAGCGGCGACATCGCCGACGCCGACCCGTGGAACGCGCTGCGTGAGCGGTCGCTGTGGAACTTCCCCGACGCGACCACGGTGAACCTGCAGGGCGGCGGCAACTTCCAGGGCAGTGTCCTGGTGGCCGACCCGGCCAGCACCACGACGCTGAGCATGCCGGGCTTCAACGGGCGGCTGTTCGTCAACGGCTCTCTCACGCACACGGGGAACGGCGGATACGAGATCCACGCCTACCCCTTCAACGGGGACCTTCCCGACTGCGGGGCACCGACGCCCACACCGACGCCGACGCCCACCCCGACCCCAACGCCGACACCGACGCCCACCCCGACTCCGACACCCACACCCACACCCACGCCCAGTCCCACCCGGACCCCGCGTCCGCCCAAGCCTCCGGTGGAGGGCGGAACGGGAGGGCAGGCCGGGAAGGTGTGGACCCACAGCCGGCACCACCTCGACGGCGGCCGACACTGGTTCGGCTGTCACCGGCCGGTGTGCCACGGCCGGGGCCCCGGGGCGATCCATGAGAAGCGCCCGCTCCTTCGCATGATGACCTCCCGCTTCCTGTCGTAGAGGTCCACGGGCCCGGCGGGCGTTCCCCGCCGGGCCACGTCCCTCCCGGCACGAACACCACTGGAAAGCCCGTCAACTCCATGCCGTTGCGGGAAGATCACCGGGAACATCCGCTCCCGGCAACGGACAGGCGTGAACCATGCGTACCGTCGGCCGCTGTCTTCTGGTCGTGCTCACCGCTCTCACCCCGGCCGCGCTCGTGTCCACGGGGCCCGCCCACGCGGACGACACGCCTCCTTCGGCGGCCGGGCAGCCACCGCAGACCCTGCGCTTCGGCGTCCGGCTGCAGGGGGTCCGCCAGGTGAAGAGGCGCCTGCGTGAGCTGGGGTTCGCCCCCGGCGCTCCCGGCCCCGAGTACGACTCCGCCCTGCGCATGGCCGTGTGGGCCTTCCAGAAGGCCAACGGGCTGCCCGCCCTCGACCGGGTGGACGCGGCCACCCGGCGGGCGATGGCCAGGCCCGCGCGGATCAGGCCGTTGGTGCCCGGGGGAAGCCCCTCACGGGTCGAGATCGACCTGACCCGCCAGCTGCTCACGGTGTGGCGGGACGGCAGGGCCGTACTCGTCAGCCATGTCTCGACCGGCGCGCGCAAGTCCTACTGCGATCGGGGACACTGCGGGTTCGCCGACACGCCGCCCGGCGACTTCACGGTCGGCGAGCGGGTGCGCGGCTGGTCGACCGGCCCCCTGGGGGCGATGTACTACCCGGTCTACTTCAACGGCGGCATCGCCGTGCACGGCTCCACGCTCGTACCGCGCCGTCCCGCCTCCCACGGGTGCGTGCGGGTGCCGCTGCACAACGCCATACCGCTGTTTCGCATGCTCCGCCCCGGGGAGCCGGTCCACGTCCGCCGCCCGGTGCTCAGTTGGGCCGGACGAGCCTGACGACCACACTCTTCGAGGTCGGGGTGTTGGAGGTCTCCGCGACGGAGTCCAGCGGCACGAGCACGTTGGTCTCGGGGAAGTAGGCCGCGCAGCACCCCCGAGCGGTCGGATAGGCGATGACGCGGAACCGCTCCGCCCTGCGTTCGCCGTCCGGCCACTCGCTCACCAGGTCCACCGTCTCACCGTCCGCCAGGCCGCGTTCGGCCAGGTCGTCCGGGTTGACGAAGACGACCCTGCGCCCGCCGCTCACGCCCCGGTAGCGGTCGTCCATGCCGTAGATCGTGGTGTTGTACTGGTCGTGGCTGCGGACCGTCTGCAGCAGCAGCCGTCCCTCGGGGACCCGCAGCACCTCAAGCGGGTTGACGGTGAAGGTCGCCCGGCCCGTCGCCGTCGGGAAACGCCGCTCGTCGCGGGGCGCGTTGGGCAGCGCGAATCCGCCGGGGGCGCGGACCCGGGTGTTGAAGTCGCCGAAGCCGGGCACGACCCGCGCGATGCGCTCCCTGATCGCGTCGTAGTCGGCCTCGAACTCCTTCCAGGGCACATGCGGGTCGTCCTCGAAGAGCTCGCGGGCCAGGCCGCAGACGATCGCCACCTCGGGCAGCAGGTCCGGAGAGGCGGGCCTGAGCCTGCCCCGGGAGGCGTGGACCATGCCCATGGAGTCCTCGACCGTGACAAACCGGTCGTTGTCGCGTTCGGTACGGCCCAGCGTCGGCAGGATCAGCGCCCGATCGCCGCAGACGGCGTGGGAGCGGTTCAGCTTGGTGGAGACCTGCACGGTCAGCCTGGCGCGGCGCAGCGCCGCCTCGGTCACCTCGGTGTCCGGCGTCGCGGCCACGAAGTTGCCGCCCATCGCGAAGAACACCTTCGCCGCGCCCGAGCGCAGCGCCCTGATGGCCTCGACGGTGTCCAGGCCGTGCTCGCGGGGCGGCTCGAAGCCGAACTCGTCACGGAGCGCGTCGAGGAAGACCGCGGAGGGCTTCTCGTAGATGCCCATCGTCCGGTCGCCCTGGACGTTGGAGTGGCCCCTGACCGGGCAGACCCCCGCCCCGGGGCGGCCGACGTTGCCGCGCAGCAGCAGGAAGTTGACCACCTCCCTGATGGTGGCGACGGAGTTCCTGTGCTGGGTGAGACCCATCGCCCAGCAGACGATCACCGACTTCGCGCCGAGCACGTCGCGGGCGGTCTCCTCGACCGCCCCGCGGTCGAGCCCGGTCGCCTCCTCGACCTCCGCCCAGTCCAGGGCACGGGTGTCGGCCGCCCACTCCTCGAAGCCGTGGGTGTGCTCCTGGACGAAGGCGTGGTCGACCACGGTGCCGGGGGCGGCGTCCTCGGCCTCCAGCAGCAGCCGGGACAGCGCCTTGAACAGCGCCAGGTCGCCGTTGAGGCGGATCTGCAGGAACCGGTCGGCCAGTGTCGTGCCGCGCCCGGCCAGCCCCGAGGGGCGCTGCGGGTTCTTGAAGCGCAGCAGTCCCGCCTCGGGCAGCGGGTTGACCGCGACGATCCGCGCCCCGTTGCGCTTGGCCCGTTCCAGGGCCGACAGCATGCGCGGATGGTTGGTGCCGGGGTTCTGGCCGACCACGAAGACGAGGTCGGCGCGGTGCAGGTCCTCCAGTGAGACCGTGCCCTTGCCGATGCCCAGGGTCTGGGTGAGGGCCGAACCGCTCGACTCGTGGCACATGTTGGAGCAGTCGGGCAGGTTGTTGGTGCCGAAGCGCCGAACGAGGAGCTGGTAGACGAACGCCGCCTCGTTCGAGGTGCGGCCCGAGGTGTAGAAGACCGCCTCGTCGGGGCCGCCGAGCGCGCGCAGTTCCTCGGCGACGACGCCGAAGGCCCGCTCCCAGGTGATCGGTTCGTAGTGGTCGGCGCCCTCCGGCTTGTACATCGGCTCGGTGAGCCGCCCCTGCTGGCCCAGCCAGTAGTCGGTGTGGCGGGCCAGGTCGCCGATCGTGTGGGCGGCGAAGAAGTCACGGGTGACCCTGCGGGTCGTGGCCTCCTCGGCGACCGCCTTGGCGCCGTTCTCGCAGAACTCCGCCGGGCTGCGGTGCCCGCCCTCCGGCCAGGCGCAGCCGGGGCAGTCGAAGCCGTCCTTCTGGTTGACCCGGGCCAGGGTGAGGAACGTACGGCCCGCGCCCATCTGGGCGTAGGACGTCAGCAGCGACCGGGTCACCCCGGGGATGCCCGCCGCCCACTCCTTGGGCGGGCCGACCTCCAGCCCGTCCTCGTTGACGTCCTCTCGCGGAGCCTTCCTGACCATCCCGGACCTTCTTTCCTCACGTGCCGCCCAGCAGCGGGCGGACCTCGCTCTCGAAAGTCTCGCACGACTGTCCAGGAAACGGACAATCCAGACGTGATCAGGGACCCACTTCCGCCCCGGGCTCCGACTGGGAAGACTGGGGAGGCATCTGCCCGGCGATCACGAAAGGACACCATGGCAGTGGGAGAACCGATCGGCCAGGACGGCTTGATCCCCCTCTTCGGGCACGCGCCCCAGGTCGGGGGGTAGCCGCGAATGCCGACGTCAAACCTCATCCGGCCGCGCACCGGTTACCGGGTCGAGCGCCTCACCCTGGACAACGGGCTGCGGGTCGTGCTCGCCCCCGAGCCGGACTGCCCCGTGACCGGGGTCGCCGTCGTGTACGGCGCCGGCATCCGGTCCGAGCCGCAGGGCCGTACCGGATTCGCCCACCTGTTCGAGCACCTCATGTTCCAGGGGTCGGAGAACCTGGAGAAACTCGCGCACTTCCGGCACATCCAGGGAGCCGGAGGCACCTTCAACGGCTCGACCCACCTGGACTACACCAGATACATCCAGACGGTTCCCGCCAACGCCCTCGAACGGGTGCTGTTCCTTGAGGCCGACCGCATGCGCGCGCCGCGGATCACCCCGGAGACCCTGCGCAACCAGGTGGACGTGGTCAAGGAGGAGATCCGGGTCAACGTCCTCAACCGTCCCTTCGGGGGCTTCCCGTGGCTGCGGCTCCCCCCGGTGATGTTCGACACCTTCCCCAACGCGCACGACGGCTACGGCTCCTTCACCGACCTCGACGCGGCCGGGGTCGACGAGGCCGAGGAGTTCTTCGACCGGTACTACGCCTGCGGGAACGCCGTGTTGTGCGTCACCGGTGGTTTCTCCGTGGAACAGGCCGAGGTGCTCGTCAGGCGGCACTTCGGCGACGTGCCCGCGCGCCCGGCGCCGCCCGCGCCCGTCCTGGCGGAGCCCGATCTCACCGCGGCCCGGCACCACTCCTACGTGGACGCGGCGGCGCCGACCCCCGCGGTCGCGGCGGCGTGGCGGGTACCCGACCCGGTTTCCGACCTGGCGGGCTATCTGCCGTACGTGGTGCTGGCGGAGGTGCTCACCGACGGCGCCTCCTCGCGTCTGGTCTCCCGGCTCGTGCTCGGGGACCGTCTGGCCACCGGCGTCAGCGGCTACGTGGGTTTCATGGGCGACCCCTTCGACGTCCTCGACCCCACGGCGCTGCTGCTGCAGGCCAACCTGCCCGCGGGCGGGTCCGCCGGGCACGTGCTCGACGTCATCGGCGAGGAGACCGAGCGGCTGGCCACCGAGGGCCCGGCTCCCGAGGAACTGTCGCGCGTCCAGGCGCGGATGACCGCTCTGCTGCTGCGCGAGGGGGACACGATGATCGACCGGGCGACACGGCTGGCCGTGCTGGAGCTGCAACGAGGAAATCCGGCGCTGCTCAACGAGCTGCCCGCGCTGCTGTCCTCGGTGACGGCCGAGCAGGTCGGAGCGGCCGCGGCCAGGCTGGTCCCGGACCGGCGGGCCTCGGTCGAGGTCGTGGCGGGGAGGGGCCGATGAGCGCCCAGACCGTACGGCCCCTGCCCGATCTGGAGCCCGCCGTTCCTCTGGTCCTGCCACCGCAGGCGGAGGCGGTGCTGCCCTCGGGGCTGACGGTGGTGGCGATCGCCCGCCGTACCACGCCGCTGGTCGAGGCGCGGCTGTGGGTGCCGATGGCGGAGGTGGACATCGCCGAGGGCGCCCTGCTGGCGCAGACGCTGTTCTCCGGTACGGGGACCCGCTCGGCCGCCGTGATCGCCGAGGAGACGCAGGCCATCGGCGGCAGTCTCGACTGCGGGGCGAGCCCCGACCGGTGGCTGGTCAGCGGAGACTGCCTGGCCTCCGGTCTCGACCGGCTGCTGGAGGTGCTCGCGGACGCGCTCTGCGACGCCCGGTACCCCGACCATGAGTTCTCCGTCGAACGGGACAGGCTCGCCGACCGGTTCCGGGTGACGCTGAGCCAGCCGCCCGCGCTGGCCAGGGCCGAACTGCTGAAGCGGGTCTACGGCACACACCCGTACGCGGTGGAGACGCCCGATCCCGAGCGGGTCGGCGCGGTCGAGGCCGGGCGGGTACGCGCCCTGCACGAGCGGCGGATGCGTCCCGACGGCGCCGTCCTGGTGCTGGTCGGCGACCTGGACCCCGGCGAGGCGATCGAACTGGCCGGGCGCAGGCTCGGGGGGTGGGCCGGGAGCGGGCACAAGGTGACGATGCCGCCCGCACCGTCACCGGTGCCGGGGCCGCTGCTGCTGGTCGACCGGCCGGGCACGCTCCAGTCGTCGATACGGTTCGCGTTGCCCGCCCCCGGCCGTGACCACCCGGACAGCGCCGCCATGCAGCTGGCCAACCTGATCTTCGGTGGCTACTTCTCCTCCCGCTGGACGGAGAACATCCGCGAGGACAAGGGGTACTCCTACGGTCCCGCTTCGATCGTCGACCACTCGCTCGGCGGTTCCGCCGTCATACTCTCCGTCGACGTCTCCACCGAGGTGACGGCTCCCGCGCTGGTCGAGACCCTCTACGAGCTGGGCAGGATCGCCACGCTGCCGCCGGAGCCGGAGGAGGTCGAGCAGGCCCGGCGGTACGCCATCGGCACGTTGCAGGTCGCCACGGCCACCCAGGCGGGGCTGGCCAGGTTCGCCGGGACGCTGGCGGGGTTCGGCCTGCGGCTGGACCACCTGGCGCGGCGTGTCGAACGGCTCACCGCGGCCACGGTCGAGGACGTGCACCGCGTGGCCTCGACCTACATGGGACCGGGCCGGGCCACAGCGGTGCTGCTCGGCGACGCCGAGCGCGTCGAGCGGAGCCTCTCCTCGGTCATGCCCGTCGAGACCAGGTGACACATCCACGGTCCCGCAGCGCCCCGGGGCGGGACCGTGGATTCGACCGTGGATTCACCCGATGGTGGCCGTGTCGATCCGCCACCGGGCCGTGTACCAGCGGACGAGCTGGGGCAGCAGGAGCAGCGGCATCAGGGCGGCGGCCGTTCCTGCGGCGGCGCGCAGCCCGAACGCCGTGGCCAGCGCTCCCCCGGCGAAGGAGCCCACCAGGCCGCCGACCTGCAGGAAGGTGCCCGCCAGCGCCATCACCTTGGCCACCTCACCGTCCTTGGCCGCGCTCTGGAGGGTTCCGTAGACCGTGGCGGCCATGACGGTGCCGCCGAGGCTGCCCGCGAGTTCGAACAGGACGACCGCGGCGGCACCGGAGACGCCGGGGGCGGAGAAGGGCAGTGCGAGCAGGGAGCACATGGAGACGGCGGTGCCGAGCGCCAGCGTCCGTCCCGGGCCGTGCCGGCCGATGACCCTGCCCAGCAGGAGTCCCCCGCCGACGCCGCCGACCGCGCCCAGGCCGAGCAGCAGCCCGATCGGTGCCGGCCCCAGGCCGAGTTCCCGCACCAGGAACAGGACGAGGATCGGCTGCATGATCCCCTGGGCGACGCACAGGGTGGCCAGTGCCTGCACTCCGGAGCGGCGGCCCAGAGCGCGGGCCAGCCGTACGACCTCGCCGAGGGTGCCGCGTGATCTCTCCCTCGGGGCCCGCTCGGAGGGTGGCGGCGTCCTGACCCGGGTGAGCAGCGCCGCGGAGAGCAGGAACGACAACGCGTCGGCCAGGACGACCAGGGGGGCGGCGAGGACCGCCATCAGCATCCCGCCGGCCGCGGGGCCGCCGATGTCGGCGACGCTGCGGGTCGCGTTCGTCTTCCCGTTGGCGTCGACGAGGTGTTCCCTGGGGACGATCTGCACCAGGATCGGGCTGGACAGCGCCGACTGCAGGCCGCGGACCAGTGAGGAGACCCCGACCAGGGCCAGCAGCGCCGGATAGTTCAGCGAGCCCAGCCACCACAGCAGCGGAATCGCCCCCACGACCAGCGCCTGGACGACGTTGCAGCCGATGAGCGGCGGCAACCGCCGGTGCAGCGTGTCGGCCCAGGCCGCGGCGGGAACCCCGGCGAGCATCGCGGGCGCGAGCTCCATCACCACCAGCCAGGTCATCTGCCCCGGCGTGGCCCCGATGGTCAGCACGGCGACCATCGGGATGGTGACCATACTGACGGCGGTGCCGAACTGCGAGACCCCGATCGCCGACCAGTAGGCCTTGAATCCACGGTCAGGAAAGCCCTCGGCCACATTTTCCTCCGGACGCGTGGTGACGGTCGCCGTCAAGATCGTCCACACGATAACCGAGGAAGATCTGGATTTTTCCGCTTTTATGGAGATCTGTGGTCAGTCGTCCAGGCCGCGGGCGCTGAGGGCCTCGCCCAGGGTGTCGGCGTGCCGCAGGGCGCTCACCACCAGCGGTACGGCGAAGGCCCGCACGCTCCACTCGGTGCCCCTGGCGCGCTGCGCCTCCCTGACCCGGGTGGCCAGCCCGGCGACGACGGGCACGCTGCGCAGGGTGAGGGAGAGCAGCAGCGACAGGCGGAAGGGGTCGGCGCCGACGAACCTGACGGGGGCCAGCAGCCGTTCCAGGGTGGCCATCATGACCGCGGTACGCGTGGTGAGCGTGACCAGCCCGGCCAGCGCGACGGCGAGCAGGACACGAAGCACGGACGACAGCGCCCCCGCCCAGCCGTCCAGCAGGTACTGCATGGCGAACAGGACCACGGCGAACCAGCGGACCGGTCTGATCTGCGCCCAGGCCGCCGCGGCGCCGACCCCGGAGAGCGCGTACAGCAGCGCCACGGCGAACGCCGCCCCCGCCAGCGCCCCGGGCGGGCGCAGCAGCAGGAGCGCGGTGCACGACAGGGCCAGGCCGAGGAGTTTGACCCCGGCGGGCAGGCGGTGCAGGAACGAGTCCCCGGGGACGTAGGCGCCGGTGAGCGCGTTCACGCCATGAGCTTCCGGTAGTGGCCGATGGCCGCCTCCGGCTCGTCGTCGGCGACGATCCGTCCCTCGTCCAGCACCAGCACGCGGTCGAAACCCGCCAGCAGCGGCAGGTCGTGGGTGACCACCACGACCTGCTGCGGCAGCTCGCGCAGCAGGCCGGCGACCTGGCGGGAGTGGCGCAGGTCGAGCAGCGTCGTCGGCTCGTCCATGACCAGGACCTCCGGGTCGAGCACCATGACCGAGCACAGGGCGAGCAGTTGCTTCTGGCCTCCGGACAGGTGGTGCGCGGGATGGTCGGCGTGATCGGCCAGGCCGTACCTGTCCAGGACCTCCCGCACCCGCAGGTCGATCTCCTGCCGTGTCAGCCCTCCACGCCTGAGGGAGAAGGCGACGTCCTCGGCGACCGTCGGCATGACGATCTGCGCGTCGGGGTCGCTGAACAGGAACCCGACCCGGCGCCTGATCCTGGCCGCGTCACGGCGGGTGTCGAGCCCGAAGACGGTGACGCCGCCCGAGGTCGGCAGGGCCAGGCCGTTGACCAGGCGGGCGAGGGTGCTCTTGCCCGAGCCGTTGGCCCCGACCACGCCGATCCTGCGTTCGGTCAGCGAGGCCGTGATGCCGCGCAGCACCTCACGCCGCCCGAACCGCACCCCGACGTCGTTCATCTCGATCATCTACACCACCTCGAACAACGCGGCGACGCCCAGGCCGCCGCCGACCGCGGCCGTGGCCAGTCCCAGTGTCCCGGCTGGGGCGCCCTGCCGTACGAGCCTGCTGAACAGTCTGGTGACCACCACGGCGCCGGTCGCGCCCCACGGGTGGCCGAGGGCGAGCGCGCCGCCGTCCGCGCAGACCCGCTCCGCGTCCGCGCCGAGGGGGTCGAGGCCGAGTTCGTCGGTCACCGCGAGCACCTGCGCCGCGAACGCCTCCACGATCTCCACCGCGGCGACCTCCCCGAGGCCGGCCCCCGCGCGTTCGAGCACCCGCCGTACGGCGGGCACCGGTCCGAGTCCGGGAAGCGCGGGGTCGCAGCCGACGACGGCTCCGGCCCGCAGCCGCAGTCCCGCAAGCCCGAGTTCGGCCCGCAGCGACTCCGGCACGAGGGCGACGGCCGCCGCCCCGTCGCTGACCGGGGAGGAGTTGCCCGCGGTCACCGTGCCACCGGGCACGAACGCGGCGGGCAGCCGGGCCAGCGACCGGGCGCGCAGCGGGCGTGGCCACTGGTCGTCGTCCCGGCCGCCGACCGTGACGATCTCCTGGGCGAACCGGCCCGCCTCCCGCGCGGCCAGCGCCTTGGCGTGGCTCAGCAGGGCGTAGGCGTCCTGACGTTCGCGGGTCACACCGCGCGCGGCGGCCAGCGCCTCGGCGGCGGGCCCCATCTCGGGGTCGTGCCACCCCGCGGGGACGAACGGCGCCCGCTCGTACGGAACGGCCGTGCCGCGGCGGGTCCGCAGCGGAGCGGTCGAGGCGCTCTCCACCCCTCCGGCGACGACGAGGTCCGTCTCTCCCGCGGCGACCGCGTTCCCCGCGAGCAGGATCGCGGCCAGGCCGCTGCCGCACTGCCTGTCCACGGTGACGCCGGGGACGCCGTGGCCCAGCCCGGCGGCCAGCGCGCAGATCCGTGCGACGTTGCCTCCGGGGCCGGTGCAGTTGCCGAGCACGACGTCCTCGACGGGCGGGCCCAGGTGGGCGACGTCCCGGGCGACGGCGTCGATGACAGGGGCGGCGAGCGCCTCGACCGTCAGTTCCTTGAAGGCGTGGAAGGCGGTGCCGATGGGGCCGCGGCGGGCCGCGACGACGACCGGCCGTGAGGATGGGTCCCGTCTCATGTCAGGTGAGCCGCCTGATGTCCGGGTCGCCGTCGGCCAGGCGGGCGGCGAGCAGGCCGCGCGCCGGTTTGCCCGCCGGGGTTCGCGGCAGGCTGCGGACGGCGTACCAGCGCCTTGGCCGTTGCGCGGCGTCCAGGCCGCCGCGCGCCACCTCCTCAAGCGTGGCGCGTGAGGGTCGCCGGGGACCGTCCGTCTCCAGGATCGCGGTGACCACGGAGCCGAGCTCCGGGTGCGGTGAGCCGACGACCACGACGTCGTCGACCCCCGGTGCCCGTCTGAGGACCTCCTCGACGTCCTCCGGCACCACGGTCGCGCCGCCGGTCTGTATCGCGCCGCCGCCCCGGCCGCGCAGCCGCAGAACCTCCCCCGCCCGGTACGGCTCCGCCACGTCGCCGACCGTCGCCCAGCCGTCGCCGTCGATCCGCAGCGGGCCCGCCCCTGCCGTCAGGTATCCCTCGGCCAGCCAGGGCGAGCGCGCCCACACCTCACCGAGTTCCCGGCCCGGATCGGCCCTGACCTGGATCTCCACCTCGGGGAAGGGCCGCAGGCCGTGGCCGTCGGTGTCGGCGGCGACGAACGAGAGCTCGGTCGCGCCGTAGTAGGCGACCACGTCCACCCCGGCCCGCACCGCCAGGTCACGGACGCCCGCGCCCAGCGCCGCCCCGCCGACGACCGCGGTGCGCAGCCGCCCCCGTGCACCGCCGCTCTCCCGCAGCGCGTCGAGTACGGCGGGCAGCCGGTGCGGCACCACGTGGACCGCGGTCACGTCGCCCAGGTGGGCGGCCGGCCTCGCCGGCCAGCGGCCGGGGACGACGGCCGTGGCGCCGGTCGCCAGGGCGTGCACGGCCGCGAAGCCGTACAGGGAGGAGGTCAGGGGGCCGGGGACCAGCACGATGTCGCCTGGGCCGATCCCGGTGAGCGCGCTCAGGTGCGGGAACGAACCCGTCCACGACGCGCGGGTTCGTACCACGGCGCGTGGCCTGCCGGTGCTGCCCGAACTGAAGCAGGCCCACGCCCGGTCCTGCGGCGAGACCCCGGAGTCCACCGGGACGGGGCCGGGGTCCGAGGGCAGCGGGGCCTCGACGCGGACGTGGGCCGGGACCATCGCCATGATCCGCTCGCGCCGTTCCCGCTCCCAGGTGTGGTCGCAGACCAGCGGCGTGGCACCGGCCAGGTCCGCGGCGAGCACGGCGACGAGCAACTCGGCCGGGTCGGCCAGGCTGAGCGCCGTCAGCGTGCCCCGGCCGATCCCCCGGCTCCGCAGTGTCGCCGCGGCGGCCTCCGTCCGCCTCGCGAGCCCGGCGTAGCTCAGGTCGCCTCCTGGAGCGCGCAGCGCGATCCGGCGCGGGTGCTCCGAGGCGTGTCGCACCACCTGAAGGGCCACCGGCATGGGCGGGTCAACGCCTCCCCGCGGCCTTGAGCCGCTCGTGCCGCACGGCGGGGACGGCGTCGGGGTAGGCCCGCTGCGTCCCCCTGACCACCAGGGAGGCGAGCACCACCTTGATCAGGTCGCCGGGCAGGAAGGTGAGGCTGAGCAGCGCGGCCTGTCCCAGGGAGACGCCGGTCACGGCCGCCTGCACGGGAATGCCGAGGAGGTAGACCATCCCGACGCCGCCGAGGAGGCAGGCGATCAGCAGGCGGACGATGCCCGGGGTGCGCCCGCCGCGCTCGACGATCCAGCCGGTCAGCATCGCGCCGGGCAGCCAGCCGAGCAGGAACCCGGCGGAGGGCGCGACGAAGACGCCGAGTCCGCCACGGCCGCCGGCCAGCAACGGCAGTCCCGTCGCGACGAGCGCCATGAGGACCGCTACGGCGAGCCCGGCCCGCCAGGTGCCCAGGATCGCTCCGGCGAGCATGACGCCGAACGTCTGCAGGGTGATGGGCACCGCGTTGCCGAAGACGTTCAGCGCCCCGGGCAGTCCGAGCACGGCGATCAGCGCGGCGAACACGCTGACCCTGGCCAGATCTCCGGTGGAGAAGCCTCGGCCCGACGAGGAGCCCGACGAGGAGCCCGCCGTCCCTTCCTGCTGTGACACCGTCTTCCCTTCATCTGTCATGAGGTCGATCCCACACCAGGAGGTGCCGGGTCACGCATGGAGGAACCCCACAACATTCCACACGGCCGTCTGGGAGAACGGATACCGGTCCCCACCCGTACACCACCCATACTCGTACGAAGGAGGGTATACGGTCACTTTAGGTGCCCGAAAAGCGCCTTTCGGTGATCCTCAGGGGGTCGCCCGGCCGAGCGGTCCGAGGGCGGCGAGCGCGGCCTCGACGGCGGCGGCCTTGACCTCCTGCGCGGGGAGATCCGCGTGTTCGACCACACAGTCGGCCATGCCGCCCAGCGCCACGGTCGAGCGGATCCGGGCGGCGTCCGAGGGAGCGGGGCCGAGCAGGAGCACGGTCAGCTCCTTGCGCCAGCGCCACATCCGATCGACCATTTCCAGCTCGGCGAGCACGGTCGGCGCGTGCAGCACCATCGAGATCTCCTCGCGGTAGCGCCAGATGAGATCGAAGTAGTCTTCGAGCAGTAGCCGCCCCTCCCCCGGCTCACGCCCGATGACGAACGCCTCCAGGGTGTCCATGACGGGCTGCAGGATGCTCCTGACCAGCTCCTCCCGTGAGGAGAAGTGGTAGTAGAGAGCCGGTTTGGTGATGCCGAGCCGGTCGGAGATCTGCTTGAGGCTGGTGTTCTGCACACCCTGCTCACGAAAGAGCTCACGCGCCGTCGCCTGGATGCGGATCTTGGTGTCCGAGGGCCTCGCCATGAGCCAAGAGTATCGCTTACCTATCGTTCAGTAAGACTTGCGCCCCGCCGTCAACCGTGCTTACCTATCGTTAAGTAATTAACTTACCTCCCGTTAAGTAAGGAGACGGCGCATGCGGATCCTCATCTCCGGCGCCAGCGTCGCCGGGCCCGTCCTCGCCTACTGGCTCACCAGATACGGCTTCGTCGTCACCGTCGTCGAGCGGGCCCCCTCCCCCCGCAAGGCCGGCGGCCACGCGGTCGACCTGTTCCGCCCGGCCATGGACATCGTCGACAGGATGGGACTGGCCGGGGCCGTCCAGGCGAAGAAGACCGGCACCGAGTGGCTCTCCTTCCTGGCGGAGAACGGCGACCGCCCGCACACACTCGACGTCGGCAGGCTGATGCGCGTCGTGTCCGACCGGCACGCCGAGATCATGCGCGACGACCTGGGCGAGATCCTGTACGAGGCCACCCGGCACGACGCCGAGTACGTCTTCGACGACTCCATCGCCTCCCTGACCGAGGACGCCGACGGCGTCGAGGTCACCTTCGAACGGGGACCGGCCCGCAGGTTCGACCTGGTCATCGGCGCCGACGGGCTGCACTCCAACGTCCGGCGCCTGGTCTTCGGCCCCGAGTCGCGTTACACGGCCTGGATCGGGGCCTACCTGGCGGTCATGTCGATCCCCAACTATCTGGGGCTGCGCGACCGCATATCGGGCATCACCGGCGTCAACAGGATGGTCGGCGTGTACGGCGGCGCCCACCTGGACGACGCCCGCGCCGTCTTCCTGTTCCGCCCTCCGGCCGAACTCGACTATCACCACCGGGACGTCGCCCGGCAGAAGGAACTGCTGCGGGAGCAGTTCGCCGGGATGGGCTGGGAGGTCCCCCGCCTGCTGGGCGAGGAGCTCGACCGCGCCACGGCGTTCTACTTCGACTCGATCACCCAGCTGCGCATGGACACCTGGTCACGGGGGCGGGTGAGCCTGGCCGGGGACGCGGGCTACTGCCCGGGCCCCGCGGTCGGCGGCAGCACCAGTCTGGCCGTCGTCGGCGCCTACGTCCTGGCGGGCGAGCTAGGAGCTGTTTGGGGTTCGGATCTAGGTGTGGCCCAGTGGCGGGCCGGCCGTGGCTGGTAGAACTCGGACGTGGCGCGTTTTGATGTGACCGA
>NZ_JBEXZT010000021.1:0-150677 GCF_040631275.1 Streptosporangium sp. NPDC020145 | reverse complement strand
TTCGAGCGGCTCCTGAATACGTGCGAACGACACGCGACGGGGACCAGCGGGTACGGCGGAGGCGTTGCGCGAGGCTGCCAACAGATGTCCTTCCGAGGGCTCGCGGCGGACTGACTACACGCACGCCAGACGACCATGCATCGGAGCACCAAAAGAAGCGGGTCGTCAAAGGGCAGCGCAAAGGGGCAGTGTAGCCGAACGGCATACACCTGTCCAGTTCACCCTCGCTGCGCTCTCCACGTTGGTCGCAGCATCGCCCGTCAGAGCCGAAACGTCAAGCCCGTGAGCCGACATTTCAGCCAAGGAACAGCCGAGCCGCTGGGAGTTTTCCCATCGTGTGACCTGCGCAACCACCAGCCCCAAGACGATACCCGCGCCTCGGGGAGGCTAACGCCTCGCCCTACGAAGCTTCGAGCGCCAGACGCACACACGACCGACGATCGACGCTGCGATGAACGATGTACCCGGCCACAAACCAGCTCTAAACGCAGACTTTGATAACAATTGAATGAAGCGCCACGCCAACCTAGTGGGGCGGCGGGTTTCCCAGCAGGGTGGACAGCTCGGAGACGAGCCAGTGGGAGTCCTGCCTGACCATGACCAACCGGGCCCTGTTCTGCCTGATCTGACGCCGGGGCTGCTTGTCCCCCGGCATGGTCCGCACGGTGCTCATGTTCACGAACAGCAGGACCTCGACCCGGTCGGCGCGCGCCGACTCGACCCCGGCCCCGGCCACCGTCGCCTGCTGGACGGCGCGCTCCTTCCTGGCCGTCGGCACCAGGCTCGTGGTGAGCTGCCGGTAGTACTGGCTGAGGTTTCCCGTGGTGTATCCCCGAGCCCGTGCGAAATCCTGTTCGATAGTACGGTAGTCGTACGACAGCATGTCGGCGGCGACGGAGCGGGCGGTCGCGAGCGCCTCCCGTCCGGCGGCCTCGTCCGAACGCAGTCGGCTCAGATCCGCGAACATGATCCACACCACCGCGGCGAGCGAGAGCGCGACGGCGGTCATCACCCCGACCAGGAGGAGGGAGACGCGGGTCACAGGACCAGCTCCGTCTTCGAGACGAGCCAGGCGGTCCCGATCTTGGTCACTTCCATGTTCCACTGGTAGAACCGCTCCTGCGGGGGCTGTTTGCTACCCTCCCAGCGAATGACGGCGTCCCCGACGACCATCACTCTGGCGACGTTCCCCTTCATCGAGACGAGCCCGGAGGCACGGAGCGCGCCCGTCTGGAGAACCTTGTTCCTGAGCGTCGTCTCTTTGAGCGTCGTGACGTTCCTGGCGTACTCCGCCTTCGCCGCGCCGGTTGACGTGTCCAAGATGCGTTTGATGTCGGAGTCCACGGTCCGGTGACCGACCGAGAGCAGATCCAGGGCGTGTGATCCCGCCGCCCGTATCGCGGCCTCCCGGTCGTCGGCCTCCGCCTGGGCCTGCGCAAGCGCCGAGCGCAGCCAGAACGCCGCGCCGAGCAACGCCACGATCAACAGGGCCAGCACCAACCCGGCGACTCTCAGCGGGCGAGCCCGCCGAGCAGTGTTCACCGCCATGCGCTCTCTCCCATCGCGGGTCCGTCGGAACACGGACCGGTGATCACGTGGCGCCGGCCGTTCAGGCCGAAAGCTCCCCGATCGCCGGATCATAACCCGCCAAACGGATCGTCATGGAGGGCTTTGCCCACCTCCCCAGGAGCCGCCCTCTCATAACAGGAAAAAAATATCCCTGCCAAGGCCGCTGATCTCGTGGCCCTCTCCATCCCGAACCACCGATCTCGTGGCCCAGGCGCCCAGGCGCCACCGATAAACGACCTTCGGGCTCACGCGGGGAAATGCCGCCCGGTGCCCCGCCGTACGGCCCGGCGAGCTCTTCGGGTCGCATCCCAAACCCATTTCAGAGCATTTAATGGCGATTTAGTGAACAAACCGCCCATAAAGCCATAAATCATGAGAAGTTCGCCGCAGGAGAAGCCGACCGAAGGCATGAGAGCGTCGTACGGACGCCCCTCGCCGAGGCCTTCACCCAACCCCAGACGGGCTCTGACACGTCCCTGACGGGCCTCTGACGGGCCGGGAAAGCAGAAAGAGCGGGCCACCGGCACCAGGTGGACCCGCTCTTTCTGTTGAGTCTCGTCGAGCTCTCCTACGAGGCCTTCAGGCCAGGTGGGACTACTTGACGGTGACGGTGGCGCCGGCGCCCTCAAGGGCAGCCTTGGCCTTCTCCGCCTGCTCCTTGTTGACCTTGCCGTCGAAGACGGGCTTGGGGGCGCCGTCAACGAGGTCCTTGGCCTCCTTGAGGCCCAGGCTCGTCAGGGCGCGGATCTCCTTGATGACCTGGATCTTCTTGTCGCCGGCAGCCTCGAGGATGACGTCGAACTCGTCCTGCTCCTCGGCCTCCTCGGCCGGAGCGGCGCCACCGGCGGCCGGGGCGGCGGCCACGGCGACGGGGGCGGCGGCCTTGACGTCGAAGGCGTCCTCGAAGAGCTTCACGAAGTCGGCCAGCTCAAGGAGGGTCATCTCCTTGAACGACTCGAGCAGCTCGTCAGCGGTGAGCTTCGCCATGATGATTCCTCCGTATGGATCTAAAAACTGAGAATTCGGGACCGCGGTATATATGCGCTAATCCCCTGAGTCCGCCAGCGCGGACCTACTCGCCCGCCTCTTCGCGCTTGGCGCGCAGAGCCTCGACGAGCTGAGCCATGTTGGTGGGCAGCGCGTTGAAGACGGCGGCGGCGTGGGCCTGCTTCGCCTTCATGGCACCGGCCAGCTTCGCGAGGAGGACCTCGCGCGACTCAAGGTCGGCAAGCTTGCTGATCTCGGCCGGGTTCATCGACTTGCCGTCGACGACACCGCCCTTGATGACCAGGAGGGGATTGGCCTTGGCGAAGTCACGCAGACTCTTGGCGGCCTCGACCACGTCGCCCTCGACGAACGCGATCGCCGACGGACCCGCGAGCAGGTCGTCGAGCTCGCTGATCCCGGCCTGGTTGGCCGCGATCTTGGTCAGCGTGTTCTTCACCACGGCGAACTTCGCATGCTCACCGAGAGAGACGCGCAGCTGCTTGAGCTGAGCGACGGTGAGACCGCGGTATTCGGTCAGAACGGCAGCGTTGGAGCCTTCGAAGCTGCTCCGCAGCTCGGCTACAGCCGTTGCCTTTTCCGCCTTCGCCATGGGCCTCCTTCCAGATGTTGCCACCGGCAAGGGGCCACAGACGCGAACAAGCCCCGGGCGCAGGCGCACGGGGCTCACATGAGGAGGTCAGTCCAAATGGAAACTCACATCACACCTGCGCTGGTCGTCCACGAAGTGGAACCTTGGGTCGTCGAACCATGAGGCCTGACGACAACCGGCGGTCTTCGGCGTTGACAGCATACGCCCTGGCGGGAGGAACGCCAAACCGGGCTCCGCTCGGGAAGGAATCCAGGAAAACACGACGGCCCGCCTCCCCCGGTGCGATGGGAGAGGCGGGCCGTACATGGGTCTCGTGGTTCCCCGGACGGGGTTCCACGAGCCGTTCCCAGCGGGCCCTCAGTGGCCGCTCGGGACGGGGTTCTTCGGCAGGTCGCCCACCTGCTCGGCGGGCGGGGCCGCGATCGTCACGGGCTCGTTGAAGCCCTTGAAGAGTGCGGTCAGGTTGAACGACTCACCGTTCTTCGAGCCGCTGAGCGTGACCTTGCGGGGCAGGCTCTGGCCGTCGGCCCACAGGTCGAACTTCACGTCCTTGACCGACGAGAGTCGCTCCTTGAGCGGCTCCTGCTTGGCCGGGTCGAGCACCTGGGCGGCCTCGGCCACCGGGAAGGTGCCGCTGTAGTGGGTCGTCTCGGTCCCGCCGACCGTCTCGGTGCCCACGGCCTTGACGTCCTTGGACGCGGTGAGCAGCTTGACCGTCGCGGCGAGGTCGAACTGCCTGGCCTGCTCCAGGAAGCTCCTTACGCCCTTCTGGCCCTCGGCGTCGATGTCGGAGATCGAGGCCTTGAGCCAGGGCTTGTCCGCCCCCGCGAACCTGGCGAGCAGCTGCGACTTCAGGTAGACCGTGTCACCGGTGAAGATCGCCCTGGCTCCGCCGGGGACGTTCTGCCCGTCGAAGTTGATCGTGTCCAGCGTGATGTCGGTCGCCAGCTGAGGCTGGCTCTGGTAGACCACGCTGCCCTGGATCTTGCCCGCGCCCCTGTCGCCGCCTGTGGCGTCAAGGACGAGGTCCGCGGAGTACGAGGTGACCTCCCCGGCCCTCTGCGCGCTCTGCTGAACCGCCTCGGCGGCGGCCAGTTTGACGTTTCCGAGGGTTCCGGTGCTCTGCGCACCGCATCCCGTGACCGCGATCAGAGCGGCCGCTCCCAGTGTCAGTGCGGGAGCCAATCGGCGCATTGGTCTTCACTCCTTCGTGTCCCCCGATGGACTTGTTTATGACCATACGCCGGGCAATCCCGACACGCTTCCTCCATAGGAACGAAGAAAGGCCCCAACCGAATGGCCATTCGGTTGAGGCCTTTCCGAGAAGGCGTCTGCTAGCGGACGTCTCAGGCGTCGAGCTCGGCGGTCAGCGCCCGCGTCACGTTCGGGTCGACCGGGATGCCGGGGCCCATGGACGTGGAGAAGGTGACCTTCTTCAGGTAACGGCCCTTGGCGGCGGACGGCTTCAGACGCAGCACCTCTTCGAGGGCGGCGGCGTAGTTCTCGACCAGCTGACGCTCGCCGAAGGACACCTTGCCGATGATGAAGTGCAGGTTCGCGTGCCGGTCGACACGGAACTCGATCTTGCCGCCCTTGATGTCGGTGACGGCCTTGCCGACGGCCGGGGTGACGGTGCCGGTCTTGGGGTTGGGCATGAGGCCACGGGGACCGAGCACGCGGCCGAGACGGCCGACCTTGCCCATGAGGTCGGGGGTCGCGACGACGGCGTCGAAGTCGAGACGGCCCTTGGCGACCTCGTCGATCAGCTCGTCGGCACCGACGATGTCGGCGCCCGCGGCGCGGGCCTCCTCGGCACGGTCACCGGTCGCGAAGACCAGGACCCGGGCGGTCTTACCGGTGCCGTGCGGGAGGTTGACGGTGCCGCGCACCATCTGGTCGGCCTTACGGGGGTCGACGCCCAGTCGCAGCGCGACCTCGACGGTCGCGTCGAACTTGGTGACGCTGGTCCCCTTGGCGAGCTTCGCCGCCGCGGCCGGGCTGTAGAGGTTCTCGCCGTCGACCTGTGCGGCCGCCGCGCGGAATGCCTTGCTGCGCTTCACTTGCTCACTCCTGTGAATCCGAGTGTCCGTGGTGCGGGCCAGCGCCTGGCCCTTCCACTCACTTCGATGTCCTGGTGACGGACACGACCACCGTCGCGTTCCGCCGTTTTCCGATCCGTCGCCGGATCACCGGCTCGGGACCGAGTCGCCTGTCGTCAGTCGGCGATCGTGATGCCCATCGACCGGGCGGTGCCGGCGATGATCTTCTCGGCCGCCTCGATGTCGTTGGCGTTGAGGTCCTGCATCTTGGTCTCGGCGATCTGGCGCAGCTGCTCCTTGGTGAGCTTGCCGACCTTGTCCTTCTGCGGGACGGCCGAGCCCTTCGCCACACCGGCGGCCTTCTTGATCAGCTCAGGCGCCGGGGGCGTCTTCGTGACGAAGGTGAAGGAGCGGTCCTCGAAGATGGTGATCTCAACGGGGATGATGTTGCCGCGCTGGGCTTCGGTGGCAGCGTTGTACTGCTTGACGAAGTCCATGATGTTGACGCCGTGCGGACCGAGGGCGGTACCGACCGGCGGAGCGGGCGTGGCCTGGCCAGCGGGGAGCTGGACCTTGACCAGTGCCGCGATCTTCTTCTTAGGAGGCATGGTTCTTCTCCGGGTCCTAATCGGGGTGATGCGGCTCCCACGCAGACACGGGGAGCATGTCGGAAGGCCGTGCTTCGCGAGACACGGCCACCGAACGTCTTAGTTTATGTGATCGGTCAGATCTTCGAGACCTGGTTGAACGAGAGCTCAACCGGGGTCTCGCGACCGAAGATCGACACGAGGACCTTGAGCTTCTGCGACTCGGCGCTGATCTCGCTGACCGTGGCGGGCAGGGTCGCGAAGGGGCCGTCCATGACCGTGACGGACTCGCCGACCTCGAAGTCGACGGTCGCGGCCGTGGCCTTGACGGTCGACTTCTTGACCTCTTCCGAGGGCTCGGGAGCCAGCAGCTTGGCCACCTCGTCCAGGCTCAGCGGGCTGGGCTTGTTCGACAGACCGACGAAGCCGGTCACACCGGGCGTGTTGCGCACCGCGGACCAGGACTCGTCGGTGAGCTCCATCCGGACCAGCACGTAGCCGGGCAGCACCCGCTCCTTGACCAGCTGACGCTTGCCGCTCTTCACCTCGGTCACGTGGTGCGTCGGCACCTCGACCTGGAAGATGTAGTCCTCCATGTTGAGGGACTGCGTGCGGGTCTCGATGTTCGACTTCACGCGGTTCTCGTAACCGGCGTAGGAGTGGATGACGTACCACTCGCCGTACTGGCCGCGCAGATGGCGCTTGAACTCCTCGACCGGGTCGACATCGGGCAGGACGTCGCCGTCCTCGTCGACCTCACCGGTCTGCCCGGCCTCTTCTGCCTCGTCCTCGTCGACGTCGGCCGTGACCTCGTCGGTCTCGGTGTCGGCGTCGAGCGAGTCCTCCGCGACGTCGACGACCTGCTCCGGCTCGTCAGTCCGCTCTTCGCGGGACTCGCCGGCCGGCTGTGGAGACTCGGACACGGTGGCTCATTCTCTTTCGTCGATGGGCTGATGAAATTACGGGGGGCGATCCGCCGGGGTCCGGCCTCAGGCTCCGCCGAAGATCCGCAGCACACCTTCGGTGAGCAACGCGTCGAGTCCGGACACGACCCCGACCATGATCAGAACGAAGACCATGACAATCGTGGTGTACGAGAGAAGCTCTTTGCGCGTAGGCCAGATGACCTTGCGTAGTTCAGCGATGATCTGCCGATAGAAGAGGGCGGGAGAAGTGCGCTTGGCCTTCTTCTCACCGCTCGGCTTGTCTGCGGTTTCGCCGCGCGTGTCGATCGCCACAGTCCTCACCTGCTTCGTCGAGTCCAACGCATGTCTGCGGCGCGCTAGACGCCCTGATGCGCGGACCGCTCCTCGCAGGGCACGAGGGACTCGAACCCCCAACCGCCGGTTTTGGAGACCGGTGCGCTACCAATTGCGCTAGTGCCCTAAGACATGAACCACCATACATCGGTTGGACCGAAGTTTGTCCGTGGCTCACGGGTCCCGACCGCCGAGTTCGTGCACGCGGCGGTTAGGAACATGCGGGAGTCTACGTGGGAATGGCCCCCACGTCGAACCGGCAGGTGATCGACCCCTCGCCTCCCCCCGATCTCCCACGTCACAGCCCTTCCCCTTCCGTACGGCCCGCCGTACGGAAAAACCGGCGGGAGGCGGGGGGCACCTCACAGATCTGTAACCATGGAAGGCATGACCCGTCCTCGCATCTCAGCGCGCATCTCCGCGATCTCCGAGTCCGCCACACTCGCCGTGGACGCCAAGGCCAAGGCCATGAAGGCGGCGGGCCGCCCGGTCATCGGCTTCGGCGCGGGCGAGCCGGACTTCCCGACTCCCGACTACATCGTCGAGGCCGCCGTCGAGGCCTGCCGCAACCCCAGGTTCCACAAGTACACCCCGGCCGGGGGCCTGCCCGAGCTGAAGCAGGCCATCGCGGACAAGACGCTGCGCGACTCCGGCTACCAGGTCGACGCGGCCCAGGTGCTGATCACCAACGGTGGCAAGCAGGCCGTCTACGAGGCCTTCGCCACGCTCCTCGACCCGGGTGACGAGGTTCTGGTCGTCGCCCCCTACTGGACGACCTATCCCGAGGCCATCAAGCTCGCGGGCGGTGTCCAGGTGGACGTGGTGACCGACGAGACCACCGGTTACCTCGCGAGCGTCGAGCAGTTCGAGGCGGCCCGCACCGAGCGCACCAAGGCCCTGCTGTTCGTCTCCCCGTCCAACCCGACGGGCGCGGTCTACTCGCCCGAGCAGGTCGAGGCGATCGGCCGCTGGGCGGCCGAGCACGGGCTGTGGGTGGTCACCGACGAGATCTACGAGCACCTCACCTACGGCGGCGCGACGTTCGCGAGCATCGCGACCGTCGTCCCCGAGCTGGGTGACCGGGTCGTCGTGCTGAACGGCGTCGCCAAGACCTACGCCATGACCGGCTGGCGGGTCGGCTGGCTGATCGGCCCGAAGGACGTCGTCAAGGCCGCGACCAACCTGCAGTCGCACGCCACCTCCAACGTCTCGAACGTGGCCCAGGCCGCCGCCCTGGCCGCCGTGTCCGGCGACCTGTCGGCCGTGGCGCAGATGCGTGAGGCCTTCGACCGCCGCCGCCAGACCATGGTCCGCATGCTCAACGAGATCCCGGGCGTGCTCTGCCCCGAGCCCAGGGGCGCCTTCTACGCCTACCCGTCGGTCAAGGAACTGCTGGGCAAGGACTTCGGTGGCAGGCGTCCCGAGACGTCCGCCCAGCTGGCCGAGCTCATCCTTGAGGAGGCCGAGGTCGCCCTCGTCCCCGGCGAGGCCTTCGGCACCCCCGGCTACTTCCGGCTCTCCTACGCGCTCGGCGACGAGGACCTCGTCGAGGGCGTGAGCCGGGTGGCCAAGTTCCTCGGCCAGGTCGGCTGAGGCCCACCTGAGACCCGTCTGAGGTCCACCGCCGGGCGGCGCGTGTACGGCGCCGCCCGGCGGCCCGCCCTCCGGCTCCGTGGGAGCGGGTTCGGCGTGTGGCACCGTGCGGTGCCCGGCATACGGCACCATATGGAAATGCCACGCCCGCTCACCGACCTGCCAAAGGCCCACCTCCACCTGCACTTCACCGGCTCGATGCGGCACACGACCCTGATCGAGCTCGCCCGTGAGCAGGGTCTGCACCTGCCGGACGCGCTTGAGCAGGACTGGCCGCCCCGGCTGCGGGCGACCGACGAGCGGGGCTGGTTCCGTTTCCAGCGGCTCTACGACATCGCACGGGCGGTGCTGCGGCGGGAGTCCGACGTCTACCGGCTGCTGCGGGAGGCCGCGGAGGACGAGGTCGCCGAGGGGTCTCGCTGGCTGGAGATCCAGGTCGACCCCTCGGGATACGCCCACCGGTTCGGCGGTCTCACCCCCACCCTTGAGCTGATGCTCGACGCGGCGCGCCAAGCCTCGGCGCACGCGGGCATCGGAGTGGCGCTCGTGGTCGCCGCCAACCGCACGAAGCACCCCCTGGACGCCAAGACGCTCGCCAGGCTCGCCACGCACCACATGGACCAGGGCGTCGTCGGTTTCGGGCTGTCCAACGACGAGCGCAGGGGCCGGGCCCGTGACTTCGACGGAGCCTTCAGGCTGGCCAGGCGGGCCGGATTGCTGGCCGTACCGCACGGTGGGGAGCTGATGGGGGCGGCCAGTGTGGCCGAGTGCCTCGACGAGCTCGGCGCCGACCGGGTCGGGCACGGCGTGCGGGCGGCCGAGTCGCCACGGCTGATGGAGCGGCTGGCTGACCGGCAGGTCACGTGTGAGGTCTGCCCGACCTCCAACGTCGGCCTCGGGGTTGCCGAACGGCCGCAGGACGTGCCGCTGCGGCGGCTGTTCGAGGCGGGGGTGCCCATCGCGCTCGGCGCCGACGACCCGCTGCTGTTCGGCGCCAGGCTGCTGCCCCAGTACGAGCTGGCCAGGCAGGTGTACGGCTTCCGCGACGCGGAGCTGGCCGAGCTGGCCCGGCAGTCGATCAGAGCCTCCGCCGCCCCCGAGAGCGTCCGCAAGGAGATCCTCAGGGAGATCGACGAGTGGTTGTCCTCCCCCGACCCCGAGGGTGTCTAGGGCTCTTTGAGGGCCAGGCTGGTGGCGGCGTCGAGGGGCAGGCCCTCGACGGGGAGGACCTCCGGGACGGCGATCGAGGCCAGCAGCGGCGGGCGCAGGTGCTCGCCGCCGAGCGCCGTCCAGGCGTCGCGGGCCGCGGCCAGCAGCTCCAGGCCCTCCTGTGACCGTCGTTCGGCGACGGCGAGCGCGCCGAGCAGTTCGACCCCGGCGGCCTGCGCCGTACGGTCGTCGAACAGGCGGGCGGTGCGCAGGGCCTCGCGGGCGTGCTCCCCGGCGGCGGTGAGGTCTCCGCGCAGATAGTCGGCGTGGGCACGCAGGTGGCACAGGTGGGAGCGGGTCCACAGGTCCTCGTAGGTCTCGCAGAGGTCGAGTCCCTCGACGAGGACGCCGACGGCCGCCTCGACGTCGCCCAGCGTCAGCAGGCAGGCGGCCACCACGGCGTAGCCGGGCAGCAGGCCGGGGAAGGCGCGTCCCGCCGAGTGGTGGCGGTCGCGGGCGGCCCTGATGCCGAGCACGGCGCGGGTCGCCTGCCCCCGCTGGGCGGCGACCTGGGCGGCCAGCTGGGTCACGTAGGCGCCCGCGTGGCCGCCGGGGTCGGCCTCGCGGCACTCGGAGAGCCGCTCCTCGGCTCCGAGCAGGTCTCCCTGGAGGCTGGCGACCCAGGCGCAGACCCACAGCGCCCTGGTCCGCGCCGGTCCCCGCCGAGGGTCCGTGGCCAGGGCGCGGTCGAGATAGTCGCGCCCCTCGGCGTGCATCCCGCAGCACACCCACAGGATCCACAGCGCTCCGGCCAGTTCGAGACCGGTCCCCGCCTCAAGGCCCGTCTCCAGTGCCTGGGCGAGGTTGGCCGCCTCGACGCGGAGCCTGTGGTGCCAGCGCACCTGGCGGCGTGGCCACTCGCGTTCGGCGTTGCGGGCCAGGGCCAGGTAGAAGTCGTGGTGGCGCAGCCGTACCTCCTCCTGCTGGCCGAGCAGGGCCAGCCAGCCCGCGCCGAACTCGCGGGTGGCGCCGGGCATCAGGAAGCGGACTCCGGCGTGGGTCTCCCTGCGCAGCAGCACGGACTTGTCGACCAGGCCGGTGACCACGTCGATCATGTCCTGGGCGCGCAGCGTCTCGTCCCGGCAGACGTAGGTCGCAGCCTCCAGGTCGAACTCGCCGGGGAAGACCGAGACGCGCGCCCAGAACAGTCGTTCCCGCTCGGTGCACAGCTGGTGGCTCCACCCGATGCAGGTGGCCAGCGCCCGGTGCCTTGAGGGGCCCTGCCGTTCCTCGTCGACGAGCAGGGCCAGGTGCTCGCCCAGATTCGCGACGAAGTCCGCGACGGGCATCGTGCGCAGCCGTACGGCGGCCAGTTCGATCGCCAGCGGCAGACCGTCCAGCCTGTCGCACACCTCGGTGAGGCTCTCGCGTGTCCCGGCGGGCCAGGTGTCGCCGAGGCCGGTGAGCAGGGCGTAGGCGTCCGGGGCGGGGAGGCCGGCCAGCACCCGCAGGTGCTCGCCGGGGACGGCCAGCGACTGGCGGCTGATCGCCAGGATGCGGAGTTCGGGGTCGGTGGCGAGCAGTTCGCCGACCAGGGAGGCGACCTCGTCGACCAGCGCCTCGCAGGTGTCGAGCACGAGCAGGGACCCGGCCGAGACGGCCAGGGCCTCGGTGACGGCGGGGGCCAGCGCCTGTGGCCCGCCGACCTCGGCGACCTCCGCGACGTCGACGACCGCGGGCTCGGGGACGAGTGTCCTGGCGAGTTCGAGGCCGAGCCTGGTCTTGCCGACACCGCCCGCCCCCGACAGGGTGACGAGCCGTACCCGCTCGAAAAGGGCTGTGATCTCCGCGACCTCGCCCTGCCTACCGACGAATGCACTCATTCCGCAGTCTCCTCGCGGCGTGGGCATTCATGCTAAAGGTGACCGAAGCCGTCTGTGTCCCGGATGCGGGCGACAGTGGTGTCGATGTCCATGGCCATTCCCCTGGCGAACGCGCGTTCGTAGGCGAGGTCGCCGAGCAACGCCCTGGCCCGGCGTTCCGTGCGTGCCCTGGACGTCGCGTACGGCGAGGCGTCGGGGGTGGGAAGGCCCGCGGTCGTCCACATCCGGGCGGCCGCGCCGAGCAGGCGGGCGGCTCTGCGCCCGTCACCGCGCGCCACGGCGGTCGCGGCGAGCTGGTCGGTGGCCGCGGCCACGCCGAGCGGGTCGCGCAGGCACCACTTGGCGTCGAGTGCCGCGCGGGCGTAGGCCTCGGCCGCCTCGATCTCTCCCCTGCCGAGTTCGGCGAGCGAGCGCACGTGGTCGCCGTGGGAACGGGCCCACAGTTCGCCCCGTTCGGCGCACCTGGCCCACTGGCGCACGAGGACCTCGACGGCCGGGCCGAACTCCCCCCTGAGGCTGTGCGCCATCGCCAGCGTCGTCTCGGCGACGGGGAGACCGATGTGGGCGGCCCGTTCCGGGGCGGCCTGCTCGAACAGCCCGGCGGCCTGGGCGGCCAGGCGCGCGGCCCCGTCGAGGTCGCCGAGGGCGAGCGCGGTCGCCGCCGCCCCCTGCCTGGCGCATCCGGCGGCGGCGAGGTCGCCCTCGGCCGTGGCCGCCGCGTACGCCTCGGCGGCCCTGCGTCTGGCCTCCGAGGTGTCGCCCGCGGCCAGCGCCGCCCATGAGCACACCCACAGGGCCTTGGTGCGGGCCGGGCCGGGGGTGATCTCCCGGTTGAGCAGCCGGTCCAGGTGCCGGTGCCCGAGGCCGGCCCTGCCGAGGCAGCACCAGACGAACCAGAGCGAGGTGGCCAGGTCGAAGCCCTCGTCGCGGGCCAGCGCGGCCTCCAGGTCCGGCATCGCCCGCCTGGCCCAGGCCGCCCAGCGGGCCTGGCGCGGGCCGTACCACTCGGCCTCCGCCCTGCGCGCCCCGGCCAGGAAGTGGTCGTGGTGGCGGGCGAGAACGGTCTCCTCCTCGCCCAGCAGCCGCAGCCACTGCCTTCCGTAGTCGCGGATCGTGCCGAGCATCCGGTAGCGCGGGCCACCGGCGACGTCGGCGACCAGGATCGACCGGTCGGCGAGCCCGGACAGCGCGAGCGTGGCCAGTCGGCCGTCGGCGCACACGGCCCACGCGTCGTCGGCGTCGAACCAGCCCTCGAAGACCGAGAGGCGGGCCCACAGCAGGCGTTCCCCCGGGCCGCACAGCTCGTGGCTGAGGCCGACCGCGGTGCGCATGCTCCGGTGCCGCCCGAGCGGGGCGCGGCTGCCGCCCTCCAGCAGGGCGAAGCGGTCGCCGAGCCGCTCGGTGAGCTGTGGCACGGACAGCGCCCGCAGCCGCCGTACGGCCAGCTCGATGGCGAGCGGGATGCCGTCGAGGCCGCGGCAGAGCCGGGCCACCTCGTGGGGGTCGAGGGCGGCGCCGGGCACCAGGGCCCTGGCCCGCTCGGTGAACAGCCGGACGGCGTCGCAGGTCGCGGCCTCGGCCCCCTCGGGTACGGCGAACGGCTCGACGGGCATCAGCCGTTCCCCGGCGAGCCCCAGAGGACCGCGGCCGGTGGCCAGCACCCGGATGTGCGGCGCCCGTGCCAGGACCTGGCGCAGCAGTTCCGCGCACGCCTCTGCGAGGTGGTCGCAGTCGTCGAGGACCAGCAGCAGCCGCCGGTCGGCGAGGAAGTCGGCGAGGACCTCCGCCTGGGGCCGCACGGCCTGCTCCGGCAGGCCGAGCGCGGCGGCGACGGCGTGGCCGACCAGGGCGCCGTTCTGCTCGGCGGACAGCGCGACGACCCACACCCCGTCGGGGAAGTCCCCGCGGAGCGTGGTCGCGGCCCTGAGCGCGAGCCTGGACTTGCCGACCCCGGCGACCCCGGTGAGGGTCACCAGAGGAGAGTGGCCGATCAGTGCGGCGAGTTCGCCGAGCTCCGCCTCCCGTCCTACGAGGTCACCCGTCTCCGCCGGCACGTTGTCCCGGCGCGTGCGCGTCTCCTCCACCGATTCCTCGCCCCTCCGCGTTAGATGGCCAGCCAACCATGGGAGCGCGGCCATCCCGGCCTGACGGAGGACCCGCGGTTGTCCGTTCTTCTCCCGGGGCGCATATCTCACGCCGACGCGCAGGTCAGCGGTCTCTTGTCGAAGTCCTCCGGGGTGGGATTCCTCCTCCGGACCCCTCCTCGTTTCGTCGGTGTCCGGTGTCTCCCCGGCCGTCACGAAGGGGTTCCCAGGGACGTCATGGGGGCGTTTCCGGAGTCGCCGCGGGGGAAGCGACACTAGACTCTTGCTGTTTCCCGGCCGTGGACGCCCTCCAAGTCGTGGGCGACGCGGCTCCCCGATGAGTGAGCTGGACGGAACCGCATGTCTGGGTATGACCGCGTAGTGCAACCGGCGGCCGGTGACGAGGCCCTGGAGAACCACCTGGGTGGGGACGAGGCCAGGAACTACCGGCAGTACGAGCTCGACATGGTCGCCCCGCACGTGGGGAAGTCCATGCTGGAGATCGGTTCGGGCCTCGGGCACTTCGCCGAGTCGTTCCTGCCCCGCCTGGACAGGCTGGTGGTCAGTGACTTCGACCCCTACTGCGTCGAGCAGCTCAACAAGCGCTTCGCCGAGCGCGACGACGTGGACGTGCTGCAGTTCGGCCTGCCGACCGACATCCCGATCGGTGAGAAGGTCGACACGGTCGTGATGATGAACGTCCTCGAACACATCGAGGAGGACGTCGAGGCGCTGCGCTCCCTGGCGAAGGTCACCGCGCCCGGCGGTCGGATCGTCATCTGGGTGCCGGGCTACATGCAGCTCTACGGAGACTTCGACCGCAAGGTCGGCCACGTCACCCGCTACACCCCCGCGACCCTGCGCAGCACGGTCTCCAAGGCGGGCCTGGACATCGACGTGCTCAAGCCGATCAACTTCCTGGGCGGCATCGCCTGGTGGGTGGCGGTCCGCCGGGGCGGTGTCGGCTACCCCGACCCGCGTCTGGTCAAGATCTACGACCGTACGGTCGTCCCGGCGACCCGGTTCATCGAGCGTTTCGTGCGTCCGCCGTTCGGTCAGACCGTCTTCTGCGTGGCCCGCGTCCCCCGGTAGAAAACCCGTTGCACCGTACGGCGGGCC
Source organism: Streptosporangium sp. NPDC020145 (assembly GCF_040631275.1). Taxonomy (NCBI): domain Bacteria; kingdom Bacillati; phylum Actinomycetota; class Actinomycetes; order Streptosporangiales; family Streptosporangiaceae; genus Streptosporangium; species Streptosporangium sp. NPDC020145. Next base: position 135,798 of record NZ_JBEXZT010000021.1, on the reverse strand, counting down.
CGCCGTACGGTGGTCCGCATGTGGATCAACTCCTAGAAAGCAGGCGTTGACCGGCCGTCGCCGGTCCGCCCGCGCTCAGCTCTCTGGCCCCGTTCGTCTGACGCGGCAGCTGAGGTTCCGGCACGGCACAGACCGCGTCGTCATGATCTTCCAAGGAGTCCATATGCGAATTCGCGTTGCCAAAAAGCAGCAGACCGTCACGCCTCGTACCCCGCTGCCCGAGCGGGCCCCGGCGCCCAGGCGGGTGCCGATGCCGCCCGTTCCCGCCCGGCCCACCCGGCAGCCGCGCCGGATTCCCGGCCGGGGCGGTCGCTGACGGCCGGCCGGAGGCGGTGTCCACCCTGTTCCGGGTGGACACCGCCGGGTCTCAGCCGTCGAGGCGTTCGATGACGGTGACGTTGGCCTGGCCGCCGCCCTCGCACATCGTCTGCAGGCCGTACCGGCCGCCGGTCCGCTCCAGCTCGTGCAGGAGTTTGGTCATCAGGATCGCCCCGGTCGCCCCGAGGGGGTGCCCCAGGGCGATCGCGCCGCCGTTGGGGTTGACCCGCTCCGGGTCGGCGCCGATCTCCTTGAGCCAGGCCAGCGGCACCGGGGCGAAGGCCTCGTTGACCTCGAAGACGTCGATGTCGTCCACCGTGAGCCCGGCCCTGGCCAGGGCCTTCCTGGTCGCCGGGATGGGCGCGGTCAGCATGTGGACCGGGTCGTCGCCGGTGAGCGTCAGGGTGACGACGCGAGCCCTGGGGGTCAGGCCGTGCTCGCGGAGCGCCCGTTCCGAGGCGACCAGCAGGGCGCCGGAGCCGTCGGAGATCTGCGAGGAGGTCGCGGCGGTGATCCGGCCGCCCTCCCGCAGGGTCTTGAGGCCCGCCATCTTCTCCCGGGTGGTGTCGGCGCGGGGGCCCTCGTCGTTCTCGACGCCCGCGACGGGGACGATCTGGTCGCGGAAGCGGCCCTCCGCGACGGCTTCGAGCGCGCGCCGGTGGCTCTCGCAGGCGAAGCGCTCCAGTTCCTCGCGGCTCAGGTCCCACTTCTCGCACATCAGCTCGGCCCCGCGGAACTGGGAGATCTCCTGCCTGCCGTACCGCTCGGCCCAGCCCTCGCCGAACGGCGAGGGCAGGCCCTTCTCCAGGGCGGCGGTGACGGGGGAGCCCATCGGTACGACGCTCATGGACTCGACCCCGGCGGCGACCACGAGGTCCTGGGTGCCGGAGAGCACGCCCTGGGCGGCGAAGTGCAGCGCCTGCTGGGAGGAGCCGCACTGCCGGTCGACGGTCACCCCGGCCACGCCCTCCGGCAGCCCGGCCGACAGCCAGGCGGTGCGTGCGATGTCCATGCTCTGCGGGCCGAACTGCATGACGCAGCCCATGATCACGTCTTCGATCGCGGACGGATCGACGCCGGTGCGCTCGACGAGCGCCCTGAGCGTGTGGGCCGCCAGGTCCGCGGGGTGGACGGTGGACAGCCCTCCTTGTTTCCTGCCGACCGGGGTGCGGACCGCCCCGACGATGTACGCCTCTGCCACGGTGCCTCCTGCTCACAGAACCGAGCATTGTTCGGTTACCAGCAGGTTACCTCGGTCGGCGTGGCGGTGGTCAGGACCGCTTGAGGACGACGTAGCCATCCCTGTCGAACACCTTGGTGTAGCCGGTGCGCAACGCCTCGTCCACCCGCTGCTGCTGCACCTCGGGACCCCCGAAGGGGAAGGTCCAGCGCGTCACGTCGGCCACGATCCACGGGGCGCCGTACGCCTGCGGGCCCCACAGCAGCACCGTCGTCCTGGCGCTGAGCGCGGGACCGACGTTGTTGGCCGCCTCGACCACCACCCCGTCGGGGACCGTGGCCACGGCCTCGCGCGCCGCCGCGACGGACGGCTCCTCGGTGAAGAAGGACGACTCGACGAGGTTGCCCAGGGCGAAGCGCGGCACCAGGGTGAGCCCGATCACGCAGACCGCGAAGGCCCAGTGCCCGGCCAGCGCCCGCGACCGCTCGGGGAAGCGCCCGCGCAGCCGTCCGGAGAGCCGGTGGACACCGTCCACGGCGGCGCAGACGAGGATGGCCGCGAGGAAGGCGTTGTACTGGAAGTCGGTCCCCCACCACTGCGGCCGGTCGGCCAGGAACCGTTCGACCAGCAGCGGGACGGCGACCAGGACCAGCGGGGACAGCAGCGCGGTCAGCAGCATCGGCCACAGCAGGAAGGCCATGGTGTCCACCTTGACCTCGGGGCTGACCATCTGCCACAGCGTGCCGAACGGGTCACGGACGATGGACAGCGCCACCTCGCCGAGGGTCGCGCCGCGGCTGCCGTACGCCCAGTGGAAGCCCTCGCCGCCCGAGCCGATCATCGGCATCACCACGCCGCGGATGAGCAGCAGCGCGCCGCCGCCCATCAGGACGAGGGCCGTCCCCTCAAGCCTGCGTCTGATCAGGAACAGGTAGACCCCGAACCCGGCGACCAGCAGGCCCATGTCCTCCTTGACCAGCAGGATGCCGATGGCGGCGAGGACGGCGTAGCGGGTCCTGCCCGCGTCCGCCCGCTCGATCATGATCGCGCTGAGCAGCGGGACGAACGCCACCTCGTGGAAGTCGAACCCGGCGGCCTGCGCGACCGGCCAGGAGACCAGGTAGGCGACCGCGACCAGGTGCGCGGGGACCGGGCCGAGACGGCGGCTCGTGTAGTGCCAGACGGGGACGGCGGCCAGCGAGAGCAGCGCCGCCTGCGCGACGATGAGGGTCCGCGGGTCGTCGTACACCCAGTACAGCGGGGCCAGGACGGCCAGGATCGGCGAGAAGTGGTCGGCCGGCTGGACGAAGTCCATGCCCTGGTTGTAGAACATGCCGACCGAGGGGGCGACCGGCGGCCCGAAACTCGCGTACCCGCGCACCGCCTGGTCGAAGATGACCAGGTCGAAGATGCTCGCCTTGAACGCCGAGAACTTGACCAGCCCGAGCACGCTGTAGGCCACGGTGGCCAGGGCGACGAGCGCGCCGAGCGTCAGACCGTGTCGCCGCTCGCGCAGGAACGCCGGGACGTCGCGTGCCTTGTCCGTCCTGTCGACCGGCTCCTCGGCGGTCGCGGTCACCGCGCTCATGCTCTGCGGGTGCTCGTCATCGTCGCGTAGGCGATGACGTTGTCGGTGTAGTGGCCGGTCGTGTGGTTGTAGGTACCGCCACAGGTGATCACATGAAGCCGGGGTATCGGCGAGTCGCCGTATACGCGCTGTGTCGGGAACACCGTCTTGTCCGCCTGTTCGAGTCCGTCTACCGTGAAAACCGCGATGATGCCGTCCTGCCGCCGGACTTCGATCTCGTCGCCGTTCCTGATCTCGGCCAGGCGGCTGAAGACCGCGCTTCCCGAGCGCGTGTCCTTGTGCCCGAGCATGATCGCGGGACCGGCCTCGCCCGCCGTCGGCCCCGAACGGTACCAGCCGACCAGGTTCGGATTGCCGACCGACGGCACCTCGATCGCGCCTTTTTTGTCGAGTCCGACCGAGGTGATCGGCGCGTTGATGTTCAGCCGCTTGATGACCAGGCGTAGCGGGGTCGAGGGCTGCATCGCGGGGGCGGGAGGCAGGCGCGGTTCGGGCGGCGGCGCGGTCGGATCGGCCCTGAAGTAGGGGTCGGCGGGCGCGGTGGCGTTGACCGCGCTGCGGGGCGGCAGCGTCGTGCGCTGCTCAGCCAGGCCGTACTCGTCCGGGGAGACCGCCATCATCAGCAGGCCGACCAGCACCGTGACCACCCCGGCCGCCCCGGCGAGGATGAGCACCGAGCGCAGGATCCTGCCGCCCCCGGCCCGGTCGCCGTACGGCTCCTCGTACTCCGGGTAGGGGTAGTACCCCTGGTCGTACGGCTGCGCGGGGTGCTCCGGAGGCCAGCCTTCCGGTGGCGGGGTGGTCATGCGGCGCCCCGGTCAGCCCCGGGTCGCCGTACGGCGCCGCAGCATCAACCCGCCGATCCCCGCCGCCAAGATCATCGCCGTCCCGCCGAGGACGAACATCCTGGCGTCGGGACCGGCGTCCCCTCCCCCGCCCGTCGAGGCGCCGCCACCGGGGGTCTCGGCGACATGCCCGGACTTCCTGGGCTTGGGGGGCTTGGCGGTCTTGGTCTGGGTGATGGTCACGACCGGCTCGGGAGTGGGCGTGTCGGCCGGAGTGGTCGTCGTCGTCGGGGTGGTGGTCGCGGTCGTGGTCGGCGTGGTGGTGGCCGCGCCGGTCGGCTTGACGGTGACCAGCAGCGCGGCGGCGGTCGCCTCCGCCGGGGTGGCGACCAGGCAGTCGTAGATGAGGGTCTCCGTCCCGGTGCCCGCGGCCGCCTGGTGGCTGACGGAGAAGGCGTCCGGCCGGACCGTGACGACCCCGGCCGCGGTCGGGACCACGGTGACCAGCACGGTGGGCAGCGGGGGCAGCACTCCGTTGACGGCCACGACCCCGGGCGTCGTCGTGGCCAGGACCGAGTGGATGTCCCCCGTGGTTGTCGGCACGGGCCCGGAGATCGACGTGTCCGCCTCGATCACGATCCGGTCCCCCGCGGCGATGGCCACCGGGGCGACCAGGTTCGGCGGCGCGGGGGGCTGACCGGCCTTCCAGGTCACCACGACGGTCGCGCTCGGAGTGGGGGTCGTGAGGGGGCCCGACAGGTCCATCTGCATCTTGTAGGTGCCGGCGGTGCCGGTACCCGAGGCCGCGGTGCACGTGTAGGTGACCGGCTTGGCCACCGCCGTCATCGAGGCGATCGCGGGAACCGCGCCGAGGAGGATGCCCGCGCCGACCACTCCGGCTGCCGTCTTCGCCGCGACGCGACGACGCGTCTTGGACCTCAGCACAGTTACTCTCCGTTTCGGCACAGCTGACCGCTTTGGCGCGGTTGCCCACGATTCCAGGCGATGGTCACAGTCCGGCATAGATCCTATGAACACAAGCAGAGAGATGCACGTGTCTTGGCAAAACGGGCATAAATTCCGTCCTGTCTCATCAAGACAGTGCACGCCAGGAAAAAGACCTCTCAGGCGCGCAGCGCCCGGATCACCACCGTGGTGATCGGCAGTTCGAACTCACCCCGCGCGGTCTCCGGGGTCGAGCGCAGGTAGTCGGCGATCCTGCCCAGCAGCTCGGCGCGGTCTCCCTCGGAAAGCGTCAGCACGTGGGAGTGGGTGGCGATCGTGGCGACCATCGACTCGGCGGTCCTGCGCTGGCTGTGCGGGAACCAGGCCTGCTCGACCGGGCCGAACCACGGCTCTCCGAGTTCGAGCATGTCGGGACGCCACTGCGTGCGGGAGACCGTGCTGCGCGCGACCTCCTTCAGCCCGTTCACCCACGGCACCTGGTCGTCGTCGAGGTTCCACAACCCCGCGACCACCCCGCCGGGCGCCAGGACCCGGGCCATCTCCGGCGCGGCCCGGTCGAGGTCGAACCAGTGCATCGCCTGCCCGACCAGGACCGCGTCGACCGAACTGTCCGGCAGCGGGATCCGCTCCGCGCCGCCCGGCAGGGCCTCGACCCTGGGCAGCCGCACCCGGAACTGGCGGAGCATGGCCGGGTCCGGCTCGACCGCGACGACATCGGTGACGTGCCTCAGCAGCACCTCGGTCAGCTTCCCGGTGCCCGCTCCCAGGTCGAGGACGCGCGGAGGCTGCGAGCCCCTGACGGGTTCGAGCGCCCACAGCACGGCGGCGTCGGGGTAGTCGGGCCGCTCCCGCGCGTAGGCCTCAGCCTGGCCGCCGAACGATGACGCCCTGCGGGCCGCGGACTCGGGGTCGATGCCGGGGAAAGCGCTGGGTCCACCCATGCCATCACGATATAGGTCCATATTTCATGGCTCATCGTGAAAAAAAGGGTTTTCCTGGTAAAACGCCTGGTGGACACCGGTGAACCCTCGGGTAAAAGGGCCATACCATCACTCCGGGTGACCGTCGATCACCCGGCCAGCGCCCGGCGGTAGGGAGTCAGGGTCGCGAGCCACTCGTCAAGGGAGTCCGCGTCCTGCCACAGGTCGTACAGTTCGTTGTCCCCGGGGCGGGCCGCCCGGTCGAGAAGGTCGGCGGCGAGCCCGCGCAACGCCGCGTCCACCTGGAACGGGTTGCCCTCAAGCCATCTGACCGCCACCGGGTCGGTCAGGGCGACGGACTCGGCACCGGCCAGACGGGCGATCGTGAGACAGGCCATCGCGACCGCGCCCGCCATGTCCGGCCCCTCGACGTAGTCGTCCTGGTCGAGGATCTCCCGCAGCGCCTCCGACAGGGCCGCCGCCGGGTCCGCCGTACCGTCGAGATGCGCCAGCAGGTCGAGTGCCCCGTCGTTGTCGAACGGTCCCAGATCCCAGGCTCCCATGTCGCACCTCTCCTCACCGGCCTCTTCCTCGGTTCGGAGCTTAGGTGGCACCTCCGACAAATCACCCAAAGTTCTCCTTCCGCCGGATGAGGGGGCGTGGACGGGTCCCCCAGCATGGAGGAGGAAACGGGCCATCCGCGTCCCTACCTTCGAGACATGGCGGACAGAAACCCGGAACGCTCCACGAGACCACGCCCCAGGAGAGGTCGCAGACTGCTGCGGACACTGCGTCGGGCAGCGGCCCTCACCCTGGTCCTGCTCGTGCTGGCCTCTGGGGTGGGGTTCGCCTACGAGTCGAACGCCTCACGGGCCGACGCGCGGGAGCACCGGGCACCGGGGCGGCTGGTCGACGTGGGCGGCCACCGCCTGCACCTGTACTGCACCGGCCGGGGCGCCCCGACCGTCGTGCTCGAAGCGGGACTGGCCGAGTCGAGCGCGAGCTGGGAGGTGATCCAGCGCCGCCTGTCCGCCCGCTCCCGGGTGTGCTCCTACGACCGGGCGGGATACGCCTGGAGCCAGGAGGGACCCTCCCCCCGTACGGCGGAGCGCCTGGCCGGAGAGCTGCACGCGCTGCTGGCCGCCTCCGGGGAGGCCGGGCCGTACGTGCTGGTCGCGCACTCCTTCGGCGGCAACGTCGTACGGGTCTTCGCCGACCGCCTGCGGAGCCTGACCGCCGGGCTCGTGCTGATCGACGTCACCGACGAGACGGCCCTGACGGCGTTGCGGATCTCCCGGCCGCTGATGGCCGTACAGCTCGGCGTCAACCAGTTCGTCGCCCGGGTCGGGTTGCTCAGACTGCGCGGCGACGCCTTCGTGCCTCCGGAGGCGACCCCGACGGCCCGCGCGAACGCCACCGTCGTCTACGGCTCGGGCAGCATGGCGGCGGCCCGCGCCGAGGCGTGGGCGTCGGTGGACAGCGCCGCCCAGGTGGCCGCGACGGTCCGTCCCGGGGCGTGGGGCGATCTGCCGGTCACGGTGATCGTCCCGGCGGGACAGCCGGAGGAGGACACCAGGCACGCCAGGAGCCTGGCGGCGCTGTCGAGCCGGGGTCGCCTGGTGACGGCCTCGACCACCGAGCACTACGTGCAGAACGCCCAGCCCGGCCTCGTCCTCGCCGAGATCGCCAGAGTCGCCGCCGGGTGATCAGCCGGGCAGGTCGACCTCCTCGCGCAGCACGCTGTAGATCACCCCGTCACGCCAGTGACCGTTCCTGAACGAGTAACCGCGCAGCACGCCCTCCCGGGTGAAGCCCGCCTTCTCCAGCGCGCGCTGCTCGGCGAGGTTGGCGTCCTCGGTGACCGCCTCGACCCTGACCACCTGCGTGTGCGCGAACAGGTACTCCACCAGCAGGCGCTGCGCCCGGGTGCCGAAGCCCCGGCCCCTGGCCTCGGGCAGCAGGGCGATCCCCAGGTTCCAGCAGTGTGAGGTCTGCGCGGTCAGGATCCTGCGCCAGGAGACGAAGCCCAGCCGCTCCGCGCCGTTGACGACCAGCAACAGGCCACCCTCGGCGTCGAAGAAGCCGTTCTTCACCCACTTCCTGCGCCACCTGCCGGGGTCCGACCAGCCGAGCCAGCCGAACAGCCCCGCCGCCTCCGGCTCGACGGAGAAGCGCTCAAGCGTCTCCAGGTCCTCCTCGACGATCGGCCGTAACGCCACCTGATCAACGCTCATGCCGTCACGCTACGAACCGCCGGGCGAACCGTCCAGATGCCCGAAGACCTCCCGCGCCGCCCCGAGGCTGTCCCGCAGCGCCCGCTCAAGCTCGTCGGCCTCCTCGGCCAGCCGCCCGACCTCGGGTACGGCCAGCGCGTCCGCCCCCGACTCGGCGAGCAGCTCCTCGTAGCGCGGCAGTCGTTCGGCGAACGCCCGCAGTTGGTCATGCGCCCGCTGGGCCTGTTCCGCCCGCGCGACATGGGCGGCGTAGCGTTCGATCGCCTCGACCCTGGCGACGACCGCCTTCTCGCTCTCGGCCAGCACCCGTTCCAGGGGCCGCACCGCGGCCGAGACCTCCGGGGTCACCCCACCGGCCATGAGTGTCCTGTGCTCCGCGCGCAACGCGGACAGTTTGGCCAGCAGGCGTGCGATCTCCCACTCCTGCGCGGGCAGGACCACCGTGTTGCGCACGTCGTCGAGAAGACCCTCGGCGTTGACCCGCGAACCGAGGATCGAACCGGCCGCCGTCCTCGTCCTGACGAGCAGTTCTCTCGCCGCGTCGTCGAAATCCTCCTCAAGGAGATAACTCTCCCGGCAGTCTTCGGCGAGGCCGTACAAGACGTGTTCCGGAGAAAGGCGGTCCTCCGCGTCGCTGGCGGCCCGTATCGCGGCGACGACGAGACCGGCCAGCGTGAGGGAAAGCACGATCTCGATCAGGAGACCGGCGCCGACGAAAACCGCGGCGACAAGGGCCAATGCCGTCAGCATTCCCTTGACCGCGAGGGAGGCGGCCGACCGCTTCCTGGGCGGCGGCAGGGGCTTCCAGCCTTTTCGCACCTTTTCGAGCATGAGCGCGTTGTCACCGAGGACGGTCGCCGTCTCCTCGGGAAGGGCGGGGTCGACGATTATCCGGATTCTACGGTTGCCGGCCCGCGTAGTCGCCATGCGCTGGATCCTAACCGTTTCAGAAATGCGATTTCCGTTTTTCCCCGGCGCTTTATACGCGAGGAAAGCAGGTGGCCTCCCCGCTTCGGCCTGCCTACATTTGGTCCATGACGACTTCCCCGTTCCAGGTGATCTGCGAGATCGAGCCGCCGACCCGGCCCGACCTGATGCACGTCCGGCACCAGATCGGAACCCTGAGCAAGATCTCCGACACCTTCCTGGTGCCCGACAACCACATCGGCCGTGCCACGGTCTCCAGCGTGGCGGTCGCGCACGAGGTCGAGGCGATGGGAGGCCGTAGCATCGCGTGTCTCAACTCACGCGACCGCAACCTGCTGGGGTTCCGCCGCGACCTGCTGACCGCCGCGGCCTACGGCGTCGACCGCTTCCTGTTCGTCTACGGGGACAAGCCGGCGACGGGCAACCGCACCGGCGACCTGAACGTGCGCGCGATGATCGAGGAGGTCCGTGCCCTGCCGGACGACCCCGCCTTCGCCGGGGTGCGCCCCTTCCAGATCGGTACGGCCGCCGGCCTTCGCCCGCTGCCCGCCTGGAAGCACGCGGCCGACTTCGTCTTCGTCCAGGTCAGCTTCTCCCTGGAGGCCCTGCTGAGGTGGCGGGAGGCCAACCCCGTCGAGGTCCCCGTCTACGCGGGCGTGATGGTCCTGGCCAGCGAGAACCACGCCCGGCGTCTCTCCGCCGCGATCCCGGACATCGACATCCCCGAGGACCTGGTCCGCGCGGTCGCCGCCGACCGCCAGGCCGGGGTCGAGGCCACCTGCGAGCAGGTCCTCAAGATCCGCGACTCCGGCGCCTTCGACGGGGTTCACCTGATCCCGGTCTCCCGCTACCGCCAGGTCGCCGCCCGGCTTGAGGAACTGCTCTGACAGGTTCGTCCCAGAACGCCCGGCCGGTCAGCGGCCGGTCAGCAGTGCGGCGAAACGGTCGACGTCGACGTTGCCGCCGCTGATGATCACACCGATCCGCCGTCCCGCCAGGTCTCCCGCGAGCCTGCGGACGGCGGCGAGGCCGAGTGCGCCGGTGGGCTCGACGACGATCTTCATCGTGGCGAAGAAGGTCCGCATGGCCTCGACGAGCTCGGCGTCGGTCGCGGTGACGATGTCGTCGACGTCACGGCTGATGATCGCGAAGGTGTGGGCGCCGAGATGCTGGGTCTGCGCGCCGTCGGCGATGGTCACCGGGGTGTCGATGTGGACGACGCTCCCCTGGCGCAGGGACCGCAGGCCGTCGTCGCCCGCCTCGGGCTCCACGCCGTACAGCGCGCAGCCCGGCGACAGCGCCTTGGCCACCAGCGCGGTGCCGGACAGCAGCCCGCCCCCGCCGAGCGGCACGAACAGCGCGTCGAGGTCGCCGACCTCCTCCAGCAACTCCAGGGCGGCGGTGCCCTGCCCCGCGATGACGTCCGGATGGTCGTACGGCGGGATCAACGTGAGCCCGTGTTCCACGGCCAGCGCGCGGCCGATCTCCTCACGGTCCTCGGCGTAGCGGTCGTAGCCGACGACCCGCCCGCCGTACCCCTTGGTCGCGGCGACCTTCGCGGCGGGCGCGTCGTGGGGCATGACGATCGTGGCCGGGATGTCCAGCATCCTGGCGGCCAGCGCCACGGCCTGGGCGTGGTTGCCCGAGGAGTAGGCGACCACGCCCGCGCGCCGCTGCTCCGGGGTGAACCGGGACAGGGCGTTGAACGCGCCACGGAACTTGAAGGCGCCCATGCGCTGGAGGTTCTCGCACTTGAACACCACGTCGGCGCCGACGCTCTCGTTGATCCGGCGCGAGCGCAGCACGGGGGTGCGGTGCGCGTGGGAGGAGATACGGGCGGCGGCGTCCCGGACGTCGTCGTAGGTCGGCAGCTGGAGCATCGGCGGCTTCTCCCCTTCGGGGTTCTTCGACGGTTCGCAACGATCTTCGACACGACCACGGTAACCGCCCCGGCCGTTCGCGTCAGCCCTCCCGCCGGTCCGCCTCCCGGTCGGGCCGCACGGATCCGGGCCCCGTCGACCAGGCTTCCCGGGACGGTCCTCGCAGGTCGGGGCTTGTGGGTCAGGCACCGCGAATCAGACCCTGTAGGGCGGGTTCCGCGGGTCGGGCCTCACGGACCAAGACCCTGCGAGCCGGACTTCCCGGACCAGGCCTCGCGGGTCGGGTACCGCGGAGCGGGCTGCACGGACCAGACTGATCGGCTCAGACTTCGCGGGTCAGGCTTTGCAGGCCAGGCCTCTCGGGTCAGGCTTTGCGGGTGGCCGACAGGGTCGCGTAGACGATGATGTTGTCGGTGTAGTGGTGGGTCCGGCTATTGTAGACGCCGCCACAGGTGATCAGGCGCAGAGTCGCCTCTCCGGTGTTGCCGTAGACCCGCTTCGACGGGAACGACGTCTTGCTGACCTGCTCGACCCCGTCCACGGTGAACTCCACGATGGTCCTGTCCGACCTGGAGACCTTGATCTTGTCCCCGCGCTTGATCTCCTTCAGGCGGCTGAAGACGGCCGCCCCACTACGGGTGTTCACGTGCCCGAGCACCACCGAGGGGCCCTGCTGCCCGGGGACCGGGCCGTTCTTGTACCAACCTGCCAGGTTCGGCTTGCTCAACGGCGGGGTCTGGATCTCCTTCTTGGCGTCGACACCCAGCGCCATCAGCGGAGCCAGCAGCCCGATCTTGGGAATGGCCAGCTTGTTCGGCCGTACCCCCGCGCTCTTGAGCGGCGCGGGCGGCTTGACCACGGGCAGCGGCGGACGAGCGGTGGGAGCGGCGGCCGTCAACGGCACGTCGAGCCCTCCGTGCCCCACCTCGGCGGGGGCCGCCGCGACCGGCTCCTGCGGCTGCGGATCCTGCGACTGCCCCGGCTGTACGGCCTGCGTCTCCTGGCCACCCTGGGTGGGGACGTCCTGCACGATCATGCTGTCGGCCGCCCGCGGCACGGGTGGGCCGTACGGCTCGTCGTCGGCGACCGGCGTCAGGTAGGTCAGCAGCCCGGCCATGATCGCGGCGACCCCGCCGAGCGAGCCGACCACCAGCAGGGTGGGCAGCAGGAGGCCGCCGCCCTTCCTGGGCGGACGGCCGCCGCCGTAGTAGGGGCCCTGACCCTGTGAAGGCCCTGGATACACCCGGCGCCTCCTTACCTGTCCCCGCGCATGCGCCTACTGTCCCCTATCGACCCGCTTCGTGTCAGCGGCCCTGGCTGTGCGCCGCACGCCGCCGCCTCAACGCCACTCCGCCGACCACGCTCGCGAGCACCATCGCCGTCCCGCCGCCGATCAGCCCCGCGCCCGAACGATTCTCGTCGGGAGCCTCACCCGTCTGCGCACCACCGCTGGGCGTCACGATCACCTGAGGAGCGGTCGGCGTCGGCCGGGTGGGGGTCACGGTCGCGGTGACGGTGAGGGTGGGCTTGGGGGTGGCGGTGTGGGGCGGCACGGTCGTGTAGTAGGTGCTGGGCACCACGGTCGGAGTCCTGGTGGGGGTGGGGGTCGGGGTGGTCGCCGTAGGCGTGGGGGTAGGCGCCTTCTCGACCTTCACCGGCACTGTCTCGGCCTTGGTGGGCTTACAGACAGCATTGAAGTTGTCGACATCCGTATAAAGCTCGGGCTTCGGCTCCTTGAGCACCCTGAAAGCGTCGACGATCAAATACTTTCCAGGGGAAGCGTTCTTCAGCTTGACGGTGTGCTTTCCATACTTCAAGCCCTTCACGGACCAAAGAACCTGCTGCGTCCGCTTCACATCAGCCGGAACGTTGGTCTGGCCGTCCGTCTCCTTTGATGCATTGACATTCGTCACCTGCGGGATCGTACTTCCAGCCTCGGTGAAGCTGACTTCGACCTCACCCATGTCGTCATCGCGTTCGGTGACGTATTCGACACCGGTGCCGGTGAACGAGAACTCGGCGGTCGCGCCATCATCAGTGGTCGCGTGCACGTCTTTCCCGATGTCGTCGATTTTGTCGTCGGCCCTGCGAATCCACTTGCCCCCGGGATACTTGATCGCAGAGTTTTCCGCCCCGTTGACACTGTCGTTGACGACGGTCACCTCATCGGAGGGCAGGTACTGCACCGTGAGACTCCTGGGCGTGACCTTGATCTCGCCTTCCTTCCCCACGATGTAGGAACCTGGCGCCAATGTGGGGAGGGGAAGCGGCGCGCCCTTCTGCAGAGCGTTGGCGACGACGGTCTCTCCCATCGAGTCAAGCGTTCCCGTGCCACTCCAGTAGTCGGATATCCCCGCGCTGCCCCGGGCGACCACACGCGCCTTCGCGGGCGAGTCCTCCGGAGCCTTGAAAGGGGAATCACCCAGAGTCCACTTGATATCAAGTGACTGCCCGATATAGACCTTCGTCGGAAAAGCGACCCTGACCTGAATCTTCGTTCCATCCGGAGCCAAATCACTTACCGGAGGAGTGCAGAAGAAGTCCGAGATATAGGTGTCCGTGTCGGCAACGCTCTGAGAGCTCGTCAGAACGACCAGGGAACCAGCCGCCACCCCTAGGACTGACGCCGCGACTGCCTTGCGGAGTCCTGCTCCCCACCGAACCACTGGTCGCTCCGATCATCGGATCTGGCCATAAAACCGGTCATAAAGTCACAACTCGCTCCGGATCGTACTGCCCAGCCCCAGCATGACGCAGGAAGATGACAAGACCCCCAGCAGACTGTGGCGGACTTGTGATCCGCCCGAATCTCCGGCGGAGGCCGTACAACGCCCGTCACCTGGGTGTACCTATGGGTAACAGAATCGTATTCTGTCCTCGTATCCCAAGGAGGCAAGCCCATGCGACGAGACCTCTTCCAGGAGGAGCACCTGCTCTTCCAGGAGACCGTGCGCGAGTTCATGGCCCGCGAGGTGGTTCCCCACCACGACCGGTGGGAGAAGGACGGCATCGTCCCCCGCGAGGTGTGGAAGAAGGCCGGGGAGATCGGCATGTTCGGCTTCGGAGTGCCCGAGGAGTACGGCGGCGCCGGGATCAAGGACTTCCGCTACAACACCGTGATCGTCGAGGAGGTCATGCGGATCGGCGCCACCGGTCTCGGCTTCTCCCTGCACAACGACGTGATGGCGCCGTACTTCGTCGACCTCACCGACGACGACCAGAAGGCCCGCTGGCTGCCCGGGTTCGCCTCGGGAGAGCTGATCACGGCCGTGGCGATGACCGAGCCCGGCGCGGGCAGCGACCTGCAGGGCATCAGGACCACCGCCAGGCGCGAGGGCGACCACTACGTCGTCAACGGCCAGAAGACCTTCATCACCAACGGCATCAACTCCGACCTCGTCGTCGTGGTCGCCAAGACCGACCCGGAGGCGGGCGCCAAGGGTGTCTCGCTACTGGTCGTCGAACGGGGCATGGAGGGCTTCGGCCGGGGCCGCAACCTGGAGAAGATCGGCATGCACGCCCAGGACACGGCGGAGCTGTTCTTCGACGACGTACGGGTTCCCGCGGCCAACCTGCTCGGTGGGCAGGAGGGTCGGGGCTTCTACCAGCTCATGGCCAACCTGCCGCAGGAGCGCCTGTCGATCGCGGTCATGGCGGTGGCCTCGGCGGAGGCCGTCCTGGCGCAGACCATCGAGTACTGCAGGTCCCGTACGGCATTCGGCCGCAGCATCGGCAGCTTCCAGAACACCCGGTTCGTCCTGGCCGAACTGGACACCGAGCTGGAGATCGCCCGTCACTACGTGGACAGGTGCGTCCTCGCCCTCAACGCCGGGGAGCTGAGCGCGGTGGACGCGGCCAAGGCCAAGTGGTGGACCACGGAGCTGCAGAACAAGGTCATCGACCGCTGCCTGCAGTTGCACGGCGGCTACGGCTACATGATGGACTACCCCGTGGCCAAGGCCTGGATCGACAGCCGGGTGCAGACGATCTACGGCGGCACGACCGAGATCATGAAGGAGATCATCGGCCGCTCGTTCGGCTTCTGACCCCTCGAATGACCTCTCGGATGACCCCTCGGAGACGCCGGAACGCCCCGGGAACGCCGGGACGCCGCCCTCCCACCACGGAAGGGCGGCCCGGTCCCTCACTCCTTGACGATCTCCTCGACCTTGATCGCGTCGCCCTCCGAGATCAGTACCCTCGCCTCGAACGTGACCCCCGCCTTGAGCGCCTTGAACAGCTCCGCCGACGTGCAGCGGTGCGGAACCGCCCCCTTCTGGCAGACGCTCCCCTGCGTGTCGAGCACGACCGTGTCACCGGTGAGGTGCACCTCGTGCGGCCCGTCGGAAGCGTCGACCACGACCGACTCCTTCCCCAGCGGGCTGAGCCGCCCCGTCACGTCGTCGACCCGCGAAACGCTCCCGCTGCGTGTCGGCGTCGCCGTGGGGGTGGCGCTCGGCTCCACCGGAACGTCCGGCACGCTCTCACTGGGTGTCTCGGACGGCACCTGCGACGTGTCAGCGGTGACGGACGCAGTGGGCGACGCGGCGGCCGAGGGGCTCTCCCCCGAGGCTCCCGAGGTCCCCGAGCCTCCCGAGGAGCAGGCCGCCAGGCAGGCGGCGAGCGCGACGGCGAGCACGGAGCCCCGGACGGCCGAAGGAACGCGTGTCACTTTCACCCATCTACTCACGGACAGCACCATTCCACGAGAAACGGTGTCGTGGTTAATCGCCACAAGATCCTCACGGTCGACGCATACTGGTCACCGTAGGCTCCCCCTGAGGCGGTGTTGATGGACAGCGGACTGATCCTGCTGGTCTTCCTGGCGTTCCTGTTCGCCTGGGGGCTCAACCGGGTACGGCGCGCGATGCGGCTCGGCACGGTCGCCTACGCCGGCATCATGATCGTCTTCATCCTGGTGATGCTCGCCCTCTGGGGCCAGACCTTCCGCTAGCCCACCGAGCCGCCGACCCGACGAGGCCGGCCCCGCACGCCGTACGGAACGGGGCCGACGGTCCCGTCGTCAGCTCCGTGACCCCTCAAGCACCACCCGCGCGACCAGGGCCGGATCGTCGTTCATCGCCAGGTGCCCGCACCCCCGCAGCAGCCGCACCCGCTGCCCCGACCACCTGGCGGCCCGTACGGCCTGCCGACGGGGGAACAGCCGGTCGCGGTCGCCCCAGGCGATGGTCACCGGCGTCTTCGGCGGCGCCGGAGGCATCAGCCAGACGAACGAGTCGAGGGTGTCGTCGAACCCCGGCGCCTCCCGCAGCGCCCGCCTGGCCGAGGAGAGGTCCTGTGCGGAGAGCCTGGACGGGTGGCCGACGAGCAGCCCGGCGGCCAGCGTGTGACCCAGCGGGTTCGCCGCGAGGGCCTCGCCCCGCTCCGAGTCCAGCGCGAAGGCCAGTGCCCGGAACGTCCTGAGCACCGCCCGCGAGTACACCAGCTCGCTCCGGTTCCAGAATCCGACGGGCGACAGCGCCGTGGCCGTACGGACCGTCCCCCGTGAGGCCAGCTCCAGGGCCACGTATCCGCCGAGGGAGGTGCCCGCGACGTGGGGTTCGCCGAAGCCGAGCCTCGCGCAGAACGTCTCGACCGCGTCGGCGAGGCTCTCCACCGTGTACGGCGAGCCCGGCGGCAGCGGCGGGGAGGCACCGAAGCCGGGAAGGTCGACGGCGATCACGTCCCGCTCGGCCGCGAGCAGGTCGAGCACCGGCAGCCACGCCTGCCAGTGGTGACCGATTCCGTGCAGCAGGACCAGGGGCTCCCCTGTCCCGCGACGTTCGAAGGCCAGATCCATCCCCCGAGTGAAGCACCGATCGTCCCCGGCTTCTATGACGGGGGCGCCATGCCCTGACCGCCTCACCGGCTCAGGACGCGTAACCTGCGGGAAATTTCCGGACAAGCTCACGAAACCTGGCAGTGATCTTGATTCTGGTCAGCGTGACTTGGTGGGGATCTCGAACCAGACGGCCTTACCCTCTCTGGTCGGGCGGGAGCCCCAGCGCTTGGCGAGCTGGTCGACGAGGTAGAGACCCCGGCCACCCTCGTCGTTCTCCCCCGCGCTGCGGATGCGGGGAAGGCGCAGGTCCTGGTCGAACACCTCGACCCAGACGGATTCGCCTCCCCTGCGGAGCCTCAGGGTGAACTCCTTCTCGTTGACGACCTCGTCCTCGAAGCCCGGGATGTCCCACGACTCGTCGAAGGAGAAGGGGGTGGTGGTGTCGATCACCAGGTCACGACGGGGGACGCTGGCGTTCGCCGCGTGCAGCACGACGTTGGTGACCACCTCGGAGACCAGCAGGCAGGCGAGCTCGGCGCGCTCCTCGGGGACGTTCCAGCCGCTGAAGGCCTCCGCCGCCATCCTGCGGGCCTCGCCGACCATGATGGGCTGGGCGGGGAAGGTGCGTTCCTCGACGTCGAGCTCGTCACGGGCGGACCTGACGACCAGGATGGCCATGTCGTCGTCGATCTCGCCGGGGACGGCGTCCGTCGCGGCCTGGGCGATGTTCTCGACCGTGTCGTCGGAGACCTCGATGAGCTTGCCGAAGAGCGCGGCGAGGGTCTCCTCGTCGCTCGGCGGCCTGCCGTCGGCGTCGCGCAGGGGGCGGCGGTCGACCAGGCCGTCGGTGTAGAGCAGCAGCGCGGCCCCCGCGGGCAGCGTGCGGGTCTCCTCCTTGTAGACCAGGTCGGCGTTGATGCCACGGGCGCGGACGCCCAGGGGCTTGCCGACCTCCTCGATCTCCAGCTCGCTGCAGGTGCCGTCGACCAGGAGCAGCGGCGGGGCGTGCCCGGCGTTGGCGAAGGACAGCTGGCGCGACCAGGCGTCGTAGACGAGGTACTGGCAGGTGACGATGGGCGGGACGCTGATGTCGGCACCGCTGTCGTCCCACTCGGGGGTGGCGATGCTGTGGGTCCAGTCGTCGAGCCTGGCGAGGATCTCCGCGGGTGGCTTGTCGTCCTGGGCGAAGGCCCGCAGCGCGGCCCTGAGCTGGCCCATGACGGCGGCGGCCTTGGCTCCCCTGCCCTCGACGTCGCCGATGACGATGCCGACCCGGCCCGCCGACAGCGGGATGACGTCGTACCAGTCGCCGCCGACCTGGGTCTGGATGCCCTGGCCATGCGAGGCGAGCGGCGCCGCGGGGCAGTAACGGACCGCGATCTCCAGGCCGTCGAGCTCGGGCAGCGGCGCGGGGGGCAGCAGGTTCTTCTGGAAGGACTCGGCGGTGTGCCGCTCCTCCTCGAACAGCAGCGCGTTGTCCACGGCGAGCGCGACCCGGGTCGCGACGGCACCGACGAAGTCACGGTCGAAGGCGTCGTAGTGCGGGCTGCGCCGGTCGGTCAGGTTGGACAGGCCGAGGTACATCAGCCCGAGGACCTCACCGCGCACGCACAGCGGCGCCACGATGGCCGAGGTCATCCCGATCTCGGCGGCGAGGCGGGTGCTGGCCTCTCCGGGGCTGGGGTAGTTGGTCTGGGAGAAGTCCTCGACGAGGATCGTCTCCTGGCGCCGCAGCGCGATCTCGGCGTAGTGCCCGGTCGGGTAGTTGATGTCGGCGCCGATGGGGGCCCAGGTGTTGGGCGGCGGGCTCCAGCCCGGGACGTGGCTGGAGACCTTCCTGGTCAGCCTGCCGTTGTCCATGAGTTCGATGAAGCAGTGGTCGGCGAACTGCGGGACGAGCATCTCGGCGACGCGGTTGAGCGTCTCCTCGACGTACAGCGAGCCCGCGAGGCGCTCGCCGATCCGTTCGAGCAGGCCGTAGCGGTCCTTCTCGCGTTCGTTGCTGCGCATCGCCTCCCTGGCGGTGATGACGATGCCGGTGACCGAGCCCGACTGGTGCCGCAGCGGCACGGCCTGGGCCCGGACGTAGATGATCGTGCCGTCGCCGCGCTTGACGTCGAAGGTGCCCTCCCACACCCCGCCCTTGAGCACGTGCTTGGCGAGCTCGACGGCGAGGGGGTGGTCCTTCTCCATGATGCCCAGGGAACGTGACTGGTCGCGGGCCGCCGGGCCCGGCCTGCCGAACAGCCGTTCCGCGAAGGGGTTCCAGTAGACGACGTTGCTGAAGCGGTCGGTGACGACCACCGCCATCTCGGCATGGTCGAGGACCGAATGCGCCGAAAGGTGGTCGGCGGTGTCCTGTGAGAGATCCCCCCACCGTTTCATCCAGCGACCACCCCTTGGGGACGGCTTTGCGCAAAGCGAACCACGGTTGCTCCTGCTGCGGTCTCGGCAGGGGAGTGGAGGGTCTCCCGGGGGGATTTCAACCAAGCAGATGGATCTTGGTCATCGGGTGGAGACGAAGACATGCGCGGCGATGTCTCGCGGGAGGTCCGCCAGAGTATTCTCCGCCTTGTCGTCACCTGTCACCCGCACACCGTCGTCGCTTGCCGCGAGCGTTACCTCGCGTCCGGGTTGTATCCCAACTTGCTTGAGTTTAAGCATCACAGCCGGATCACTTTGCACTTGTTCGCTAATTCGGCGGACGACAACGGGTATATCCCTGGGTCCGGCCAGCGCCGCCATCGACGGCAGTGACTGCCAGGCCGCGCCGTCCTGGGCCGCGACGCCCAACTCCTCAAGGCCCGGGATGGGGTTGCCGTGCGGGTCCTCCTTCGGGTGGTTCAGCAGCGTGACCAGCCTGGCCTCGACGGACTCGGACATGACGTGCTCCCAGCGGCAGGCCTCGACGTGCACCTCCTCCCATGGCAGGCCGATCACCTGGGTGAGCAGGCACTCGGCGAGGCGGTGCTTGCGCATGACGCGCGTGGCGAGCGTGCGTCCCAGGTCGGTCATCGTCAGGTGCCGGTCTCCCTCAACCCTGACCAGGCCATCGCGCTCCATCCGGGCCACCGTCTGGCTGACGGTGGGACCGCTCTGCTGAAGCCGCTCGGCGATGCGCGCACGGAGAGGGGTGATTCCCTCCTCCTCCAACTCGAAGATCGTGCGGAGGTACATCTCCGTGGTGTCGATCAGGCCGTGTGCGGTCAAGGCTCCTCCCGTCCTTATCTCGTTCCAAGGCCGGTCGCGGCGTCCTCCCCTGGGGACAGCGACAGACCTGAAGTCCTCGGACTCTGACCCTATTGCGAGATCCGCCCACAGCGGCCAACGATGGCAACATCGGGGGCAGGTAAATCCTTCCCAACCTGCCCAAACACTCTGATCACTTGGACCCCGCGGCGGCGGAACGGTAACGCCTGAACGCCGGTACGGCCAGCCCGACCGCGAGCACCACCACGGCGCACGCGATCCCCCCGCCGACCCAGGAGGCCGTGGCGCCGAACCACACGGCCGTCGCGCCCGCCCTGAGGTCTCCGAGCCTGGGGCCTCCGGCGACCACGACCGTGAACACGCCCTGCATGCGTCCGCGCATGTCGTCGGGCGCGTGGGTCTGCAGGATCGTCTGCCGCCAGACGGCCGAGACCAGGTCGGCGGCGCCGCCCAGGGCCAGCAGGGCGATCATCAGCCACAGCTGGCCGACCAGTCCCGCCAGGGCGACGCTGACGCCCCAGGCGGCGATCACGAACGTCAGGGCGAGCCCCTGTCGGCTGATCCGGCCGACCCAGCCGGACAGCAGGCCGCCGAGGACCGCGCCGATCGAGATGCTCGCCGAGAGCCAGCCGAACGCGAGCGGGTCACCGCCGAAGCGTTCGGCGACGATCTCGGGGAACAGCGCCCTGGGCAGCGCGAACGCCATGGCGATGATGTCCACGACGAACGACATCATCACCACGGGGTGGCCGGAGATGTAGCGCAGGCCGTCCACGACGGAGCGCAGGCCGGGGCTGGTCACCGCGCCGACCGGTTCGAGGCGCGGCAGCCGTACGGCGGCGTAGAAGCCGGCGCCGAACAGCAGGGCGTCGATCAGGTAGGCGACGGCGACGCCGCTCTGGGCGAGCACGAAGCCCGCGATCAGCGGGCCGATCACGGTCCCGAGGTTGCCGACCAGGAAGTTGAGGGTGTTGGCGGCGGGGACGAGCTCGGTGGAGACGAGCCTGGGGATGATCGCCCCCCGGGTCGGGCCGGTGATGGCGAACCCGGTGGCGTGGACGGCGACGGTGGCCAGCAGCAGGCCGATGCTCGACACCTGCAGGAGCGCCTGGGCGAGCAGGGCCAGCGTCGCGCTCCAGGCGATCAGGGAGCCGACCAGCAGTAGTTTGCGCCGGTCGACGGCGTCGGCGACGGCCCCGCCCCACAGGCCGAAGGCGACCAGCGGGATCAGGTTGGTCGGGCCGAGCATGCCGACCCAGAAGGAGGAGCCGGTCATGCCGTAGATCTGGGCGCTGACCGCTACCGAGGTGAGCTGGAAGCCGATGAACGAGACGCCCTGACCCATCCAGAGCCGCCGGTAGGCCGGGACCCGCAGTGGACGGGTGTCCACCGCGAGTCTCCTGACGAGATTCCTGACCGCCACGTATCCCCCTCAGCCCTTAGGACATATGGGGATATATCAGTAATGGCCAGGTAACAAGTCACGGGGCCAGGCGTTCGACGGTCCACGAGGCGCCCGTACGGCGGTAGCGGAGACGGTCGTGCATGCGGTCGAGCTGACCCTGCCAGAACTCCACCTCCGACGGCACGACCCGGAAACCGCCCCAGAAGTCGGGCACCGGCGGGTCCTCCGGCCAGCGCTCGGCCAGCTCCGCGTAGCGCTCGTCGAGTTCCCGCCTGGACTGCACGACGGCCGACTGCCGTGAGGCCCACGCCCCGATGCGCGAGCCGTAGGGACGGGACCTGAAGTAGGCGGCCGACTCCTCCCGCGGCAGCCGTACCACGTGGCCCTCGATCCTCACCTGGCGGCGGATGGAGTGCCAGGGGAACAGCAGGCTGGCCCTGGGGTTCTCGGTGAGGTCGCGGCCCTTGCGTGACTCGTAGTTGGTGTAGAAGACGAATCCGTCCTCGTCGTAGCCCTTCAGCAGGACGGTCCTTGCCGTCGGCCTGCCGCCGGCCGAGCTGGTCGCGACGACCATCGCGTTCGGCTCGGGAAGCTCGGCCGCCACGGCGTCGTCGAACCATCGGGCGAACTGGCTGACGGGGTCGGGGGCGAGATCTTCCTCAAGCAGAGGGAGACCTTCGTAGGTGCGGCGAAGCCCGGCAAGCGAAGGCGGGCGCGAGGTGGCATCCACGGGACGGTATTCTCCCGTGCTTGACGGAGAGCATGCGCACCGCCCCCACCTGGGACGATCGCGTTCCGGCGGGTCCGGCGGCACACCACCGCGCCCTAGGGGGTTGAATATGACCCGCCGGTATCTCGACATCAAGGCTTTGACTTCAAGAAAGGGAGGCGGCCGAGAATGTCCGACTTCAAACCCGGGCTCGAAGGCGTGGTGGCCTTCGAGACGGAGATCGCGGAACCGGACAAAGAAGGGGGCGCCCTTCGTTACCGGGGCGTCGACATCGAGGAGCTTGTCGGTCGCGTTTCCTTTGGACACGTGTGGGGCCTGCTCGTCGACAACACGTTCCAGCCGGGCCTCGCCCCGGCCGAGCCGTACCCCATCCCTGTCCACTCCGGTGACATCCGCGTCGACGTACAGAGCGCGCTGGCCATGCTGGCCCCCGCGTACGGCTTCAACCAGGTGCTCGACATCGACGCCGAGCAGGTACGCGCCGACCTGGCGCGCGCCAGTGTGACCGCCCTCAGCTTCGTCGCCCAGTCGGCGCGCGGCCTCGGCCTGCCGATGGTCCCGCAGAGCGAGGTCGACAAGGCCGAGAGCATCGTCGAGCGGTTCATGATCCGCTGGCGGGGCGAGGCCGACCCCAAGCACGTCAAGGCGATCGACGCCTACTGGACGTCCGCCGCCGAGCACGGCATGAACGCCTCCACCTTCACCGCCCGGGTGATCGCCTCGACCGGTGCCGACGTCGCGGCGGCGCTGAGCGGAGCGGTCGGCGCCATGTCCGGCCCGCTGCACGGGGGCGCCCCCGCCCGCGTGCTGCACATGATCGAGGGCGTCGAGAAGCTGGGCGACGCCAAGAAGTGGGTCCAGCAGGAGCTGGACAACGGCCAGCGGCTCATGGGCTTCGGTCACCGGGTCTACCGGGCCGAGGACCCCAGGGCCCGCGTGCTGCGCCGTACGGCCAAGGAGCTCAACGCGCCCCGCTACGAGGTCGCCGCGGCGCTTGAGCAGGCCGCCCTCGAAGAACTGCACGCCCGTAAGCCCGACCGGGTGCTCGCCACCAACGTCGAGTACTGGGCCGCGGTCATCCTGGACTTCGCCGAGGTCCCCGCCAACATGTTCACCTCCATGTTCACCTGCGCACGCACCGCGGGCTGGGCGGCTCACATCCTGGAGCAGAAGCGCACGGGCAGGCTGGTCCGCCCCAGCGCCAAGTACGTGGGCCCACCGCAGCGTTCGATCAACGACGTCCCCGGCGCCGCCGAGGTCCTCGCCTCCTTCTGACCCCCGATCAGTCTCGTACGGCTGTCGCGCGACGCACTCTCGCGCGGCAGCCGTCTCGTGTTTATCGGGTGATTTCAGTCTCATTCCGGACACCACGCACGTCTCGAAATACGGACCCCGAGCGGGATCGCGCGGCGGGCTCAGTACGCTGTTCAGGTGGCTGACATCGTGATTCCCTCTGACATCAAGCCCGCCGACGGCCGTTTCGGCTGCGGGCCCTCGAAGGTACGACCTGAGCAGCTGGCGGCTCTGGCCGCCTCCGGTTCCACCCTGATGGGCACCTCCCACCGGCAGAAGCCCGTCAAGTCGCTCGTCGGGCGCGTGCGTGCGGGCCTGCGGGAGCTGTTCTCCCTCCCCGAGGGGTACGAGGTCGTCCTCGGCAACGGCGGCACCACCGCGTTCTGGGACATCGCCGCCTTCGGGCTCGTCCGTGAGAGGTCGCAGCACCTGCACTTCGGCGAGTTCTCCTCCAAGTTCGCCTCCGTCGTGGCGAAGGCCCCGTGGCTGGGCGACCCGACCGTGATCAAGTCCGAGGTGGGCAGCCACCCCGAGGCCCGTCTCGAAGAGGGCGTGGACGTCTACGCGCTCACCCACAACGAGACCTCGACCGGCGTCGCGATGCCGATCAAGCGGGTCGGCGAGGAGGGCTCGCTGGTCCTGGTCGACGCCACCTCCGGCGCGGGCGGCCTGCCCGTCGAGGCGAGCGAGTTCGACGTCTACTACTTCGCCCCGCAGAAGAGCTTCGCCTCCGACGGCGGTCTGTGGCTCGCCCTGATGTCCCCGGCCGCGCTGGCCAGGGTCGAGGAGATCTCCGGCAGCGGCCGGTACGTCCCCGAGTTCTTCAGCCTGCCGACGGCGATCGACAACTCCGTCAAGGACCAGACCTACAACACCCCGGCGGTGGCCACGCTGTTCCTGCTGGCCGACCAGCTTGAGTGGATGAACGGCAACGGCGGCCTGGCCTGGACCACCGCCCGCACCGCCGACTCGGCCCAGCGGCTCTACACGTGGGCGGAGAAGACCTCCTACACCTCGCCGTTCGCCGCTCCCGAGTTCCGCTCGAACGTGGTGGGCACCATCGACTTCTCCGCCGAGGTCGACGCCGCCGAGGTCGCCAAGGTCCTGCGCGCCAACGGCATCGTGGACACCGAGCCCTACCGCAAGCTCGGCCGCAACCAGCTGCGCATCGCGATGTTCCCGGCCGTCGACCCCGACGACGTCGAGGCGCTGACCAAGTGCATCGACCACGTGGTCGAGCGGCTCTAGCCCTTCTCTGAGCCTGTCCGGCGGGGGAAGGGCGACGTCCTTCCCCCACCGGAGGCCCTGGTGACCACGCGGGCACCCGTGGAGCCCGGAGGCCGGGCCCTTTCTGGGCGCGCCGGGAAACGGGCTCCCAGCGCCCTCTCAGCTCCGTCCCGAGCCCTCACGTTCCGGCGGCTCGGGAATCCTGTGGAAGGCGCGGCCGGAGTCCGGGTCCGGCGGGCGACAGCGTCGCGCTGACCTCCAGGCCTCCGCCTGAGCGGGCGCGGGCGACGACCACGCCGCGGTGGGCGGCGACGATGGAACGGACGATCGACAGCCCCAGACCGGCTCCCTCCCTGGGGCCGGACCTCGCCTCGCCGAACCGGACGAAGGGCTCGAACAGCTCGTCGACCTTGTCCGGGGGGATGTCCTGGCCGGTGTTGCCGACCGTCAGGCCGCCCGACGCCGTGACGCTCACCTCGACCACACCGCCGGGACGGTTGTAGCGGATCGCGTTCTGCACCAGGTTCATGAGGAGCTGCGTGATGAGGACCCGGTCGCCGGAGATCTCGACCGGCGCGGACCTCAGCTCCGTGCGCACACCGGCCGCGGCGGCGACGTCGGTGTACTGGGCCAGGACCTCCCCCGCGACCTCGTGGAGCGGGATGGGCTCCCTGCGCGCCAGGCCCCGGTCGCTCTGCGCCATGAGCAGCAGCCCCTCGATCAGCCGCTCGCTGCGTTCGTTGATGGTCAGCAGTTCCCGTCTGGCCCGGACCACCTTCTCCGACATCGGCCCGGCCAGCCCCAGCTGGAGCACCGTGCGCTGGACGGCCAGCGGGGTCCTCAGCTCGTGGGAGGCGTTGGCGACGAAACGACGCTGACTGTCGGCGGCCTGTTCGATCCTGGCGAGCATGTCGTCGAAGGTGTCGGCGAGCCTCTTGAGCTCGTCGTCCGGTCCCCTGAGTTCGATGCGCTCGTGCAGGTTGTCCAGGCAGAGGCGCCGCGCGGTCTCCGCGATCCGGTTGAGCGGCCTGAGCATCCTGCCCGCCAGCCACCAGCCGATGAGCGCGGCCATGACGACCAGTACGGCCAGGCAGGCGGCGGACGTGGTGAACAGCTGGTGCAGCAGTTCGTGGCGGGCCTGCGCCAGCCGCCTGTCGACGGCCTCGGTCGTGTAGGACCTGGCCATGGAGACGATGACGTCCACCGACTCGCCCGGCGACCTCGCGGTCGGCTTGTTGGTGAAGGAGATCACCTTGACCTTGGAGTCGACGCTCCGTGCCAGCAGGAAGTAGACGACGAGGACGACGACCGTCCCCGCGGCGAGGATGAGCCCGCCCTGTACCGCGGCGAGCCTGACCCTGACCGGCAGGCCGCGCCACCGCGCGGGCGCCCGGCGCGAGGCCGCCACGGCTCAGATCCGGTATCCGATGCCCAGCACGGTCTCGATCACCGGCGGGTCTCCCAGCTTGGCCCTCAGCTTGGCCATCACGACGCGGACGGCGCTGGTGAAGGGGTCGGCGTTCTCGTCCCACGCCCGTTCGAGCAGCTCCTCGGCGCTGACGACCCGTCCCTGAGCCGACATCAGCACCTCCAGGACGGCGAACTCCTTGGGGGACAGCGCCAGCGGGACCCCGTCACGGGAGGCCCGCAGCCGTGAGGTGTCCAGCGTGAGACCGCCGCACCGCAGCACCGGGGGCAGCGCCGTACCGGTCCGCCTGCCGAGCGCCGACACCCTGGCGAGCAGCTCGGAGTAGTCGAACGGCTTGGGCAGGTAGTCGTCGGCGCCCAGGCTGAGGCCCTGGAGCCGGTCGCGGACACCGCCCGCCGCGGTGAGCATCAGCACCCTGGTCCTGCTGCCCTCCCTGGTGAGCTCCTCGCACACCTGGTCACCGGAGACCCCCGGAAGGCCCCGGTCGAGGATCACCACGTCGTAGTCGGAGCGGGCGAGCCTTCTCAGCGCGTCGGTCCCGTCGTAGGCGACGTCGACCGTCATGTTCTCTCCGCGCAGCCCGTCGGCGACGTAGTCGGCCAGCACACGCTCGTCCTCGACCATCAGCACGCGCATGGCACGCCTCTCCTCAGGTGGGTGTGTCGCCACAGTAGGGCGACGTGGATAAAGCCGATGTTTCCGATGACGGAAACGTCAGCCGAACGCCCCCGTCTGTAGACCTGTGGAGCACGGCGCCGCCATTCACGGCCGCGCCGTACCACGGAAGACGGAAGGTCGAAAAGCCATGAGAACTCCCCGGCTCGGCGGAGCCGTGACGATCGCCGCCGCACTGGTCCTGACGGGCTGCGGCACCACAGACTCCGGCCGGAACGCGCAGACCGGTACGGGCACGCCGAACGCCCAGGACCAGGGGGTCGCCTACGCGCGGTGCATGCGGGAGAACGGGGTGAAGATGCCCGACCCCGACCGGCCCGGGGCCGTCACCATCCCCAAACCGGGGAACACCGCCGCCCTGCAGGCCGCGATGAAGGCGTGCCGGCAGTACCTGCCCGTCAAGGCACAGGAGAAGATGGGCGGTTCCGAGGACATGGACCGGATGGTCGCGATCGCCCGGTGCCTGCGGGGCAAGGGCGTCGACGCGCCGGATCCCCAGCCAGGTCAGGGGCTCACCATCCGCGACCGGCTCAACGACCCCGAGGTGCAGCAGGCGCTGCTGGCCTGCCGGAAGTCGTCCTCCGGCGGCGCGGGATGAGGGACCCCTCCTTCCGCGACTTCTCACGCACCGGTGAGGCCGGCACCGCGCCCGGACCCGCCGCGAAGCGGCACCCCCGGCGCCGTCGCCGCCTGCTGTGGGCCGCCGCCGGTCTCGCGGTCGCCGTGGCCGCGACCGTCGTGGTCGTGACGCGGCCGCCGTCCCCCACCCCGGCGCCACGGGAGGCGGCCGTGACCACCGCCCCGGTGGTCCGCACCGACCTCGCCGACCACGAGGAGATCGACGGGACGCTGGGCCACTCCGGCTCCTATCTCGTCTCCGCCGACGGAGGCACCCTCACCTGGCTGCCCCCCACCGGACGGACCGTACGCCGGGGGCAGCGGGTGTACGGCGTGAACGGGCACTCCGTACCGCTCTTCTACGGGGCGACACCGCTGTGGCGCCCGCTGCGGCAGGGGGTGCGCGACGGGCAGGACATCGCCGTCCTGGAGGGAAACCTGGTGGCGCTGGGCCACGGACAGGACGTCACGGTCGACAGGCACTTCGGCTACGCCACCTCGCGTGCCGTCCGGCGCTGGCAGCGTCACCTCGGCGTCGAACAGACCGGGGTGGTCAACCCCGGCGACGCCGTCGTCGCCCCGGAGGCCCTGCGGATCGCCGCCGTGCCCGGCGTCTCGGGCGGCACCGCCGGCGGGGTCGTCGTCAGGGCCACCGGAACCCGGCAGGTCGTCAACGTCGACCTTCCGGTGAACCGGCGGCAGCTGGCCGTCAGGAACGCCAAGGTGAGCGTCGACCTGCCGGACGGGCGGACCGTGCCGGGACGCGTCCGGCGGGTGAGCGCGGTGGCCACCGCCCCGTCGGGCTCCGCCCAGGACCGACAGCCCGGTCAGGCCACCGGCGAGGCGACCGTCCCCGTCGAGGTGGTCCTCACCGGGCGTAAGGCCACCGGCGGGCTGGACGGCGCCCCGGTGACCGTGAGCTTCACCAGCCGGGTGGACCGGAACGTGCTCGCCGTACCCGTGGCCGCGCTGCTCGCCCGGAGCAAGGACTCCTACGCGGTCCGCGTCGTCGACGTGTCCGGCGCCGGACACGACGTCCCGGTACGGCTCGGCTCCTTCGCCCTCGGGCTGGTCGAGGTCAGCGGCCCCGGGATCACCGAGGGCGCACGCGTCGAGGTGCCGTCGTCATGACCGCCGTGATCACCGCTGAGAAGGTGTCCAAGACCTATCCGGGCGGGGTGGCGGCGGTGCGCGAGGTGTCGCTGTCGGTGCGTCGCGGGGAGCTGCTGGCCGTCGTCGGCCCTTCGGGTTCCGGCAAGTCGAGCCTGCTGCACATCCTGGGGGCGCTCGAACTGCCCGACAGCGGAACCGTCCGGATGTTCGGGCACGACCTGGCGACCCTCCGCGACCGGCAGATCTCCGCGGTCAGGGCGAGCTGGATCGGCTTCGTCTTCCAGCGGTTCTTCCTCACACCGCACCTCAGCGCGGTCGACAACGTGGCCACCGGACTGCTCTACCAGGGCGTGTCCACCGGGACCCGCGCCCGGCGCGCCACCGCGGCCCTTGAGCGCGTCGGCCTGGGCCACCGGCTCAGTCACCGGCCGCACGAGCTCTCCGGCGGCGAACGGCAGCGGGTCGCGGTCGCCCGCGCCCTCGTCGCCGGTCCCGCGGTCGTCTTCGCCGACGAACCGACCGGCAACCTCGACTCCGCCTCGGGCGCCGGCGTGCTGAGCCTGCTCCGCGAACTGCACGCCGACGGCACCACGATCGTCATCGTCACCCACGACCAGGAGATCGCCCGCAGCCTGCCGCGCCGGGTGGAGATCCTCGACGGCCGGATCAACTACGACGGGAAGGGCTCATGAGCTCCGTACCGCTTCCTCCTTCGGCTCGGCTCTCAGCCGCCGTCGTCTTGCGGGTGTCGCTGGTGGGGTTGCGCGGACGGCCGTTGCGGGCGGCCCTCTCCGCGCTCGGCATCGCCATCGGCGTCGCCGCCATGGTCGCCGTGCTGGGCGTCGGCGCGGCCAGCAGACAGCAGTTGCTGGACCAGATCCGGACGCTGGGGACCGACATGCTCACCGTCCACCCCGGCCAGAGCCTGTTCGGGGAGAACGCCAGGCTGCCGGTGGAGTCGGTGGGCATGGTCGCCCGCGTCCCCTCGGTCCGGTCGGTCACCGCGGTCGGCGCCGTGGAGAACGGCACGGTGCGCCGTACCGACAAGATCCCGGAAGCGGACACCGGCGGGATCGCGGTGGCCGCGACCAGGCTCAACCTGCTCACCACGCTGGGGGGATCCGTACGCTCGGGAGTCTTCCTCAACTCCGCGACCGAGATGTATCCGGCCACGGTGCTGGGCTCGGTCGCCGCAGGCAGGCTCGGGGTAGGACAACCCGGCGCCCAGGTCTATCTCGCCGGGCACTGGTTCACCGTCATCGGCGTCCTGGACTCCCTGCCGCTCAACCCCGAGATCGACCGGTCGGCCCTGGTCGGCTGGCCGGTCGCCGAAGGACTCCTGGGGTTCGACGGCCACCCGACCACCCTGTACGAGCGCTCCGACGAGGAGGCCGTCACGGCGGTCAGGGAGGTGCTCGCCTCCGCGGTGAACCCGCGCGACCCCGAGGAGGTCCAGGTCAGCCGCCCCTCGGACGCCCTGACCGCCCAGCTCGCCGCCGCCTCGACCTTCAACTCGCTGTTTCTCGGCCTGGGCGCGGTCGCCCTGCTGGTCGGCGGCGTCGGGGTGGCCAACACCATGGTCATCTCCGTGCTCGAACGCCGCCAGGAGATCGGGCTCCGCCGCGCCCTCGGCGCCAACCGGGGTCAGATCCGGTTGCAGTTCCTGGCCGAGTCGGTCGTGCTGTCCCTCCTCGGCGGTCTGTCCGGCGTCCTGCTCGGCGTTCTCGTCACGCTGGGTTACGCGGCGTCCCGTGGCTGGCCGCTGGTCCTGCCCGTCCAGGCCCTGGCGGGCGGGGTCGTCGCCTCGACGCTGATCGGCGCGGTCGCGGGCCTCTATCCGGCGCGCGGGGCGGCCCGGCTCACGCCGACCCAGGCGCTCGCCACCGGATGACCCGGCTTGAGACCAGTGCCCGGGAAAGGGGCCCTCGGTCAGAACTCGTCGGCGCCGGTGACCTGGGCGACGACGAAGACGTGCCGGGAGGCGGCGCAGATCGTCTCCAGCACGTGGACCGGGGTGTCGTCGTCTCCGTAGCTCGCACGCAGCACCTGCACGATCCACTCGCCGGGGTCGAGTTCCAGGGTCACGGCCTCGAAGCCGCTCGGCGGGCGGGCCACCAGGTGCTCCTCGGCGTGGCCGAAGCGGTGGCCGAGGGCCTCGATGCCCGCCTGGAGCGTGGGCCGTACGAAGTCGGGGTCGCACAGCGGGGTGCCGCCGAACAGGTCGAGCCTGAAGTAGCTCGTGGCGATCCGCACCGGGACGTCACCGGCCAGCAGCAGCTTCCTGCGGGCCAGGACGTCGGTGCCCGGCTCGACGCGCAGCGCCGCCGCGACGTCACCGGAGGCCGGCTCCTCACCGACGCCCAGCATGCGGCGGCCCGGGGTGATCCCCTGCGCGGCGGCCTCGGTCATGAAGAGCGAGGCCGAGCCGCGTACGGCGGGCTGGGTCGGCAGCGAGCGCCGCACCACCACGCGGGGCGTCCTGTGGCCCGTGGCGCCGCTTTCCCGGCTCGGGTCCGCTGTCTCCTGAGATCCCACTGAAAGCTCCTCCACGGCGTTCCTGGCACCGGCTGAGGCCCAGCGGTCAGTAGGCGGGCAGCGTCCGCCGTCTGCGGCGCAGTGCCCAGGCCGCCAGGACGCCGCCGACCAGCCCGAACAGGTGCCCCTGCCAGGAGATGCCCGCCTCCCCCGGCAGCACGCCCCAGATGATCGAGTAGTACGCCACGGCGACGCCGACCGCGATGACGATGTCGAGGACGCTCCGGTCGAACAGGCCCCTGGCCACCACGAAGCCGAAGTAGCCGAAGACGAGCCCGCTCGCCCCGACCGTGACCACGTACGGCGAGCTGGTGAACCAGACCCCGAGGCCGCTGACCACGATGATGATCAGGCTGGCGAGCAGGAACCTGCCGATCCCGCGCAGCGCGGCGAGGAAGCCGAGGATCAGCAGGGGCAGCGAGTTGGCCATGAGGTGGCCGAAACCCGCGTGCAGGAACGGCGCCAGGAGGATGCCGCCCAGCCCCTCGACGTCCCACGACCTGATGCCGTAGGCGTCGAACTCCCCGGGCAGGACGTAGTCGGCGACCTCGATCGCCCACATGCCGCCGACCAGGAGGATGACGAGGATCGCGGCTCCGGCCGCGCCCGCCGCCAGCTCACCCGCCCCGCGTCTGAGCCGCTCACCGGCCGGGCGTTCCGCCGGGGGAAATCGGTCGTCCATGCACTCTCCTGGCCTTCGGGAGCGGTCGCCACGCCCTTCCACCGTACGCATTCCAGGCGGGAAGTGCGCCGGGCGCGACCCGTACGGCCGTGCCCGGCGCCTCGAACGGGACTACTCGCCCTTCCAGACCGGGGCGCGCTTCTCGGCGAAGGCCGCCGCGCCCTCCTGTGCGTCCTTCGACGCGAACACCGGGTCGATGATCTCCGCCTGCCTGGCGAACATCTCCCCCGCGCTCCAGTCGGCGGACTCGACGATCACCCGCTTGGTCGCGGCGAGCGACAGCGGGGCGTTGGCCGCGATCCGCCCGGCCAGCTCGACCGCCCTGGTCAGCGCCTCGCCCTCGGGCGTGACGTGGTTGACCAGGCCGACCTCGCTCAGCCGTGCGGCGGGGAAGTGGTCACCGGTCAGGGCGATCTCCATCGCGACGTGGTAGGGGATGCGCCGCGGCAGCCGCATCACGCCCCCGGCCGCCGCGACCAGGCCACGCTTGGGCTCGGGCAGGCCGAAGACGGCCTTCTCCGAGGCCACGATGATGTCGCAGGCCAGCGCGAGCTCGAAGCCTCCGGCCAGGGCGTAGCCCTCGACTGCGGCGACGATCGGCTTCCTCGGCGGCGCCTCGACGATGCCGCCGAAGCCCCTGCCCTCAAGGAAGGGCAGGTCTCCCTTGAGGAAGCCCTTCAGGTCCATGCCCGCGCAGAAGGTGCCGCCCGCCCCGGTCAGCACGTAGACCGAGACGTCCGCGCGTTCCTCGAACTCGTCGAGCACCGCGGCGATCCCCCTGGCGACCGCGCCGTTGATCGCGTTCCTGGCCTGGGGGCGGTTGATCGTGATGACCGCGACGCCGTCGCCGACCTCGGCGAGTACCTCATCAGACACCGGTTGACTCCTCTGGGCCGGGAACTACTTGGGCTGGAAACGGATGCCGCCGTCGAACCGGACGGTCTCGGCGTTCATGTAGTCGTTCTCGATCAGGGAGCGCACCAGGTGGGCGAACTCCTCCGGTCTGCCCATGCGCTTGGGGAAGACGACGGGGGCCACGAGCCTGGCCTTGAACTCCTCGGCGTTGTCGTTGAAGGCGTAGATCGGGGTGTCGATGATGCCGGGGCAGATCGTGTTGACGCGGATGCCGACGGGCGACAGGTCGCGCGCGGCGGGCAGGGTCATGCCGACGATGCCGCCCTTGGAGGCCGAGTAGGCCACCTGGCCCGTCTGGCCTTCGAGGGCCGCGACGGAGGCGGTGTTGACGATCACGCCGCGCTGGCCGTCCTCGTCGACCGGGTCGGTCTTGGCGATGGCGGCGGCGCCGATGCGCAGGAGGTTGAAGGTGCCGATCAGGTTGACCTCGATGACCTTGCGGTAGGAGGCCAGGTCGTGCGGTGAGCCGTCCCGGTTGACCGTACGGCCCGCCCAGCCGATGCCCGCGCTGTTGACCACGACGCGCAGCGGCCTGCCGGTCGCGACCGCCGCGTCGACCGCCGCCTGCACCTGCTGCTCGTCGGAGACGTCGGTCTTGACGAAGACTCCGCCGATCTCCTCGGCGACGAGCTTGCCGCGCTCCTCGTTGAGGTCGGCGACGACCACGGTGGCGCCGTGCGCGGCGAGATGACGGGCCGTGGCCTCACCGAGGCCGCTGGCACCGCCCGAGATGACTGCTGCTGCTCCGTTCAGGTCCATGAGCGGACTCTAACGCGGATACCGAATGAAGTTCTATCAGGGGTGCCCGTTGGATCTCAGCCCTCGCCGACCGCGGTGACCACGTCGGGATAGACCTTGATGCGGCGGTCGAGGCCGGTGGTGCGCAGAATCCTGGCCACCGGCGCCTGCGGGGCCGCGAGGCTGACGCCGCCCCCCTCGCCCGTGGCCAGTCGCCAGGCCTCGATGAGCACGGACAGGCCGCTTGAGTCCATGAACGACAGCGCGGTGAGGTCGAGGATCAGCCGGGACCCGTCGAGCTTGATCGCATCGCGAACCTCGTCTCGCA
Source organism: Streptosporangium sp. NPDC020145 (assembly GCF_040631275.1). Classification (NCBI taxonomy): domain Bacteria; kingdom Bacillati; phylum Actinomycetota; class Actinomycetes; order Streptosporangiales; family Streptosporangiaceae; genus Streptosporangium; species Streptosporangium sp. NPDC020145. The sequence goes on along the minus strand of NZ_JBEXZT010000021.1, from coordinate 102,320 downwards.
GAAAGGGGGCGGTGAACAGATCGAGTTCGCCCTCGACGGCCACCACCACGGCGTCACCGACGGCGCGGCGAGCCAGCCGTAGCTTCATCAGTCCTCCTCGCCCATGAGGCAGACCCACTTTACTTCGCCATCACCGTATGTGAGGTCCCGCGACTCTATGATCATTCGCACCGGGCGGAGGAAGAACCGCAAACGCCACACATCACCCTCACCCCGTTCCGCTTCCCCGTCAATGGAGCCACGGCCCAGCCACGGCGCCCCCGCCGATTTATACCGGAAAAATCACGAATAACGTGGGACAAAGATCATATAAACCGCTATCACAGCGAATCGATACACATGTCGACGATCATGGAGAATGCTCCGCTCGCGGGAGGGCGAAGCCGTACGGCAGTTCGAGACGGTGGGCGGCGAGCAGGTCGGAGTCGGCGAGGATCTTCGCGGTCGGCCCGTCGGCGGCGATCACGCCGCCGGACAGGACGAGCGCCCGTTCACACAGCTCCAGGGCGTACGGCAGGTCGTGGGTGACCATCAGCACGGTCACGTCCAGCCCCCTGAGGATCTCGGCCAGCTCGCGCCTTGAGGCCGGGTCCAGGTTCGACGACGGCTCGTCCAGCACCAGGATCTCCGGCTCCATCGCGAGCACGGTCGCCACCGCGACCCGGCGGCGCTGACCGAAGGACAGGTGGTGCGGCGGCCTGTCGATCGCCTCCAGCATGCCGACGCGGTCGAGGGCCTCCTCGACCCGGCGCCGTAGCTCCGGCCCCCTGAGGCCGAGGTTGGCCGGGCCGAAGGCGACGTCCTCCCGCACCGTCGGCATGAACAGCTGGTCGTCGGGGTCCTGGAAGACGAGCCCGACCCGCCTGCGGATCTCCTTGAGCGACTCCTTGCCGACCGGCAGCCCGGCGACCGTCACCGTGCCGTGCCCCGGGGTCAGGATGCCGTTGAGGTGCATCACCAGCGTGGTCTTGCCCGCGCCGTTCGGGCCGAGCAACGCGACCCGCTCCCCGCGCGCGATCTCGAAGTCGACGCCGAACAACGCCTGGGTGCCGTCCGGATAGGCGTACGCCAGGCGGCGCACCTCCAGCGAGGCGGTCATCACAGGCCTCCGTTCACGAGTGTCGTGCCGAGCAGCACCACGAGCGCCGCGCCCGGCAACATACCCGCCGTGAGCCACTGACGCGAGGAGGCGGACAGGTCCTGGATGACCGGCATCGAACCGGTGTAGCCCCGGCTGAGCATCGCCAGGTGCACCCGTTCCCCGCGCTCGTAGGAGCGGATGAACAGCGCCCCCGCCGATTTGGCGACCGCCGGGATGTGCCGGACGTCCCTGGCCGTGAAGCCCCGCGACTCCCTGGCCACCCGCATCCGGCGCATCTCGTCCACGATCACGTCCATGTAGCGGAGCATGAACATGGCGATCTGCACCAGCAGCGGCGGCAGCCGCAGCCGCTGGGCGCCGAGCAGCATCAGTCTCGGTTCGGTCGTCGCCGCCAGCAGCACGCTGGCGACCACCCCGAGCGTGGCCTTGGCCAGGATGTTCCAGGCCGCCCAGAGCCCCTCGACGCTGAGCGTGACCCCCAGGAACGGCACCCGTTCGCCGAACCCGATGAACGGCAGCGCCACCGCGAACACCACGAACGGCAGCTCGATCATCATCCGCCGCAGCACGAAGCCCGGCGGGACCCGGGCGGCGGACGCGACCACGCCGAGCAGGACCGCGTAGATCCCGAAGGCCCACAGCCACTCACGCGGGGTCGCCACGACCACCAGCGCGAAGGCCGCGACCGCCGCCAGCTTGCACTGGGGTGGCAGCCGGTGGACGAGGGTGTCCCCCGGCCGGTAGAGCTGGTGGCTGTGGCCCGCCCCCACTACGCGGTGACCTCGTCCTTCGCCGAGTCGTCACGGGGCTCGCCCTGGTTGCGGCGCCGTACCGCGAAGAACAGGCCGCCGCCGACGGCGAGGGTCACTCCGACGCCGACCAGGCCGGCGACGCCGACCGGGATGCCGCCGACCTCGCCGTAGTCGGCCAGCGGCTGGTCACCGAGGGCGTGGTCCCCGGCCTGGCCGCTGAAGCCCTTGTCCTCTGCGACCCGCTCAAGGCCGTCGGGCGAGGAGGAGGCGTAGAAGCTGACGATCCCCGCCAGCAGCGCCGCGACCAGGACGCCCGCGGGCAGGAACCAGCCGATGCGGCGCGGGGCCGCCGCCTTCGGGGCCGTGTCCACCGTGGTGGCCGCGCCGTCGGCGCCCCTGAGCACCAGGGGCGCGGCCAGCCCGCGCGCGCCGTAGACCAGGTCGGGCCTGACCGCGAGCACGGTGCTGACGGTGACCGCGGTGATCAGACCCTCGCCGATGCCGATGAGCACGTGCACGCCGCCCATGGCCATGGCGACCGTGCCGACCTCGATGGGCGCGGTGCCGCCGATCCAGAACAGCAGCGCGAAGGAGATCGCCGAGACCGGCACCGAGACCAGCGCCGCGACGAAGGCGCCCGCGACCACCGTGCCCCTCCCGCGCGCCCTGCTCGTGACCAGGCGGAAGACGGCCCAGCCCGCCAGGACGGCGACGATGCCCATGAGGGTGATGTTCACCCCGAGCGCGGTCAGGCCGCCGTCGGCGAAGAAGAAACCCTGTACCAGCAGGACGACGGCCACGCACAACACCGCCGTGTACGGCCCGACGAGTATCGCCGCGAGCGTGCCGCCGAGCAGGTGCCCGCTGGTGCCCGCCGCGACCGGGAAGTTGAGCATCTGGACGGCGAAGATGAAGGCGGCGACCAGACCCGCCATGGGCGCGGTCTTGTCGTCGAGCTCCTTACGAGCCCCCCGCAGACAGATCCCCACGCCGACGGCCGCGACGGCCCCGGCCGAAATCGACACGGCTGCGTTGAAGAAGCCATCGGGTACGTGCACGGCAAGCCTCCGGGGATGCGAAATCCTCCTTACTTTAAGCCATGGGCTTGCACTTGCAAGAGAGTGGCATTAGCGGAGGACGCGGCGGGCGAACGACCTCGGGGTGAACGTCCGCACGACCGCGCTCAGCCGCCCCTTGCCCGTGGTCGCGTAGGGCCTGACGCTGCGTCTGACCAGCCCGCGCCACCAGGTGCGCGGCGGCGCGACGATCTCGGCGGGCGCCTCGACCCTGAACCGCGCGGGCGGTCCGCCCAGGTCGAGTTCCAGGTAGGCGTCCCAGGTGCCGGGTCCCAGTCTGCCGAGTGCCTGCCGCATGGCGAACGTCCCCCCCTCCTCGACCTCGACCGGCTCGCGCCACTCCTTCCCCGACCACCGCTCCCGCCACACCAGGTGCCGTACGGCCCGCGTCCCCGGCGCCGCCGAGCCGACGCTGACCCGCCCGTCGAGCGCCAGCCGGTTCCCGGCCGTCCAACGGGTCCCGGTCAGCCGGACGCGGCCCGGCACCCGCACCACGTGTCCGCCGACGTCGAGGCTGAGGTTGCCGTGCGACCTGGTGAAGTACGGCAGGGCGACGACACCGCCGATCATCCGGGGGGCGGGCCGGGTGACCGGCTCGTCCCGGTCGGCGCCGAGCCGTACCAGACGGGTGACGCCCTCGCACTCGACGTTCAGATAGACGTCCCAGACCCCGGAGGACAGCGTGGTGACGTCCACGACGGCGCTGAAGCCCTCGTGGTCGCCGCCGACCGGGAACACCCGCTCGACCGGGCGCCCACGGTCGCCCTCCACCGCGCCGCCGCGCAGCCGCAGCACCAGGTCGAGGCCGCCCGCGACGAGGTCGGGGCCCCCGTCCCGTTCGAGGGCGTCCAGCGCGACCCGGCCCGTGACGACCAGCCCGTCCCGCGGGTCCCAGTCCAGGCCGGTCAGCCGCCTGCGAACCACGGCCGACTCGATGTGCGCGAGCCGTACCAGGCGGTCGACGTCCTGGAGGGCGGCGACGCGGCCCCGGTCGATGGGGTTGAGGCGTTCGCGGACGCCGTCGGTCAGCCACCGCTCGCACATGTCGGCGACCTCGGCGGCGATCTGCCTGCGCGTCTCCTCCCCGGCGTCGAGGAAGGGCCTGCCGAGGTTGCTCAGCGCATCCATCCTGAAGTGCCGCCCGAGCAGGTGGTCGCGCAGCGCCCCGGGACGCACGTGGCCGACCATCAACTCGACCGACTTCTTGATCATCCGAATCCAGGCGACCGGGTCGCGGCTGCCCGGCTGCTGCATGATGCTGCTGCCGTCCGGCCTGGCGACCAGGTGGTAGCAGTCGTAGTCGGCGACGACGGAGATCACCTCCGCGTGGCAGTAGGCGTGGGTGGTGAAGAACACGTCCTCCCCGACCAGCAGCGTCTCGTCGAAGCGGATGCCGTACCGCTCGATCATCTCCCTGCGGAAGAGCTTGAAGCAGCTCAGGCTGTTGTAGACGCGGCTCTCCTCCAGCGTGACCCGCTCGGCGTTCTCCCGGAACATCGAGACGGGGGCCCTGCGGTCGTGCCCGACGATCTTTCCGAGCACCATGTCCGAGCCGTTGCGCTCGGCCATCGCGAGCATCCGTTCGAGCGCCTCGGGGCCGAGGTAGTCGTCGGCGTCGCAGAAGAACACGTACTTGCCCCTGGCCAGGGCCAGGCCGACGTTGCGGGGACGGCCCGCGCCGCCGGAGCGCTCCACGCGGACGACCCGCACGACCCCCCGGTGGTGGGCGGCGTAGAGGTCGAGCAGTTCGGCGCCGCCGTCGGTCGAGCCGTCGTCGACGACGATGATCTCCCTGTTGACCCGCTGCACCAGCAGCGAGGTCAGGCACCTGTCGAGATAGGGGCGGCAGTTGTGGACCGGGACGATGACGCTGACGTCGATGTCGGGGTGCTGCGTCTCCTCCCGCGCGGCCCAGCGCCCGGGCCCCGCGGCCTCGTCTCCGGCCGCCCGCTCACCGCTTCCCGCACGGACCGCTCGAATGATCGTCCCCGTCACCGCTGTGCCCCCCGTCGGTTACTCAACGTCACGCAGCGTTCCAGTATGTGACGATGGGCCGCGCGTGTGGGGCGGATCCGGTTTCTTGGCCCTCTCCGCCTTCGCCCGGCCTCGCCGCGCCTGGTGAAAACCCCCTTTTTCTTACGGCTTCGCACGGCTTGGCGTTTCGCGCGTCTTGTCGCCTTGTCGCCCTTTGGTACCTCCGGCCCGTCACCCTGTGTCGTCGCGCCGGAGCCTCCCGAGTTCCTCGACCGCCGCCAGCGCCGTCCGCCACGGCTTGGAGCCGTTCCAGGCCTCGTTCGCCGGGTCGAGGAGCACGCGCACCCCCTCGGCGCGCAGCGTCTCGACACCGCGCAGGAACGGCAGGCGGGAGGCGAGGGCCGCGTTGACGAAGGGCACGACGACCACCGGGATGCCCAGGCCGGGGGCCTCGGCGAGCAGGCCGAGCGCGTAGGTGTCGGCGATCCCCTGGGCGAACTTGTTGACGGTGTTGTAGGTGGCCGGGGCCACGACGATCGCGTCGGCCCTGGGCGGCTTGGGCTCGTCCGGCCTGCGGTAGCGACTCTTGACGGGACGCCCGGTCAGCTCCTCGAAGGCGGCGACGTCGAAGAAGCCCAGCGCCGAGGGGGTGGCGACGACCTGGACCTCCCATCCCTCATCGAGGGCCGCCGCGACCAGGTCCTGTGCCGTGGGGGCCGCTCCGGCCGCGCAGACGATCACATAGAGGACGCCCTTGGGCGCCGGGGGACGGTTCATGGAACAAGTCTCGGACACCCGGAAACAGCCTTGGAGCCGGGACGGCTATCGACATCTCACCCAAAATCACGAAAAATCCGTATGTTTCCGTGTGACTTGCCCGGGAATTTCCATGCCGTTCCGTTATGAGAAGAAACCCGTGTGGCCCGTGGGACGTCTTTTCCAACAGGAGGGCACATGGCAACACTCGACGATCTTGTGGACGCGGACCTCCTTCTGGAGCTGCTCCTCGTCGAGGCGTTGCACGTCGAGGCCGAGCGCCTCGCGGCCGGCCGAAGGACCGGCCCCGACTCCGGCGAGGGGAGCCGGGGCCTCGGGTCCACGCCGCGCCGCCCGCGGGGTCAGTGAAGGTGGATCATCCCCCGGGCGGCCATCTCCTCGATGTACCTCGCCCAGTCACGTGTGATCTTGTTCTCGAAGTCGGCGTGCACCGCCTCACGCTCCCGCGCGGTCAGGTGCTCCCGCTCCCCTCCGGGGTAGGTCACCGTCGCCCCCTCCGGTGAGCCGTCCAGCAGGAACAGGTAGCCGCGCCTGCTGACCTCCAGGAACATGCCGAACGTCGGCAGCTCCTGGATCTCGCGCAGCGCCGCCTCCCAGTCCACCTCGACCCCCTGCCAGCTGTTGTCCCGTTCGGCCAGCCACCGGGTGAGGTCGCTGAACCAGACACCTCTGCGGCCGGGGTTCTCCTTGACGTGGAAGTGGGCCACCGCGAAGACCCCTTCCGCGTTCTCCGAGACCTGGCTCCTGGGGACGAGCGGCGGCGCGACGACGTAGGCGGCCTCCGCGGTCGCGGCGTCCTGCCGGGAGTCGGGCCAGGGCAACGCGAAGACGAGCCAGTACGCGGGTTCCTGGAGCTTTCTCAGTTCCTGCGAGGTTGGAGAGGTCATATGCGGTTTCTCCTTTGGGGGCTGAGATCACCGTACTGATCGAACCCCCAGTAACCCGGAGAACCACCAAAAAACCATCGTGTTAACGGGCGAGGGCCGCCAATTCCCTCAGAACAACCGGCCAAGCCTCACTTTCCGGGTCAATAACCACAAAATGCCCGGCGCCGGGAATCCGTACCAGCGAGGCCTCGGGGTGGGCGGCGACGTAGGACTCGGAGACCTCGACGGGCACGCGCTCGTCGTCGGTGCCGTGCACGAGCGTCACCCGCCCGGCGCCGGGGCGCAGCCGTACCGGATCGAGGTCGGGGCGCTCGTCCGGCGGACGGCCGAGGAAGTCGGCGACCGCGCCCTCGTCGAGGTCGAGCCGGTGCGCGAGCCGCAGGTCGGCCACCGGGGCCAGGGCGAGGACCGCGGCCTCCCCCGGGCTCGCGAGCAGGGCCAGGTGGCCGCCTGCCGAGTGACCGGCGACCACCATGGGACCGGACGCGGGACCGAGCGCGGCGAGCGCGGCACGGACGTCCTCGACCGCCGCGTCCGGACGGCCCGGCTCGCGGCGGTACTCGACCGCGGCGACGTTCCAGCCCGCCTCGCGCAGCGCGTTCGCCATCGGACGCAGGTGGACCCGGTCGTACTCGGGACGCCAGAACCCGCCGTGGACCAGCGCGACCGTCGGCCCCGGCCCGTGCCACAGGTCGCTCACCTGGTCGGGAGCCGGGCCGTACGCGACGGTCTCGTCAGGACCGGGCGCGTGCCTCCCGAGGACCGACCTGTCCTCGCTCACGACGACCTCACGACGACCTCACGACGGCCTCATGACGGCCTCACGACCTGCGCCTGAGCCCGGCCAGGCCCGCGACGACCGCCCCGGCCAGTACGGCCGCCGCCCCGGCGAGCAGCCGCTGCTGGGCGCGCACCCGGCGCCTGACCTGGGCGTAGGGCACCGTGGAGAAGGAGACCAGCTCGTACCGGGACACATAGCGGCCGGGCAGCGCCCGCTCCAGCCGGTGCTCGACCCCCTTGACCAGCCGGAACACCGGAGAGGCGACCTTGTCGCGCATCTCGATGAAGTTGTCCAGGGCCATCTCGGCGATCGCGTCGGCGTTCTCCTTTCGCCGCCGCTCGAACAGCGGCAGGGCGCTGGACCAGGAACCGCCGGTCTCGTCGAGACACTGGTCGAGCACGACCACGTCCTCGAAGCCGCAGTTGGCTCCCTGGCCGTAGAACGGCACGATCGCGTGCGCCGCGTCACCGATCAGGCCGACCCTGCCGTCCGACTGCCAGGGCGCGCAGCGGACCGTGCCGAGCAGGCCGACCGGGTTGTGCGTGTAGTCGTCGACCAGGGTCGGCGCCAGCGGCACCACGTCCGGGTAGTTGGCGCGGAAGTGGCGTTCGACGGCCGCCGGGCTGCTCAGCGAGGCGAAGCTCCCGGTGCCGCCGGTCGGCCAGAACATCGTGCAGGTGAAGGACCGGTCGGGGTTGGGCAGCGCGATCATCATGGACGTGCCGCGCGGCCAGATGTGCAGCGCGCCCGGGTCCAGCGCGAACTCCCCGTCGACCGCGGGGATCGTCAGCTCCTTGTAGCCGTAGTCGAGGAAGTCCAGGCTCTCCTCGATGTCCCGGTGCGCGAGCAGCTGCCCCCGTACGGCGGAGCCCGCCCCGTCCGCGCCGAGCACGACGTCGGCGACCGTCTCGACCGGCCCGTCGGCCGTCTCGAAGGTCATCGCCCCGGTCGCCGGGTCGAGCCCGGTCAGCCGGTGGCCGAAGAAGACCTTCACCCCGGGGGCGGCCTCCGCGGCGTCCAGCAGCGTGTTGTTGAGCGCTCCCCGGCTGATCGAGTTGATCGCCATCTCGCCGTCGTGGCTGTAGGGCTGGAAGTCGAGCGGGCCGCTCACCGGGTGGATCATCCGGCCGCGCATCGGCAGCGCGTCGGCCATGACCCGCTCCTCAAGGCCGATCCTGCGCAGGGCGTCCCGGCCGCGCTCGGAGATGGCCAGGTTGATCGACCGGCCGCGCTCCGGTTTACCGGTACGCGGGTCGGGGCGGCGCTCGTAGACGGTCACGTCGAGGCCGCGACGGGCCAGATAGCAGGCGAGCAGGCAGCCGGTGAGCCCGGCGCCGACGACGGCAACGGTCACGACTCCTCCTGGACACAGTCGGCCAGCGCGACGGCGGCGCGCCAGCAGTCGTGGTAGGTCGAGTAGAGCGGGGTCGGCGCCATCCGGACGATGTCCGGCTCACGGGCGTCGGTGACGACCCCGTGCTCCCGGCGCAGCCGCCAGGCCAGCTCCGCGGCGCTGCCGCTCCCGATCCGCAGGGAGAGCTGGCAGCCCCGGCGCCCCGGCTCCCGCGGGGTGACCACGCTGAGCGGCCGGGAGGGGACGACCACGTCGAGCAGGCTCTCCAGGTATCCGGTGAGCCGCACGCTCCGGGCCCGCAGCTCGGCCATCCCGACCTGGTCGAACAGTTCGAGCGAGGTGCGCACCGGGCCCATGGCGTAGATCGGCGGGTTGGAGATCTGCCAGGCGTCGGCGGTCGCGGGCGGCCGGGAGACCGGGGCCATCTGGAAGCGGGTCTCCTGCTCGGTGCTCCACCAGCCCTCGAAGCGCGGCAGCGTGGGGTCGCCCAGGTGCCGCTGGTGGACGAAGACGCCGCCGAGGGCGCCGGGCCCGGAGTTGAGGTACTTGTAGGAGCACCAGGCGGCGAAGTCCGGTCCCCACTCGTGCAGGCTCAGCGGAACGTTCCCGGCGGCGTGCGCCAGGTCCCAGCCCACGACCGCCCCGGCCGCATGCCCGGCCGCGGTGATCGCGGGGATGTCCATCAGCTCGCCGGTCAGGTAGTTCACCCCGCCGAGCATCACCAGCGCGACCGTCTCGCCCTCCCGGGCCAGGAAGTCGAGGACCTGCCGCCCGTCGCGGAGCCGTACCACCGTGGTCTCCGGGTCGAGGCCGTGGAAACGGGCCTGGCTGCGCACCGCGTAACTGTCCGAGGGGAAGGCCGTGTCCTCGATGACGATCTTGGTGCGCCGCCCCCCGGGCCGGTAGAACGACACCATCAGCAGGTGCAGGTTGACCGTCAGCGAGTTCATCACCACGGTCTCCTCGGGCAGCGCGCCGACCAGACGGGCGGCGGGCTCGGTGAGCAGCTCGTGGTAGGGCAGCCAGGGGCGCTCGGCCTCCATGTGACCCTCGACGCCGAGTCTCGCCCAGGCCTCCAGGTCGGCGAGCAGCTCCGTCCTGGTCGCCCTCGGCTGCAGGCCGAGCGAGTTGCCCGCCAGGTAGGCGCTCTCCGGGTAGTCCCCGCCCTCCGCCGGCGGGACGAGGAAGAGGTCCCGGTTGCCGGGATCCTCCGCGTCGCGCCGCAGCGCCTCCTCCTGCATCTCCTGGATCGACAGGCCGGTTCTCAACGAGTGGGTCATACGTCTCTCTCTTCACACGTGGGCTACGAACCGGCCGCGGCGAGGTGCGGGCCGCTGGTTCCCCCATGATGACGGCGTACAGCGGAGCAAAGGAATGCCATATCAACGGGTGTATCTGGATATAGGTGCTGATTGGTGCTTACATTGCGGCTTTCACCTTCCGAATGGAAGGGCACCGTACGAGATGGCATCCTGATGCGGTGATCCGCCCAAGGCCGTCCCTCCCTCCGCCCCCTCCCACGGCCTCCTCCGGGATCACCCCCGCGACCGTCTCCGGAACCGATCTCCCGACGGCCTCCGGGGTCGCGCCCGTGGCTCCCTCGCCCCTCACCGAGCTGTGCGACCCCCGCCTCGCCGGGGCCGGTGTACGGCTGCTCCTCAAACGTGATGATCTCATCCACCCCGATCTTCCGGGCAACAAGTGGCGCAAGCTCCGATACAACCTGACACGGGCCGCCGAACTGGGACACGACACGCTGCTGACCTTCGGGGGCGCCTACTCCAACCACCTGCGGGCCGTCGCCGCGGCCGGTGCCCGCTTCGGGTTCCGGACCGTCGGGGTCGTGCGCGGGGAGGAGCACCTGCCGCTCAACGAGGTCCTGGCCTTCGCCGTCGGGCGTGGGATGCGGCTGACCTACCTCGACCGCACCACCTACCGGGCCAAGCACACCGCCCCCGTGGTCGAGACGCTGCGGGAACGGTTCGGCCGGTTCTACCTGCTGCCCGAAGGCGGCAGCAACGCGCGGGCCGTACACGGCTGTGCCGAACTGCCCGGGGAGATCGCCGTGCCGTACGACGTCGTCTGCTGCCCGGTCGGCACCGGCGGCACGCTCGCGGGCATCGCCGCAGGCCTGGAGCCCGGACGGCGGGCGCTCGGCGTCTCGGTGCTGCGCGGCGGAGGGTTCCTCACCGAGGAGGTCACCCGCCTGCAGACCGAGGCGTACGGCCACGCCTCCGGCAACTGGTCGATCGCCCTCGACTTCCACTCGGGCGGCTACGCCAGGAGCGACGCCGCCCTCGACGCGTTCGTCACCGACTTCACCGCCCGGCACGGCCTGCGCCTGGACCGGATATACGTGGCCAAGATGATGCGGGCGATCTTCACGATGACCGGGGACGGCGCCTTCCCGCCCGGCACGGTGCTCGTCGCCGTCATCACCGGCCCCATGACCCCTCCCCCCGGCTGACCCGGCTCAGCTCCGGGCGGCGCGTTCGATCGCCACCCCCACCCCGTCGAGCAGGTGGTTCAGGCCGGCGCGGAAGTCGTCGTCCGGCCCGGCCCCCGGGTTGGGGGCGAACACCCCGGCCCGCACGGCGCCGGCCAGCGCGGGGAACCGGCCGGGGTCGACCAGCTCGGTGAGCAGGACGGCGTACGCCTCGTCGGCCCCCTCCCCCGGTTCTGCGGCCATGGACGTCAGGAGCTGGGCCGCGCCACGCACGTAGTGCGTCACCAGCATGACCACCGAGATCCGGGTCCGCAGGTCCAGCGGTGTGCCGCCGAGGGTGCGCAGTGCGGCCTCCAGCCAGGCGAGCTGGCCGGGATCGGCAGGCGGGGAGTTCACCAGCTGGACGATCCACGGATGCCGCGCGTAGACGCCGAACAGCTCGACGGCCCACCGGGTGAGTGAGCCGCGCCAGTCGGCCGGTGCCGTGTCGAACTCCGGCGGCGGCCCGGGGGCGGCGTCCAGCATGAACAGCTGCAGGTCGTCCTTGCCCGCCACATGCCGGTACAGCGACATGGGCGCGCAGCCGAGCCGTTCGGCGAGCCGGGCCATGGACAGCGCGGCCAGCCCCTCCTCGTCGGCGAGGGCGACGGCCGCCGCCACGATCCGCTCCAGGCTGAGCGCGGGCGCGCGTCCCCGCCCCTTCGGCTTGGCCCGCCCCCACAGCACGTTCAGCGCGTGCGGCAGCTCGTTTCCGGTGTCGTCCCGCATTCCAGGAGCCTATCAGTTTGCGTATCTCATACGCCTTGCGTAGGACATACGCATTGCGTATAGAGTACGCAATGAGCGTATGTCATACGCATCCCACTCAACCCCCTTGGAGTCGTCATGCACACGACGATCGACAGCCCCCAACCGGCACCGGCCCGCCGCCGTCCGTGGTGGAGACGCCCCTGGACGGCGCCCCTCGGCCTGGTCATGGCCGGGTTCCTCGCGTTCTCGCTGCCGCCGTACCTGACCGGTGACCCGTCGCAGTCCCGGGTGCCGCAGCCGGAGGGGTTCGGCCTGCACTACCCGCTGCTCGTGGCACACGTGCTGTTCGCCACGATCGCCATGGTCACCGCGTTCTTCCAGGTGTGGCCGTGGTTTCGCAGGCGGCACCCGGTGTGGCACCGGCGCGCCGGACGGGCCTACGTGTTCGCCGGAGTGTTACCGGCCGGGCTGACCGGCCTGGTCATCGGGGCGCGCTCCCCGTTCGGGCTGTTCCTCGCGGTCAGCGACGTGCTCCTCGCCCTGCTGTGGCTCACCTTCACCGTGGCGGGCTGGCGCGCCGCCCGCGCCCGCCGGTACGCCGGTCACCGGCGCTGGATGCTGCGCAGCACCGTGCTGACCTACTCCATCATCACCAACCGGGTGTGGACCGCGATTCTGATCATCGTCCTGCCCCCACTGCAGGACACCGTCTTCCACGGCGACCCCGACCTGATGGCGTGGACGATCTCCGGCCTGTCCGGCTGGCTCGGCTGGACGGTCCCGCTGCTGATCGTGGAGTGGTATCTGGAGCGCGAGGTGGCCCGCCGTGGCCGCCGCACCGCACTCGCGACCTGACCCCGAACCCCGGAACCACCGCAGCCGGTTCCGGGGCGTTCGCCTCACGACTACCCCGAACCCCAAAACCGCATATTTCCCGCTATTCGCGGGCATGCCATCCGGCGTCGAGTACGCCTCCATCCGACCACGACACGAGGACGACGGACATGCGGCTCACCCTCGCCACCGACCCCGCCTCCCCGGACCGCCCCAACGAGGACTTCGTCGGGGTCACCTCCGGCGCGGTGGTTCTCCTGGACGGGGCGGGCGTCCCGAGCGGCATGGAGTCCGGCTGCTCACACGGGGTCGCCTGGTACGCCCGCACGCTCGGCTCCACCCTGCTGGCCGAGGTGACCCAGAGCGCCGCTCCCCTGGCCGAACTGCTCACCAGGTCGATCAAGACCGTCGTCTCGCTGCACGACTTCACCTGCGACCTGTCCCACCCCGGCACCCCCTCGGCCACGGTCGCGATGCTGCGCCGTACGGACGACACCCTGGAATGGCTGGTGCTGGCCGACTCCGTGATCATCATCGACACCGGTACGGCGGAGCCGACCGTGCTCAGCGACGACCGGCTCGAACGGACCGGCGTGCTCCACCGGACCGAACTGGACGCCCTGACGAACGGAACCCCCGAACACTCCGAGGCGCTACGCCGCTACATCGAGATCATGCGCTGCCACCGCAACCGTGAGGGCGGCTTCTGGGTCGCCTCGGCCGACCCCCTCGCCGCCGCACGCTCCCTGACCGGATCCGTCCCCGCCGAACGGGTACGGTCCGCGGCCCTGCTCAGCGACGGCGCCTCCCGCCTGACCGACCTCTTCGGCCTGGCCACCTGGCGACAGCTCCTCGACCTCCTCACCCGCGACGGCCCGCAAGGACTGATCGCCCAGGTCCGCGCCGCCGAACACGACGACCCGTACGGCTCGAACCGGCCCCGCCACAAAACCCACGACGACGCCACCGCCGCCCTCTGGACGTTCCGGTGAGCCCTCCCCTTCGGCCGGATCGCGGCTCGATCGAGACGTCCCGGTGTCCTCGGCCCTTCGCCCACGACGGCCCGCGGCCAGGCCGTTCCGACACGGTGGCGGTGTCCCCATGTCCGTGCGAAGTGCCTGCCCGACCGGGGACACTGGAACGGTGTCTGAGACCTCCCGTCCCGCGCCGCCCGTGACCAACGTCTCGATCGTGGTCCTGACGTTGGCGCACCAGGTCGAGGCGGAGCTGAACAGGGCTCTGGCGCCGTTGGATCTGACGGTGAGCAGGCTGGGGCTGCTGGCGCACATCAAGGCCGTGCCCGGGGTGTCGTTCAGCGACCTGGCACGCATGTCGGGGATCACCGTGCAGAGCGTGCACACGGCGGTGAAGACGCTGGAACGAGCGGGACTGGTGCGCGACAGCAGTGCCCGCGCCGGCTCCGCGTCGGTCATCGAGGTGACAGCCGAGGGCGCGCGCCTGCTACGAGCGGCACAGGAAGCGGCAGACCAGGTGGACGAGCACCTGTTCGGCCCGGACTCCGATCCGACGCGCCGACGGGTGGGCGAGGCCATCCGGGCCGCCTTCCGTACCGCCGGCTGATCCCTCCTCGGCGGCCTGACCGCCGTACGTCTGCGAACCCCATCTTTCAGGCTGACTGAAGCATGGTCTAGGCTTCAGCCAACCTGAAGGTCGAAGGGAGACATCCGTGCTGGAAGACCTCCTGCTGGTGGTACATGTCCTGGCCGCCATCGTGTTCGTCGGCGGCTCCGCCGTCGCGACGAGCCTGTTCCCCCGCTACGCGCCTCTCGCCGCGGCCGTTCCCCCAGACGCCCCATCCGACCAGGGAGAACGCAGTCCCGCTGTCGCGACCGCGATGCACCGCATCACCCGGGGCTACGCCGTGGCCGCTCTCGCCGTTCCCGTGGCCGGTCTCGTCCTCGCGGCCGTGCAGGGCCGGACGGGAGAGATCTGGATCATCCTGTCGATGGTCCTCACCGCAGGAGCGGCGGGCCTGCTGGTCACCCAGATCGTCCCGCGCCAACGTGCGGCACTCGACACCCCCGGCCCGGCCGCACCACTGCGCAGGCTGTCCATGCTCGCCGGGCTGTACAACCTGATCTGGGCGGTCGTCGTGATCATGATGATCGTCCGCCCCGGATCCGAAGCATGAGCTGTGCGCCTCTCGGCATCCCGCGCCGGGCAGGAAGGAGCCATCCTGACGAGTCCCTCCCCAGGCCAGGCGTGACCGGAGCCTCCGCCCCCGAGCCCGCCCGATACGCCGAAGGCTCCGGAAGTGGAACCGGTGTGGTTCCCGCCGGCCGGGCCGCCCCGCACGCTGACCGAACGGCGGCTACGGCACGCGTCACCGACTCCCGGCTACTGGATGGAGACGCTGCCGATGAACTCCCACGTGTTGCGCTGCTCGGGCCCGAGAGCGCCGAGTATCCGGCTGTTGCACCTGTCTCCTCTGTAGAGGATGGCCGCCGTGTTGGTCCGGTTGGTCGCCGAGAGCCGCCCCATGACGGTGTAGCAGCCGCTGGGGTTGTGGTGGCGACGGCCGTTGATCCACAGCGTGCCCTTCGCCGCCCAGGCCGAGCCGGACGGAACCACGACCACGGCCGTGGCGGCGACGACGGTGGCCAGGGCGGTGGTGAACAGAGGGCGGGTCAGGCGCACGGGATGGTCCTTCCGTGAGGTGGATGACCTCACGGAACATAACCAGCCATGATCAAAAGTAGTCGATCGATCGCCCAGTGTTTCGGTAAGGGCGCCGCCACCTCCGCCCACACGACCCTTCAGGCCACCCCCGCCTCCTCCACTCGGCCCGGTCCACAACCGGTGTGGGCGGGTCCCTTCATCGGCGCGGACGAGTAACCCCGCGCCTCCCCATCACGGCGGTTTCGGGAAAAAGAAAGAGCCTCGGATACCTGGGGGCCTACAAGGGAACCGAACCCTGACTGAGGTTACAAAGTCTTGGTACGCGGCCTGCCGAGGTCACGTATGACCCCGGCTTGGGTAGCGTGATCATTACAAGGCAGGTTCTCTGTCGGAGACAGAAAAGGCTGAACATGCAGGGCGGGCAGGCACCCTTATGGCGGGTAGGCCTTCGTGGCCTCTTGCAAGGAGCCGTGGGAGGTTTCCTCGCAAGCCTCCTCGCTCTTTGGTTCCACAACCACGACCTTTGGCCCCTGGACACAGTCTTCAACTGGCAGAGCGTCATCGGCTACACGGTGTTGTTGGGTTGGATCAGCGGCTTCGGCGCGGTCCTCACCGAGCGCAGACGTCGAAAGGCCGTGGCCAAGGAGACAGGCGAAGCAGCAACTAAGTCAAACACGTGACACGGCGGTGAAGGACGAGCCGATCCACAGAATCCGTACCAGGTCAAAGGCGCCGGACACTCCGGAACGACAGGTGATCCCCTCGCCAAGACCGTCGGGATCCTGGACCATGTTCACGATCCTCCTGTATTGGACCGGTCGTCGCATGGGCGCTTCCCTCCGGCTTCGGAGCTCGCCGAGCCGTACGAGAACAGGTGAGACGGAAAACGAAGATCGAGAGCTAGGGGCACGTAGGTGACACACAGCCGAGGGAAGAACCAGAAATGACAAAGGCCCAGGTCAGGGGCATGCCCCTGACCTGGGCCTTTGCTTCACGAGCCGACGAGGGGAATCGAACCCCTGACCTACAGTTTACAAGACTGTTGCTCTGCCGATTGAGCTACGTCGGCATGGTCAACTGATGAGTGTAGTCGGCCCGCACCGTGGACGTCACCGACGGAGCCCCCGAAACGCCGATTTCCGTACAGCCGGGCCGCCGCGAGACTGCGACGGCCAAGAGACAGCCGGAGCGGTACAGGACGGGCGGACGCCACCCCGCCGGGAAAGGTCAGCGGCGGCGGTGGCGGGCCACCTCGTACAGGGCGATGCCCGCGGCGACACCCGCGTTGAGCGACTCGGCGGCGGCGTGCATGGGAATGCGCACCACCAGGTCGCAGGACTCGGCGACCAGGCGGGACAGGCCCTTGCCCTCCGAGCCGACCACGACGACCAGGGGACCGTCGAGGAGGTTGGCCTTCTCCAGGTCAACGCTGCCCTCGCCGTCGAGGCCGACGACGAACAGGCCCGCCTCGCGGTACTCCCGCAGAGCGGAGGTCAGGTTGGAGGCCCGGGCGACGGTCAGGGTGGCCAGCGTGCCCGCCGAGGTCTTCCAGGCCCCTCCGGTGACCCCGGCCGAGCGGCGGGAGGGAACCAGCAGGCCGTGGGCGCCGAAGGCGGTGGCCGAACGGGCGATGGCGCCGAGGTTACGCGGGTCGGTGACACCGTCGAGCGCGACGATCAGCGGAACCTCCCCGGCCTCCTGGGCGATGCGCACGAGGTCGTCGGGGTGGGCGTACTCGTACGGCGGGATCTGCAGGGCGACGCCCTGGTGGATGCCGCCTTCGGTGAGCCGGTCCAGCTTCTCCCTGCCGACCTCAAGCAGCGCGATGCCCCGCTCGGCGGCGAGCCGTACGGCCTCCTTGACGCGGTCGTCGTTGTCGATGCGCAGGGCGACATACATGGCGGAGGCGGGCACACCAGCGCGTAGCGCCTCCAGGACGGGGTTGCGCCCGCCGATGTACTCGGGAGCGTCCTCGCTGCGCCTGGCACGCGTCTGCGGGCGCTGGGAGGTGGTCCTGCCGGTGCGCTCCTCCCGCTCGACCCGCTCGGCCCTGGCCTTGTCCTTGTGCCAGTGCCTCATGTGCGCCGGCGGGGTCGCCCCCTTGCCCTCAAGGCTTCGGCGCTTGTTACCGCCCGTGCCCTTGGTCGGACTCTTCTTCTTCGCGGGTCGTCCGGACCCTCTACCGCCAGCAGCCATGGTGTCTAGGGTATGGCCTGCGCCTACCGGGAAAGTTCCCAGCGCGGTCCCTGGGGGGTGTCCTCGACGAGAATGCCCGCCTGGGCCAACTGGTCACGGATGCCGTCGGCCGCCACGAAGTCCTTACGGGCCCTGGCCGCCTGACGCTGCTCAAGGGCCACCCTGACCAGCGCGTCCACGGTCGTACGCAGGCCGGAGTCGTCGCCGGAGGAGCGCCACTGCTCGGAGCGCGGGTCGAGACCGAGCACGTCGAGCATGTTCTGCGTCTCGGCCAGGAGCCTGGCCACCTGCTCCTTGTTGCCCTGGGCCAGGGCGACGTTGCCCTCCTTGACCACCTCGTGCACGACCGCCAGCGCCTGCGGGGTGCCCAGGTCGTCGTCGAGCGCGTCGGCGAACGCCTGGGGCAGCGGCGCGTGGGCGTCCACGTCGTGGATCACCTCGGCCGCCCTGGTGACGAACCCCTCGATGCGCTGATAGGCGGCGGCGGCCTCGGCCAGCGCCTCCTCGGAGTATTCGATCGCGGAACGGTAGTGCGGGGCGGCCAGGTAGTAACGCAGCTCGACCGGGCGGACCTTCTTGGTCACCTCGGGGATCAGCAGGGAGTTGCCGAGCGACTTGCTCATCTTCTCCGCGCCGATCTTGAGCATCCCGTTGTGCATCCAGTAGCGGGCGAAGCCGTCCCCGGCCGCCTGCGACTGGGTCAGCTCGTTCTCGTGGTGCGGGAAGATCAGGTCGACGCCGCCGCCGTGGATGTCGAAGGTCGGGCCGAGATACTTGGTCGCCATGGCGGAGCACTCCAGGTGCCAGCCGGGACGGCCGCGCCCCCAGGGGGTCGGCCAGGTCGGCTCGCCGGGCTTCTCGCCCTTCCACAGCGCGAAGTCGCGCGGGTCGCGCTTGGCGGAGTCGGTGTCGGTGTCACCGGCCGCCCACATGTTCTCCAGGCGCTGGTTGGACAGCGAGCCGTACCGGTCGGCGTAGGAGACGACGTCGAAGTAGACGTCTCCGTTCGAGGCGTAGGCGTGACCGGCGGCGATGAGCCGCTCCATCAGCTCGATCATCTCCGGCACGTGGCCGGTCGCCCTGGGCTCGACGGTCGGCGGCAGGCAGCCCAGCACCTGGTAGGCCCAGGTGAAGGCGCGCTGGTTGCGCTCGGCGACGACGAACCACGGCACGCCCTCGGCCGCCGCGACCCTGATGATCTTGTCATCGATGTCGGTGACGTTGCGGCAGAACGTGACGTCGTACCCCGACCGGATCATCCACCGGCGCAGCACGTCGAAGTTGACGCCGGAGCGGATGTGCCCGATGTGCGGAGGAGCCTGCACGGTGGCACCACACAGGTAGATCGACGCCCGGCCGGATTCGACCGGAACGAACTCGCGGACCGTACGTGCGCTGGTGTCGTATAGGTGCAGGCTCACGGAGGAAAGGCTAACGCCTTACCTCACCTCACAAGCCGTGTTACGAGACGTTGGGGCTTGGCGACGGCACTTTTTATGGCAACGAGGGCGAATGTCGCCCCACGCATTCCCCGGTCACCCGTGCAGATGCACCTTTTCCGGGATCACTCGGACGATCAGCCGCTGCGTGTCAGGACGAGATTCCTCCCAGGCCTTGCCGGTGTATTTGTGCGCCAGCTCCTGGATGAGAGAGCCCGTCGGGTCCTCCGTCACCGTGACCCTCCCGCGCACCTCCGCGTAGCGGTAGGGGTTGGCGTGGTCGATCACCACGACGGCGGTCCTGGGGTCGCGGGCGAAGTTACGGTCCTTGCGCCGCCCCCTGACCGTGGAGAACACGATGTCGTCACCGTCGGTCTTCACCCAGATCACGCTGGCCTGCGGGCTGCCGTCCTCGTTCAGACTCGTCACGGTGGCGAAGTTCGCCGCGTCGAAGAGCGCCCGCACGCCATCGGATAGTTCGGACAACTTTCCTCCTTGTCGTGCTTCGATGCACAGATCATGCCAGGTGTCGATTCTGTAGGCTCGGAGCGCCATGGACGTGAAATCCCCCGCGGCGGCAGGCCCCGCCTCCCGCCCGTCCTCGATCCCGCCCGCCCAGCCGAGCAGGACCGCCGTCGCGCTGCGCCGTACCGGGATCGCCCTGGTCGGTGTCGGTGTCGCCGCGCTCGCCGCGGCGGCGTGTGTGCTCTCCTTCGAGGACCTGCGGGCCCTCGCGATCACCGGTGAGGCCCCCGCGGACCTCGCCTACCTCTATCCCGCCGCCTTCGACGCGCTGCTGGCCGTCGCGCTGATCGCCCTGCCCCTGCTGCGGGGCGCGCGCTGGCCGATCCGGCTGCAGGCGGGCGCGGTCCTGGTCCTGCTCTTCGCGGGCGCGGTCGCGGCCGAGACGGCCACCGCCGTACGGGCCACGGTCGACGTACGGCGTGCCGCGGTGGTCGTGGCCGTCTTCCCCTGGGTGGCGCTGTTGCTCGCCCTGTGGCTCTGGCTGCTGCTGATCAACCACGCGGCGGCCAGACGGGCGGCGGCGAACGCCGTGGACACGACGCCGGAGAGCGGTGCCGGCGACATCGTGCCCTTCCCCGACGGAGACCTGCCGACCGCCGAGTACCCCGTCCCACTCGCCCGGCCGGAGCATCGGGACCACCCGGGGTGGCACGAGGAGCCGGTGCACCACCGGCCTTCCGAGGTGGTGCTCGACCCGCAGGCCGCTCCCCCTCTTGATCCGGCGCCGCACCACACCCCGTCCGCCGCGCCTCCCGCCTCCGACCCGGTCGTCGGCCCGACGGCCGCCCCGGAGACTCCCGAGGTCCCCACCGCGCCGGAGACCCCCGATCCGGTTCCCGCCCCCCGCGCGGAGGCCGACCCGGACAGGCCGCTCCGCTGGGGCGATCTGGTACGGCCTCACCCCGGCGACCAGCTCGTCCACCCGCCGCGCTCCGCCGTACAGGAGGAGCCCGAGGGGCGGGTCAGCGAGCGGGTCGAGACCTGGGAGGCCGAGCACCCCGGCCAGGCCCCGGAGAAGGCTTCCGAGAAGGCTCCGGAGGAGACCACGGGGAAGGCCACAGGAAAGGCCACAGAGGAGGACGAGCGGCCCGGCGACGAGGATCCGGGCGAGGACACCCAGCCGATGGCCGCGGCGACCGACGAACCGGATGAGCCCGGCGGCGCCAGGAGGCGGCGTGCGACCGTCGTCGATGACGACGACCTGGACACCACGATGCCCGACCTGGAGGTCGTGCCCGGCGAGGAGAGCGCCGCGCCGCCCTCCGGGCGGATGCGCAGCACTCCCGTCCCCCCGCAGGAATAGCTTCGGGAACAGGCGAATCGGGCCGGCTCCGGGGCCTTGGAGGAGCCGGCCCGGTCTGGGGGCCGCGTTGACGCGGACGGTGTCGTCCCCGCGCGGGTCAGACCCTGGATCGCCTCATGCTCGCGACCAGGCCGACGCCTACGGCGGCGAGGACGACCTGCATGACGAGTTCGATCCAGTCGATCCCGTTCGTGGTCGCCACCCCGAGCACCTGGGCGATGGCTGTGCCGATCAGCGCGGCGACGATGCCGACCACGACGGTCAGGACCCATCCGATCGGCTGTCTACCGGGAAGCAGGAGACGACCCAGGGCGCCGACGACGGCGCCGATGACGATGGCCCCGAGAATGGATGCGATGGTCATATCGTGAACCTCCCAGTGAGGTGACCTTCACGCTCACGGGAGATCGGCTACCCCCTACGTCACGGATATTCCTGGGAACGGCAAAATTCCGGCTCAGTGCGTCTTCCTCGCCTGCATCTGAACCACCAGCAGCACTCCGATCACCGCGAGCGCGAGCTGGATGATGTGCTCCCACCAGTTGATGCCCCTGGTGTGGGTCAGTCCGAGCGCCGCCGCGATGGCGGTGCCGATGAGTGCCGCGACGATACCCACGATGAGCGTCAGACCTATCGACAGGTTCTGCCGCCCGGGAACTATCAGACGGGCGAGGGCACCGATGATGGCACCAATGACGATCGCGGCGATGATCGAGCCAATCATGTCCGGCTCCCCCCGATGACGAGACATGGTTAATAAGGGGTTACCCAGGACATTCGCCGATCATTCCGGAAAAGAAGGTGGCCCGTACCGCGCCAGTAAACGGGCCACCTCGAATGCGGCGACGGGTCTTCACGCGCCACCCGCCGGAACGCTTTCGCGCTCCGTATCAGGAGACGCCCGGCTCCGGAGAGTGGTTGACCACTATCGCGGTCGCGATGGCCGCGACGCCCTCGCCACGCCCCGTCAGCCCGAGACCGTCGGTGGTGGTGGCGCTGACGCTCACCGGTGCCCCCACGGCGGCGCTGAGCGCCCTCTCAGCCTCCGTACGGCGTGGCGCCAGCTTGGGACGGTTCCCCACGATCTGGACGGCCACGTTGCCGATCTCGAAGCCCGCCGCGCGCACCTGCCTCGCGGTCTCCTGAAGGAGGGCGACGCCGGAGGCGCCCGCCCAGCGAGGATCCGCGGTGCCGAAGAGACCGCCGATGTCGCCCAGGCCCGCGGCCGACAGCAACGCGTCGCAGGCGGCGTGAGCCGCGGCGTCGCCGTCCGAGTGCCCGGCCAGACCGGTTTCGCCCGGCCAGTGAAGTCCCGCGAGGTGCAACTCGCGGCCCGATGCGAACGGGTGGACGTCGACTCCGACGCCCACCCGTGGAAATGTTGTGTTCAGGAGTTGAGAACCTCGTCGAGCAGGGCCTCGGCCTTGTCTTCGTTGGTCTTCTCGGCGAGCGCGAGCTCGCTTACCAGGATCTGCCTCGCCTTGGCGAGCATACGCTTCTCTCCTGCGGAGAGCCCGCGCTCCTTGTCACGCCGCCACAGGTCGCGAACGACCTCGGCCACCTTGTTGACGTCACCGGACGCCAACTTCTCCAGGTTGGCCTTGTAGCGGCGGGACCAGTTGGTGGGCTCTTCGGTGTGAGGCATGCGAAGCACGTCGAAGACGCGCTCAAGGCCCTCCTGGCCGACGACATCGCGAACACCGACGAGTTCGGCGTTGTCAGCCGGCACCTGGACGGTAAGGTCGCCCTTGTCGACCTTGAGAACCAGGTAGGTCCTTTCCTCACCCTTGATGGTTCGGGTCGTGATGGCCTCGATCCGAGCAGCCCCGTGGTGGGGGTAGACGACAGTGTCGCCGACCTGGAAAGTCATGTGACAAGTACCCCTTCCGCTGTACTCAAGAGTACCACGTATCCACAGCCTCCCGGAACAGTGAAATCACCATAACTGCAGGTCAAAGCCGCATATTAAGGCTTGACAAGTGTTCGACTCTGTGAATCAGCGCTGTGAAAGGCCTCCACGACCTGCGGACCACACCTCCCCACGATGGGGCGGGTCGGCGGAAAACCTGGCGAAGTCCACGGATAGGGTTGGCTCTGCCATAGCCTCGTGTTTGACAAGGAGTACCCGCGCCGTGACCCGCAACAGCCGTCACTGGGCGATCGCCGCCGCCGCGTTCCTCGCAGCCGCCCCGGTCCTGGCCGGCTGCGGTGCCGGGTCGGACGCGATCACCAGCATGCCCTACACCCCGACCGAGGCCCTCAGCGTCCAGGTCAAGGGCATCGCCGTCTCCCAGGCGTTCTTCCTGGGCCCCGACTCCGGCTCGAAGCTGGCCGAGGGCGGCGCCACGCCGCTCTACCTGTCGCTGCTGAACACCACCAAGGAGGCCGACCAGCTCATGGGCCTCGGCGTCGACCCCGCCTTCGGCACCGCCAAGGTCGTCTCCCCGGTGAACCTGCCCGTCCAGCAGCGCGTCAACGTCGGCAAGCCGACCCCGACGATCATGATCGAGGGCCTCAAGAAGCCGCTCAGCGGCGGCGAGAGCATCCCGGTGCAGCTGCAGTTCGCCAGAGCGGGCGTCATCACCCTGACGGTTCCGGTCATCACCCGCAGCCGCGAGTTCGCCGACCTGCCGCAGGCGCCCGCCTCGACCGCCGGCGCGAGCCCCTCAGCCAGTGCGAGTCCCTCGCCGAGCACGAGTCCCTCGGCCGGCGCGACCGACGCCGCACCCGCGGACCCCAGCGATCCTGCCGAGCCCACGGCTCCGGCCACCAGCGCTCCCTGACTCTGTCTCTTTGCTCCGCCTACGGCGTCGCGGGCTTGGGCGCTTTCGAGTCGGCGCTTTCCCTCGTCACTCCGTCGCTGCGCTCCTGCGTTCCTCAGTCCAAGCACCGACGCGCCCAAGCCGGACACCCCTCACATTGAGGGCCGACGTGCCCAAGCCGGACGCTCCTCACGCTGAGGGCCGGTAAAGCACAAGAGCGAAACTCTTCTGTTTGGCGCCGGTAAAGCACGGGGTGGAAAACGCTCAGTGTTCGAGGCCTGGGAATATAACGATAAATCCGGAAAGGGGCGCAACCCAAACGGGTTGCGCCCCTTTCCGGATTTTTGGTTAATCCTCGGCGGGGTCGAACTTGTAGCCGAGGCCCCGTACGGTGAGGATGCAGCGGGGGTTGGAGGGGTCGGCCTCCACCTTGGCGCGCAGGCGCTTCACGTGTACGTCCAGGGTCTTGGTGTCACCGACGTAGTCGGCGCCCCAGACGCGGTCGATGAGCTGGCCTCTGGTGAGCACCCGGCCCGCGTTGCGCAGCAGGACCTCCAGCAGCTCGAACTCCTTCAGCGGGAGCTGCACCTGGTCGCCGCGGACGGCGACGATGTGGCGGTCCACGTCCATCCTGACGGGACCGGCCGACAGGACGGCCGATTCGAGCTCCTCGACGTCGCCCTGGCGGCGCAGTACCGCGCGGATGCGGGCGACCAGTTCCCTTGAGGAGAACGGCTTGGTCACGTAGTCGTCGGCGCCGAGTTCCAGCCCGACGACCTTGTCGATCTCACTGTCCTTGGCGGTGAGCATGATCACCGGGACGTTGGAACGCTGACGGAGGGAACGGCAGACCTCCGTGCCGGGCAGTCCCGGCAGCATCAGGTCGAGCAGCACCAGGTCCGCGCCGTTGCGGTCGAAGGTGTCCAGCGCCTCGGGGCCCGTGGCCGCGACCGCGACCTCGAAGCCCTCCTTGCGCAGCATGTACGACAGGGCGTCCGAGAAGGACTCCTCGTCCTCGACAACAAGCACGCGAGTCACTGCGCGGCCTCCAAGGGGATGGTGGTGTTACCGGGTACGGCAGCCGCCGCGCCGCCGAAGGCGGGCAGGCGAAGTGTGAAGGTGGAGCCCGACCCTTCCTTGCTCCACACCGTCACCGTGCCGTTGTGGGCGGCGGCGACGTGTTTGACGATGGCCAGGCCCAGGCCCGTGCCTCCGGTCGCGCGTGAACGGGCGGCGTCCACGCGGAAGAACCGCTCGAAGATCCGCTCCTGGGCGCTCTCCGGGATGCCGATGCCCTGGTCGCTGACGCTTATCTCGATCGAGTCGCTGTGCGGCCCGGCGGTCCGCGCGCTGACCACGACGCGGGTGTGCTCGGGACTGTAGGCGACGGCGTTGTCGATGAGGTTGCGCAGCGCGGTGACGAGGAGGTCGTCGTCGCCCCATATGCGCAGCCCCTCCGCGCCTCCCGCGACGAGGGTGATGTCCTTGGCCGCGGCCGTGGTGTTGCAGCGGTCGATGGCCTCGTGCACGACCTCGTCCACGGGGACGGGGCCCGGGGTGGGGATGGGTTCGGCCCCCTGGATGCGGGACAGGGTGATGAGGTCCTGGACGAGGTAGGTGAGCCGGGCGGCCTCGTGCTGCATGCGCCCGGCGAACCGGGTGACGGCCTCGGGGTCGTCCGCGGCGTCCTGGATGGTCTCCGCGAGCAGCGAGAGCGCGCCGACCGGCGTCTTGAGCTCGTGGCTGACGTTGGCGACGAAGTCACGCCGTACGGCCTCGACCCTGCGGTGCTCGGTCTGGTCCTCGGCCAGCACCAGCACCTGCCCGTGCGACCCGAGCGGGGCCACCCGTACGGCGAAGCTCGTCGAGTCCTGGCCGAACTTGTGGCCGGCGACCTCGATCTCGCTCTCGCGGATCTCGCCGTCCCTGCGCACCTGCCTGGCCAGCGCGAGCAGTTCGGCCGCCATCAGGTTCTCGCCCCTCACCAGGCCGAACGCCCGCGCGGCGGAACTGGCCCGCAGCACCCGGTCCTCCTTGTCGAGCACGACCGCCGACGACGGCAGGACAGCCAGCACCGAGGCGACGCCCTGCGGCAGCGTGGCGGGCTCGGGTGAGTCCGACGTCGTGGGAGCTCCCCGCCCCACGTTCTGACGGACGACCATCACGGCCAGCGCCCCCACGACGAACCCGGCCAGGGCGGCCAGACTCGCCATCAGTTCACTCACATGCTCCTCCTGTCCGCTTCAACGTCCTTGATGGTAGGCGGGGCTTTCCCCATTGGGGCAGCTCATGAGGGCATGACCAAGGCCTTTCCCGCAAAGTTCACTTTACGGTCGAGGTTCGTTCACTGTTACACACATACGGTGAGGGCCATGCGCGACGCCTACCATGATGAGCTCGACGCCCTCACGGGCCGGCTGGTGGAGATGACCCGACTCGTGAGGTCGGCGATCTCCCGGGCCACTACCGCACTCCTGGACTCCGATCTTCAACTCGCCGAGAGCGTGATCTCCCAAGACGAGGAGGTCGACCGGATCTTCTCCGAGATCGAGGCCTCGATCTTCGGCCTGATGGCCACCCAGCAACCGGTGGCCGTCGACCTGCGGGTGGTCATCGCGGCGCTGCGTATGGGTACCGACCTCGAACGGATGGGCGACCTGGCCGAGCACGTGGCCAAGGTGGCGCGGCTGCGGCACCCCGAGTCGGCGATCCCGGCGGAGGTTCGCGCCACGATCGTTGAGATGGGCCAGATCGCCGAGCGCCTGGTCACCAAGGCCGGCAGCTGCATCGCCTCCCGCGATGTGGACGCCGCCCTTGAGCTTGAGGACGACGACGACGCGATGGACAAACTGCACCGCAGGCTGTTCAAGGTCCTGATGGCCCCCGACTGGAAGCACGGCGTCGAGCCCGCCATCGACGTGACGTTGATCGGGCGTTACTACGAGCGTTACGCCGACCACGCGGTGCGCGTCGCCCGCGACGTGGTGTACCTGGTGACCGGCACCCGGTCGCCCGACGCCGCCGACCTCGCAGACCTCGCCTAGACCCCGTTCAGGCCCGTCCAAGGCCGCAGGCAACGCGAAAGGGGCCCGCCGACCGGCGGGCCCCTTCGACGTGTCCGAGGTTGTCCGGGGGTTACCTGCCCTGGTTGGCCACGGCCTCGATCGCCGCCTTCGCGGCATCGGGGTCGAGGTAGCGGCCTCCCCTGGTCACCGGGGTGAAGTTCTCGTCCAGGTCGTAGACGAGCGGGATGCCGGTGGGGATGTTGAGTCCCGCGATCTCGTCGTCGCCGATCTTGTCCAGGTGCTTGACCAGCGCCCTGAGCGAGTTGCCGTGCGCCACGACGAGGACGGTCCTTCCCGAGGCCAGGTCGGGCACGATCGCGTCGTACCAGTACGGCAGCATGCGCTCGACGACGTCCTTGAGGCACTCGGTCTTCGGCAGCAGTTCACCGGGAAGCAGCGCGTACCGCGCGTCACCCGCCTGGGAGAACTCGTCGTCGTCGGCGATCGGGGGCGGCGGGGTGTCGTAGGAGCGGCGCCAGAGCATGAACTGCTCGTCGCCGAACTCGGCGCGGGTCTGCGCCTTGTCCTTGCCCTGCAGCGCGCCGTAGTGACGCTCGTTGAGCCGCCAGGACCTGACGACCGGCAGCCACAGCAGGTCGGCGGCGCCGAGCGCGAAGTTGGCCGTCTGGATCGCGCGGGTCAGCACCGAGGTGTGGACCACGTCCGGCCGCACCCCCGCGTCGTTCAGCAGCCGCCCGCCGCGCCGTGCCTCCTCCTCGCCCTTGGCGGAGAGCCCGGCGTCCACCCATCCGGTGAACAGGCCCTTAGCGTTCCACTCACTCTCACCATGCCGAAGCAGCACCAATGTCGCCATGCGGCCAAGCTTAGTGGGGCCCCTCGGCGCCTCCCCGGGGACGCTCAACAGGCGAGACACCCGGCACGGCCCCGGTACGGCGGGTCAGCGGGCGGGGTCGGCGAACCTGGCGAAGGCCTGGAGGTTGGCGAGCGACTCGCCGCGTTTGGCCCGCCACTCCCACTCCCTGCGGATGGAGGAGGCGAAGCCGAGTTCGAGCGCCCGGTCGAAGCCCTCGTCGGCGTAGGTGAGCACGCAGCCGAGCACCCGGTCGATCTCCTCGTCGGAGACCGCGGCCAGCGGGACGCGGCCGACGAGGTAGACGTCGCCGACCGGGTCCAGGGCGAAGTGCACGCCGTACGTCGAGCCGTTCTTGGTCAGCAGCCAGCGGTAGAACTCGGCGTGGTTCTCGTCGGGCTGACGGCAGAAGAACGCCTCCACGTGCAGGACGTGGTCGCCGACGATGAGCCAGGTCATGGTCGCGAGTTTGTGCTGGCCGGGGAGCCGTACCAGGAAGGCGCCCGGCCTGGGCTCCTCGAAGGACGCCTCGGCGGCCCGCAGCGCCGCCTCGATCACCTCACGCATGCGCCCACCCTACGAGCCCGCCGCGACCGGCACCTCGCTCAGGTGCGTCATGGCCCGCGCGTAGACGTCGGCGAGCCTTGAGGCGGTCGCCGACCAGCCGAAGGAGGCCGCCTGGGTCACCGCCCCCGCGGCCAGGGCGTCGCGCCAGGCGGGCTGGTGCACGAACCGGCTGAGCACCCTGGCCCAGTCGTGCGGGTCGTGCCCCTCGACGAGCGCCCCGGAGACCCCGTCCCGTACGGCGGTGCGCAACCCGCCGACCGAGGCGGCGGCGACCGGTGTCCCGCACGCCTGGGACTCCAGGGCGACGAGCCCGAAGGACTCGCTGTGCGAGGGGACCACGGTCACGTCGGCGGCGCGGTACCAGTCGGCCAGTTCGTGCTGCGGAGCGGGCGGCACGATCCTGACCACGTCGGAG
The DNA here is from genome assembly GCF_040631275.1 of Streptosporangium sp. NPDC020145. Lineage (NCBI taxonomy): Bacteria > Bacillati > Actinomycetota > Actinomycetes > Streptosporangiales > Streptosporangiaceae > Streptosporangium > Streptosporangium sp. NPDC020145. The sequence goes on along the minus strand of NZ_JBEXZT010000021.1, from coordinate 73,864 downwards.
ATGCCCAGCGAGGCGGCCACCTCGGTCAGGTAGGACGGCCGGGCGAGCCCGTTGCCGCTGGGGCCGCCGACGCAGGCGACGACCAGCCGCGACCTGAGGGCCGGGTCCTCGGCGAGCATCAGGGCGGCGGCGCGCAGCAGCACGTCGGGGGCCTTGAGCGGCTGCACCCTGCCGACGAAGAGCAGCACGTGCGCGTCGTCGGGCAGCCCGAGGCGGTGCCTGGCCGCGCTCTGGGAGGCGGGCTGGAAGACGGTGAGGTTCACCCCGGGGCTGACGACCTCGACGCGGCCGGGGGCGGCGCCGTACAGCTCGACCAGTTCCCTGGCCTCGGTGGGGGTGTTGGCGACCAGGCGGTCGGCGATGTCCACGACCTGCTGCTCACCGGCGACCCGGATCTGGGGTTCCGGGTTGTCGTCGTCGGCGAGCAGGAGGTTCTTCACCTTGGCCATGGTGTGCATGGTGTGCACCAGGGGGACGCCCCAGCGCTCCTTGGCCAGCCAGCCCACCTGCCCGGACAGCCAGTAGTGGGAGTGGATGACGTCGTAGCGGCCCGGCTCGTACATCGCCTCGGTGCGCAGCACGCCGGACAGGAAGCCGCAGAGCTGGCCGGGCAGGTCGCCCTTGTCCAGTTCCTCGTACGGCCCCGCCGTGATGTGACGGACCGATACCCCCGGGACGATCTCGGCGACCGGAGGCAGGTCACGCGCGGTCTGCCTGGTGAAGATCTCCACTTCGACGCCCAGTCCCGCCAGGCGTTTGGCCACTTCGACGACGTAGACGTTCATGCCGCCCGCGTCCCCGGTCCCCGGCTGGTCAAGCGGGGACGTGTGCATGCTGATCGTCGCGACCCGGCTGACCCGTCGTCTACCCCGCCGCATCACCGGCACCACCTCCGAGAGGGATATAACCACCCAATAGTTCGCGTCATTCCCGCCCCCCGGGGGCTTGGGAGGCGGTGCCGTCGTGGCCCGGTGTCCTGGCAGGATGGGGGGTCATGGACAGGACAGCAGTGGTTACGGGCGCCAGCAGCGGGATCGGCGAGGCGACCGCCCGCCGGCTGGCCACCGAGGGATTCGACGTGGTGGCCGCGGCGCGGCGCCGGGACCGGCTCGACAAACTGGCCGCCGAGGTGCCCGGCGTCCGCGCCGTGACCCTCGACGTCACCTCCCAGGAGTCGGTAGACGCCCTGGCGGCCTCGTTGGAGCGCTGTGACGTGCTGGTCAACAACGCGGGCGGGGCGATCGGCCTTGAGACCGTGGCGAACGGCGACGTGGCCGACTGGCAGCGGATGTACGACACGAACGTGCTCGGCTCGCTGCGGCTCACCAAGGCCCTGCTGCCCCGGCTGGTCGCCTCTGGCGACGGCGTGCTGGTCATGTTGACCTCGGTCGCCGGGCTGGTCTCCTACGAGGGCGGTGGCGGCTACAACGCGGCCAAGCACGCGCAGACCGCGATGACCGAGGTGCTCAGGCTCGAACTGTGCGGCGAACCGGTCAGGGTCGTCGAGGTCGCCCCCGGCATGGTGCACACCGAGGAGTTCTCCCTCAACCGCTTCCGCGGTGACTCCGCCGCGGCGGACCGCGTCTACCAGGGCGTTCCCGACCCGCTGACGGCCGACGACGTGGCCGACGCCATCGCCTGGTGCGTGACCAGGCCCGCGCACGTGAACGTGGACCGCCTGGTCATCCGTCCCCGCGCGCAGGCCGCCCAGCACAAGATCCACCGCGTCTGAGCCGTGCCGAAGCCGATCGGGGAGATCACCAGGGGCACGACGGGCCACAACCGGCTCAGACGGGCCGACCGCTGGGTGGTCGCCGTGCACGGCCGCCTGCTGCGCTCGGTGGAACGTCCCCTGGTGGTCGACCTGGGCTACGGCGCCTCGCACACCACGACCCTCGAACTGTTCTCGCGGCTGCGGAGGGTCTGTCCCTCGGTCGAGGTCGTCGGCGTCGAGATCGACCCGGCCAGGGTCGCGGCGGCCAGGCCGTACGGGCGGGAGGGGTTGTCCTTCGTGCTCGGCGGCTTCGAGCTGCCTGTGGGCAGGCCGCCGACCCTGGTCAGGGCCTTCAACGTGCTCAGACAGTACGGCGAGGCCGAGGCGTGGGAGTACTGGGCGATGCTCCGCCGGCGGATCGCCCCCGACGGGGTGATCGTCGAGGGCACCTGCTCGGAGGTCGGCCACCGGGCCGTGTGGGCCGGGCTCGACGCCACGGGCCCCAGGACGCTGACCTTCTCGGCCCGGTTCGGCGGGTTCGAACGCCCCTCCGACCTGGCCGAGCGGCTGCCCAAGACGCTGATCCACCGCAACGTCCCCGGCGAGCCGATCCACGCCTTCCTGCGTGATTTCGACCACGCCTGGGCGGTCAACGCCCCCCTGGGGGCCTACGGCTTCCGCCAGCGGTGGATCGCCACGGCACGGACGCTGGCGCGGACCTGGCCGGTCGCGACGCGCCCTCCGCTGGGCGGCCGGGCCCGCTGGCGGCTCGGCGAACTCACTCTCCCCTGGTCCGCCCTGGACCGCTGACCCCGCGCGCCCGGGGCCCCGAAGCGGCGGTTAGGGTCGTCGGCATGTCCCCTCGTTTCGTGACAGATCCCGAACTGACCGGGGAGCTCGTCGACGAACTGATCGAGTGCTGGACCGAGGTGAGCAACGCGGGCGGGGCGGTCGGCTTCGTGCCGCCGGTCACCGCCGCCGAGGTCCGCGAGCTGGCCCTGCCGACCTTCGCCCGCTGCGGCGCGGACGGCCCCGACCATCTTCTCGCCGGTTTCGACGAGGACGGGCGGTTGGCGTGCTGGCTGGTCCTGGCCGACGCCGGATCCCGGCTGCGCGCGCACTGGCGCTGGGTGCTGCGCGTGATGGTCCACCCCAAGCACCAGGGCCGCGGGTACGGCGCGCTGCTCATGCGCGCGGCCGAGGAGGCGGCCCGTGGTCTGGAGGCCGAGGCGCTGCACCTGACGGTGCGCGGCGGCACCGGGACCGAGTCCTTCTACGCGCGGTTCGGCTACACGGAGGTCGGCCGGGTCCCCGGCGCCATCCGGCTGTCCGACGGGGACGACCGCGACGAGATCTACATGGTTCTTCAGCTGTGACGGAAATCACTCGACAACCCGTAGTACTACCCCTCGTGGTGCGGGAGTTAGGCTTGGTTGTGTGAAGGGTCTGGGCGAGCTTGAACGCAGCATCATGGACATCATCTGGGCGCAGTCATCCCCCGTGACGGCGCGGGAGGTAGGGCGTCTGATCGCCGATCGCGACCTCGCGCCGACCACGGTGATGACCGTGCTCGACCGGCTGACCCGCAAAGGGTTCCTGCAGCGGACCCGGGACGGGCGGGCCTGGCGCTACGAACCGGCCGAGAGCCGTGACGCGTACGTCGCTGAGCTTATGCTTGAGGCGTTGGACCTGACCGGAGACCGGTCCGCCGCCCTCACCCGGTTCGCCCAGGCCGTCTCGGGCAGCGAGGCCGAGATCCTGCTCAAAGCGTTGACGGAGCTGGAGGACGAGTGATCACCGCGGCAGCCCTGGCGACCCTCGCCCTGGTCTGCGCGGTCGGAGCCTGGCGGTTCACGCGGGCACGGTGGACCTACCGCGCCCCGCACGTGGCCATCGTCCTGTGGCAGGCACTCGGGGTCACCTGGGGTCTGGCCGGGACGGGAGCGCTTCTCTCCTACGCCCTCGAACCCTACGGGCAGGGCGTGCTCCAGGGGCTGGGCGCCTTCGTCGTCTCGGCGACGAACGGGGGCTACGGCCCCGCCGAGTCCTTCACGCTGCCGAGAATCCTCGCCCTCATCGCCGGTCTGACCGCGCTGACCATCCTGGTCGTCGTGCTGCTCACCGCGGGCGCGCAGACGCTCCGCGCCCGGCGCAGGCACCGCACACTGCTGGCCCTGGTCGCCCGTGAGGACCCCGAGGTCCCCGGGGTCAGGGTCGTCGACCACCCGGGCCCGGCCGCCTACTGCGTCCCCGGCCTGCGCTCCGAGGTCGTGGTCAGCGAGGGGACACTCAGGCTGCTGTCCCCCGCCGAGCTGACCGCGGTGCTCGCCCACGAGGCCGCGCACGTCCGCGAGCGCCACGACCTGGTGCTGCTGCCGTTCGCCGCGCTGCACAGGGCGCTGCCCTGGTCACGGGTCGTCGGCAGGGTGCAGAGCGAGGTCGGCCTGCTGGTCGAGATGGCCGCCGACGACGTCGCCCGCCGCTACTGCTCGCCACGCCGCCTGGCCACCGCCCTGCTCCGTTTCGGTACGGCGGGCGCCGCCCCGACCCCGCAGGGCGCCCTCGGCGTCTCGGAGACGGCGGGATCCGCGGTGATGGCCCGGGTCGAACGCCTGGTCAGCCCCGGCCCCGATCTTCCCAGGCAGATCCGTTACGCCATCGTCGCCTTCTCCGTCACCCTGACGGCCTCGGCTCCGTTGCTCTGGCTGATCCCCCACTGACGCTTGCAACTGTTAGTCACCGCGTTTGCAACTGCAAGCATCGGGGGTAGACTGCCGGCATGGCACTACCGAAGGTCGGCTCGATCGGCGAGTACATCCGGGAGCAGCGCACCCACGCGAAGATCTCGCTGCGCCAGCTCGCGGCGGCGGCGGGGGTCTCCAACCCCTATCTCAGCCAGATCGAGCGAGGACTGCGCAAACCGAGTGCGGAGATCCTCAACCAGATCGCCAAGGGACTGCACATCTCCTCGCAAGCCCTGTACGTCCAGGCCGGTCTCATCGAGGAGCGCGAGCCGGACAGCGACGTGCTTGCCGCGATCAGGGCAGACCATCTCATCACCGAACGTCAGCGCCAGGTGCTGATCGACATCTACGAGTCGTTCCGCCGGGAGAACCGGGTCGGGGCCCCGGATGAGGAAGCGCAGACCTCCCAGAACGCGCCTTCCGCACCGGAGCCCCAAGGGGGCGACGCGCATCCGCTGCCCGAGGGGTATCTCGCCGCGTTGAAGCCCTACGCGGCCCCCGTGGACAGCCAGAACGTCACACCGGAATCCAAGGAAGGTTAACATCCATGACTCTTGCCACCGAAGTGAAGAAACTGGCCGAGACCAAGCCGTTCTACGCCGTCGCGGGCGCGGGCGACTACGCGGTCGAGAAGCTCCGCGAACTGCCCGAGCACCTGCAGCGCATCCAGGGCCGCCAGGAGGACATCCGCGAGGCCGCCAGGGAGGCCGCCAAGGACCTGCCGGAGAAGGCGAGGGAGCTGGCCGACAGGGCCGAGGTCTACGCCAGGGAGTTCCCCGGCCGGGCCCGCGGCTACGCCGACCAGGTCAGCGACAGGGCCGCCAGGCTGTACGAGGAGTTCGCCTCCCGGGGCCGCAAGGTCGTCTCCAAGGCGAGCGGCGAGGCCTCCCGCGAGCTTGAGCAGGTCTCCACGGCCGCCAAGCCCGCCAGGAGGAGCAGGAACGGCTCGTCGGCGAAGTCCTGACCTCGGGGTCTTCCCTGGAACCCCACGAGGGGCCGCCCCGGCGCACCGGGGCGGCCCCTCGGTTCCGGGTGCGGGGTCTCTCGGTACGGGCCTGCGGGTGCGGGGCCGTACGAAGACCCCGGGCCGTTTCCGGGTGCGGGGCCGTACGAGGTTTCCGGGTGTGCGGGGCCGTACGAAAAGGCCCCGGCCGGTTCGCCCGGAAGGAGGCCCGCCGCGGGAAGACTTCCGGCATTAGGGTGGTTGCTGTCAGCAGGGCGAGCACGGTGGAGTGACGACGATGATTTCCGTAGGGCTGGACCTCATCTTCTGGGTTCTCAGCATCATCGCCTTCGGCATGTCCGCCTGGGCGCTGTTCCACGCGACGCGCACCCCCGTCCGCGCGTTCGCCGTGACCGGCAAGCAGTCCAAGAGGTTCTGGCTGATCGTCCTGGGGCTGGCGGCGCTGTTCTCCTTCGCCTCCGCCGTCGGTTACTTCGGGATCGGCCTCGGGCAGCTCAACATCTTCGCCATCGCGTCGGTCGTCGCCTCCGGGATCTACCTGGCCGACGTGAAACCTGCGGTGAGCGAGATCGGCAAGGGCGGCAACCAGGGCCCCTACGGCCCCTGGTGAAACCTGTTGCCCCCGGTCGTACAGACCGGGTAGACAACCTCGGGTGACGTTGTTCGCGAGGAAACCCACCCTGTACGGCAGCCGCGTGACCCTCAGGCCGGTCGGCCCCGAGCACGCCGACGGCCTCTGGGGGCTGGTCAACGACCCGGAGACCACCCGCCTCACCGGTTCGCACGGCGTCATGGACCGCGCGGCGATCGACCTGTGGTGCCGCACGCGCGCAGACCAGGACGACCGTCTCGACCTGGCGATCTGCGCCGTGGACGACGACGCCTACGTGGGCGAGGTCGTGCTCAACGACCTGGACACGCACAACCTCTCGTGCAACCTGCGCATCGCCCTGTCCGGCCCCCGGGTGTACGGCAGGGGCTACGGCACCGAGGCGATCCGGCTGGTGCTCGACCACGCCTTCGCCACCACCGACCTGCACCGGATCGAGCTTGAGGTCTTCGCCTTCAACGATCGCGCCGCCCACGTCTACCGCAAGGTCGGCTTCGTCGAGGAGGGCGTGCGCCGTGACGCCCTCCTGTGGGACGGCCGGTGGCACGACGCCGTCGTGATGTCCGTCCTGGCCCCCGACCGGCCCGCCACCGGGATGTGACCCGGCCAGGCGGGTAGGGGGTGAGAGTGCCCGGTCTGATGCGGGGGGCATCGGCCGGGCACCCAGGAAGGTCACTTCCTCCAGACCCACACGGATCGGGTGAGAATCAGGGAGACGTCGTGGGCTGTTCTGGAGGTTTGGGTTGGGTGACATCGAGCGGCTTTCCAGCACCGTGGTGCACGAGACGCGTTACATGCGGTTGCGTCATGACGAGATCCGGCGTGCCGACGGGTCTCTGGGGGTGTACTCCTACGTCGACAAGCCGGACTTCGCGCTGGTCATCCCGATGGAGAACGACGGCTTCCACCTGGTGGAGCAGTACCGCTATCCGATCGGGCGGAGGTCGTGGGAGTTCCCGCAGGGCACGATGCCCGACCTGGCGACCGCCGACCCCGAGCACCTCGCCCGGGAGGAACTGCGCCAGGAGACGGGCCTGACGGCGGCCTCCATGCGCCACCTCGGGCATCTGCACTGCGCGCCCGGGATGACCGTCCAGGGCTACGACGTGTTCGTGGCGACCGGGTTGCGGCAGGGGCAGGCCGAGCGGGAGGTCGAGGAGCAGGACCTGCGGCAGCGGTGGTTCCCCCGGCGGGAGGTGGAGAGCATGATCCGTGAGGGAGTGATCGTGGAGAGTTGCAGCCTCGCCGCCTACAGCCTGCTGCTGCTCAACCAGGGCTGAGGGTCACGAACCAGGCGAGATTGGATCTCCCATCTTCCATCGGAGGGTGATGGATCCTATTCTGACCGTTATCGGGGTTCGTGAAGCCTTCTGTCGCCTCTCATGGCCCCTGGCGTGTTCCGTCCGCGCCCCGGCACCACCTCCGCAAGGCGACCCGGCCTTCCGGCGGCCCCGGGGCCGTCGGCGACTCCCCCATCGAGGTAGGTCATGAGAACACGACGCGCGAGGCTCGCCACGCTCCTGCCGGTCTTCCTGGTGCTGGTCACCCTTCCCGCGACGCCCGCGCGCGCCGCCGCCTCCACGGCCTCCCCGGCCTCCCCGGCTCCTGCGGCCGCCTCCGCCCTGCCGTACCGATGAGTCCGGGACCTTCGGCCCTGGCGGCAGGTGGTTAGCAGTTGCTAACTTCGTGGTGTGACAGGGGTCGAGGTGTTCCTGGTGGACGACCGGGATCCGCCGTCGAAGCGGCGGATGCTGGTCGAGGCGCTGCGGTTGTTCGTCGAGCGGGGCGTGGACGGCACGACCGTGCGCGACATCGCCGCGGCCAGCGGTTACAGCAATCCCGCGCTGTTCAAGTTCTTCGCCTCGAAGGAGGAACTCGCACTGCACCTGTTCGCCAGGTGCTACACCCGGCTCGGTGAGCGGGCCGCGCCGGCCACCGCGCCGGGGCGGCCGTTCGGTGAGCGGCTCGACGCGCTGATGCGGGCCTTCGGCGAACTCCTCGACGAGGAGCCCGAGGTCCTGCTCTTCACACAGGACAACCTCCGGCTCTACCTGCCCAGGCTCTCCGCCGAGGAACGCGGGCCGTCCCTGCTCGGTCTGCTGCGCGGGCTGATCGGCGACGGGGTCGCCTCGGGCGAGGTCACCGCGGAGATCCCGGTCGATCTGCTGGTGGCCGCGCTCTCCGGCACCGTGGCGCAGTACGCCAGGATGCGTCACTTCGACGAACTGCCCAGGGGGGCGGCGCTGGCCGCCCTGCGTCCCCTGGTCACCCGCATGCTCACCCCGTAGAACCCGGCCCCGGCTCCCGGGGCCTTTTTCACACCCATTGAGTTAGCAAATGCTAACCAGATCATCCCTGGAGGGATCATGAAACTGCTCGTTCTCGGCGCCGGAGGCTTCATCGGGCGCACCGCGGTCCGCGAGGCCGTCATCGCGGGCTGGGAGGTCGTCGGCCTGGTCAGGAACGACGAGGCCGCCCAGCGCGTACGGCGGGCGGGCGGCACACCCCGCCACTTCTCCGTCGGTGACCCCGCCACCTGGGCCGAGACCGCCAGGGGGGCGCACGCCGTCCTCGACCTCATCCAGCCGAGCCTGCCGGGGCGGCTGACGAGGCGGGCCATCGACCGGGTCGCCGCCGTCCGCAGGGAGACCACCGAGGGGGTGCTGCGGACGCTGCTCTCCCTGCCCGCCGGGGAACGGCCCCTGCTGGTCTCGGTCAGCGGGATGGACGACCTCGCCCCCGGGCCCGGCCGTACGGTCTCGCACCTGTCGCCTCCGCGCTCCGTCCCGGTGGGGTTCGCCCACGTGGGGCTGCCGGTGCGGCGGATGGTCGAGGCGTCGGGAACGCCCGCCGTACACGTCTGCCTGGGGAACATGGTGTACGGCCCCGGCAAGGGGTTCGGCGACATGATCGTGCCCGGCCTGGCCAGGGGCCGGATGCCGGTTCCCGGGACGGGGCGCAACCGGCTGCCGATCATCCACGTGGAGGACGCCGCCCGGGCGCTGGTGCACGTGGCGGGGCTGCCCGGCGTCGCGGGGCGGAGCTTCGTGGCGACCGACGGCACGGTCACGACGCTGGGCGAGCTGTTCGACGAGACGGCCGGGATGCTCGGCGCGGCCAGGCCCCGCAGGCTGCCCAGGTGGCTGACGGCGGCGTTCGCGGGCGGGGTCGCCGTGCGGACGCTCACGCTCGACGTCGTCGCCGACGTCTCGGCGCTGACGGAGACGGGCTTCGAGCCGCGTTACCCGTCCTACCGGGAGGGGGTGGCCGCGACGCTGGCCGAACTCAGCCGTCCGGCTCGGCGCCGTGCTCGTGCAGTGCCGTGACCAGCCAGTTCGCCAGCCTCCTGTGCCCCAGGAAGGTGGGGTGGACACCGTCGGGCAGGATCGCCCCCCGCCCCCAGGGGTGATCGAGCGGGTCGAGGAAGACGGCCGCCTCCTCGTCGGCGGCGACCGCGATCGCGTCCCTGACCGCGGGGACCCAGCGGGGCTCCCTGCCCATCCAGATGGGGCCGATCACCACGACCCTGGTCCGTGGCCAGCGGGTCCTGGCCGTCACGAGCAGGCGTCTGGCGGCGCCGTACACCCTGCCGGGGGTGGTGTGGTCGTTGTGCCCGCCGGAGAGGATCAGCAGGTCGGGGGCGGGACGCCAGGAGAGTTCCGCGTCGAAGGACTGCTGGAACGTCCTGCGCACCCGGCCGGGGTTGACGAAGCCCGTCCCCGCGGCGCCCGCCGTGACGAGCTGCCAGCCGAGCGTACGGGCGGCCCGCGCCGCGTAGCTCTCCCAGCGGGGGACCGGTCCCGACCCGGCGGTGAAGCTGTCGCCGAGCACCATGACCACCGGGGCCCTGACCAGGCTGTCCTTCTGCGGGTTCTCCTGCGCGGTGGGTGGGTTGAGGACCGGGATCGGCCCGGCCGCGTCCCCGCTGGCACATCCCGAAATAAGACAGAAAATCACCACAGAAGCTGCGAGCACGGATGCTCGGGAACGTCGGCGCACAGGCCCGCGCATGCCACTCCGGGGAGATTCGGACTGCCGATATGAGAGTCGATCCCCCAGACGAGCACGGCGAAATCACCGTCCGGGGAGATCGTCTTGAGCAGGTCGGCATTCTATCCGTGTGGGAAGGGACGACCCGGAGATCGTCCCAAGCCCCCGGCGTCGGCTCACGGTCGGCTCACGGTCAGCTCACGTAGGAGGCGGGCACGCTCCAGGTGTTGCAGTAGGCGAGCCTGGAGTACTTCCAGCCCTGGTTGAGCCAGCCCGCGTAGTGGTCGCCGTTGCCGTGGTCACGCTTGCCCAGGCCGTTCTGGTCGTCGCCCCGGCCGTAGTCCGTACGCAGCAGCGACTGCCAGCGGTCGGCGGTGACGGCCAGGGGAGTCCGGACGGCGCGGACGAAGATCCCGGACAGGCACTGGGCCTGGAGCTCCGCGCGGCGGGAGTGCGCGTCCTGGGCGCTCTTCGAGCGGTTGGCGACCTCCCACCACCAGGCTCCGCCGATGCCCGCCATGGACTGCACGTGATGACCGTATTCGTGGGCGAGAACGGCCAGGTAGGGGACGTGGTTCTCCGCCGGGTCGACGTCGCCGCTCTGCCTGATGACGTGGGTCAGGCCGATGTACATGCCGCGGTTGGACGGGCAGTAGTAGGCCGCGGCCCCGGACGACGGGTAGGTGCCGCACGGCCCCCGTCCCGGACGGTTCCAGTAGACCCGGCGCGGGGCCAGGAAGGTGGCCCGGGCCTGGGCGAACTTGCCCGCCCACGCCCGGTCCAGGCAGCCGGTGACGGCGTTGAGATAGCTGTACATGGCGGCGGGCTGGGTCGAGGGCCGCGGAGCGCGGCAGGCGACCGATCCCATGACGCCGGCACCGTACAGGGGGTTGCGCTTGAGCCTGGCGGTGGTGTCCGAACGCCGCATGTTACGCAGGTCGAAGCTCGTGCCCGACTGGGCGGAGGCCAGGGTGATCGCGGTGCCGCCCGCGCCGTTCTCGTCGCCGAGCTTGATCGGCGACGGAGGCTTCACCTCGGGCGGGGCCACCTCGGTACCGCCGGACGGCATGGACCTGCCGCCTCCGGTCGCCACGGGACCCGTCTCCGGCCCGGCCGGAACCCCTGTCTCGTTCCCCTTGACCAGACCGGCGATCACGACGACCACCGCGAAGGTCAGGGCGAGGACCCCGAAAACACCAAAGGCCAGAGGGCTTGACCTCCGCGGACGCATGCGACCACCTCTCCGAACTGCTGATCTCCGGGCGGCAATCTAGCGGATTTCGGCACATAAACGTGATTGTCCGAAAAACCTGAAAGGGTCGCTGCAGTCATGTGTGGGTGGTTATCGGTAGGCTCCCGGGCCATGTCGGCATCCCTATTGCACCGAACGGCCGCGAACGTGTGCCGGGCGGTCGGAAGCGTGGCCACGATCGCCACCTGTGCGTTGGCCCTCAGCGCCTCCCCCGCCCTCGCGGCCGGTACGGCGCACACGTCACCGGGTAAGGCCGCCACTTCGGCAGGCAAGATCAAGAGTGACGCGCTCGAAATCGAACTGCGGCAGGACGGTGTACTGCACGTCAAGGAGACGGTCACGTTCGACGGCACCGCGCCGACGAGGAAGCTGGTCGACCGGACGCGCTACGACGACGGCAACGACCGGCTCTACCAGGTCGTCAACCTCAAGGGCGACGCCACCCTGACCGGTTCCACGATCACGTTGAAGGGCTCGGGAACCGCCAAGTTCGAATACGACGTCAAGGGGACCATCACCCCGCTCGGCGACGTCCAGGAGCTGCGCTGGTACGCCGTGGGCGGCTGGTCGGCGCCCGTCGATCTGGCCAAGGCCAAGGTGACCGGCCCCGCGCAGCTGCAGAGCCTGTCCTGCTTCGCCGGGGCGCTGACCTCGGCGATCGGCTGCACCACCGCCTCACCGGACCACACCGGGGTCGAGGCCGAGTTCGAGCAGCAGGGCCTGGGGGTCGACGAGGTCCTCACGGTGGTCATCGGCTACCCGAGCGGCGTGACCAAGGGCGAGCCCATCCTGGAGCGCCGCTTCGAGCTGTCCAACGCCTTCACCCTGAACACGGTCACCGGCGGCGCCCTGGCCGGCCTGCTGGTCCTGCTGCTGGGCGGCGTCGGCCTGCTGTACTGGACCCGGGGTCGTGACGCCCGGGTGGTCGGCCACGAGTCGGGCGCGGTCAGCGGGGTCAGCAACGGCCACTTCTCCCCGCCCGACGGCGTACGGCCCGGCCAGATCGGCACGCTCATCGACGAACAGGCCGACGTGATCGACGTGACCGCCACGATCGTCGACCTCGCGGTGCGGGGCTACCTCAGGATCGACGAGCAGCCCAGGCAGACCTACGACACACCCGACTGGGTCCTGGTGCGGATGCCCAACGCCGACCTCAAGGCGCTGCAGTCCTACGAGCGCGCCCTCTACGACGCGATCTTCGACGGCCGCGACGCGATCCCGCTCTCGCACCTGAAGGGCTCCTTCGCCTCCAAGCTCAGCAAGGTCCGCGACGCCCTCTACCGGGACGTGGTCGCGCAGGGCTGGTTCGCCCGGCGCCCGGACACCGTGCGAACCCGCTGGACGACCCTCGGCGTGCTGCTCACCGTCGCCGGCGTCATCGGCACCGTCGCGCTGGCCTGGTTCACCACGTACGGCCTGCTCGGCCTGGCCGTGATCATCGCCGGGGCCGCGCTGGCCGTCGGCGGACAGTACATGCCCGCCAAGACCGCGAAGGGCGCCGCGGCCCTGGCCCACACGCTGGGCTTCCGTGAGTATCTGGCCTCCGGCGACGCCGGTGGCGACATCCCTCCCGCCCAGCGGGTCGAGCTGTTCTCCCGTTATCTGCCCTATGCCGTGATCTTCGACAGCGTGGACCGCTGGGCCCGTGTCGTCTCCTCGATCACCGGCAACGGCAGGCAGGCCGACCACCTGTACTGGTACCAGGGCCCCGCCGAGTGGGACCTGTCGAAGTTCGCCGACTCGATGCGGACCTTCACCATGACGACGTCGGGAGCCATCTCCTCGACCCGGCAGTTCCGCTCCCTGTAGACACCTCGCGCGCTTCCCGTCTCCCCTGCTCCGGGGAGGCGGGAAAACCGTTTGTGCCGCTCACCAGGGCTCTCCTAGGGTGAGCCGCATGTGTCGTATTCCTTCGTACTACATCCGTATGCGCCGCGGCCCGATCCAGGGCCGCTAGAGAATCTCACTTCTCCGCGCGTGCCCCGGATCTTCCGAGACCACTTCATCTCGGACCCGAAGGGGCAAGACTGTGGCGCGTTCTTTCGCACACGGAGATCATTCACACACCCAGAAGAAGGTCGCGAACAGGGGCGGCAGGACCGCCCGCGACCAGGCCAGGCGCACCCTCTCGCAGAACCTCATGGTGGACCGCCAGGCCGTACGGCTCGTCGCCGAGGCGGCGGGGGCGCACGGGCTGGTCGTCGAGCCGGGGGCGGGCGAGGGCGTCCTGACCCTGGCGCTGGCCGAGACCTGCGACCAGGTCGTCGCCTACGAGATCGACCCGCTGCTGGCGGGCAGGCTGACCGTCCGCACCCGCGACGACGCCCGCGTCCGGGTCGTCAGGGGGGACTTCCTGACCGCCCGCGCGCCGCGTGAGCCGTTCGCGGTCGTCGGGAACATCCCGTACTCGATCACCTCGAAGATCGTCGACTGGTGTCTGGGGGCACCCGGGCTGACCTCGGCGACGCTCGTCGCCCAGCTTGAGTACGTCCGCAAGCGCACCGGCGACTTCGGCCGCTGGAGCGCGCTGACCGTGCGGACCTGGCCGTGGTTCCGCTGGGAGATGCTCGGGCACATCGGCCGGGAGGCGTTCCGGCCGGTGCCCTCGGTCGACTCGGCGATCCTGCGGATCGAACGCCGGGCCGAGACGCCCGACCTGCCGGGTTACGAGGCCTTCGTCGACTACGGCTTCACCGGCCTGGGCGGTTCCCTGGACGCGACCATGCGGCTGCGTCACCCGGCCGCCCTGGTCGGGGCCGCCTTCGCCGCAGCGGGCGTCCCGGAGGGGACGGTCGTCGCGCACGTCCACCCCGACCGGTGGCGTGTCCTGTACGACCGTCTCGGTCGCCTCTGAGACACCGGTCCGGCCGGGATCCCCTGCGACGGGGTCCCGGCCGGAGAGGGACTACCGGCTGCACAGCACCCGGTCGACGACCTCGCCCGCGACCTTCTCCTGGCGCTCGGAACGCTCGTCGCCGAACTGCGTGGTCAGCGAGATCGTGACGCTGCGCCTGCCGTCCGCGCTGACGCCCGTCCTCGTCTTGTACCCGTAGTCGTCGCCGCCGTGATGCCAGTAGACCCCGCCGCAGGACAGCGGACGGGAGCTGAGGCCCAGGCCGTAGCGGGCCCCCGGCCAGGTCTGCTGCCACAGCGGGGCCACGACGGTCTTCCGCATCTGCGCGAGCTGCTCGGCGGGCAGCAGCCTGCCGCCGAGCAGCGCCATGAAGAAGCGGTTGACGTCCCTGGTCGTGGACAGCAGGCCACCGGCGGCGTCCCCGTCGAAGTGCCGGGTGGCGTCGACCGGCTTGCGGGGCGGCAGCACCAGGTAGCCCTTGGCGTGCGGGTTCGGCACGTCGAGGGAACGGCCCGACCACAGCGTACGGCTGAGCCCCAGCGGCCTGCTGATGCGCCGGTCGACCTCCTCGTGCCAGGGACGCCCGGTCACCTTCTCGATGATCATGCTGATCAGCACGTATCCGGTGTTGGAGTACATCCACTTCTTGCCCGGCTCGAAGTCCGGCGCGTGCTTGACGGCCTCTGCCACGATCTGCTCGCTGGTGAACGGCTCGTCGCGGTGCTTGAGGAACTCCTCGACGGAGGTGTGGGCCGGGTAGCCCTCGTGGATGCCGCTGGTGTGCTGCAGGAGCTGCCTGACCGTGATCTTGTTGCCGTCGTTGCCGTTGCCCTTGACCACGCCGGGCAGTCTGCTCTCCACGGTGTCGTCCAGGGAGAGCTTGCCCTCCGCGACGAGCTGGAGGGCCACCGTGGCCACGAACGACTTGGTGGTGCTGGCGATCCTGACGTAGCCGTTCGCCGGGACCGGGCGCCTGCTCCCGAGTGCGGCGACCCCGCTCGTCGCGACCAGCTGACGGCCGTCGGAGGTGGTCACGCGCGCCTGGACGCCGCTGGTGCCGATCGCGCGCAGGGCGTCCACGTCACGTTGCAGGTCGGCCTTGCCGTACGTCGAGGCCCGCGCCGGAGCGTCCGTGGGGCTCGCCGCGGCGGCAGGGGAGGCCAGGGAGGCCACAGTCGTGGTGGCCAGGGCCGCGACCACGGCCAGCAACGCCGCACGTCGTACAGGGGCACCGAAGGGACGCATAAATCCTCCTAAAAGGTGACAGACCGGGATGTTCCGGCGCACATTTCAACCCTAGAAATCGGAACCCGCCGGGACATCGGCCATTGGCCCGGCTCCGCGATGCCCCCTGGGGAGGAATCCGCCCCGGACGGCGCAACTTTGGTTGTCTCCGGCTCCGTGCAGGTCACGGCCGCGCCTACCCTTGGGCGGAGGAGACGGGGGCGGTGCGACGGTGCGGGATCACATCGACGGGATGAGACGGTGGCTCGCCGCCAGGCCCCGAATCGCCGACGTCCTGTTCGCCCTGGCGCTGACGGTCGCGGCGCTGATGCTCAGGCTGAGCGAGGGCGTTCCCGACGACCCGGCGACCGCCGTCCTGGTGACGGCCCTGCTGCTCACGCAGGCCGTACCGCTGGCCTGGCGCAGGACGCACCCGTGGCCGGTCATGGTGGCGGTGAGCGTCACCTACGTGGTCTACGAGCTGGTCGACCCCATGGTCGCACTCAGGGACGGCCTGTACGTCATGTTCGCCGCCTACGCCGTGGCCCGCTACGCCCGGCCACCGGCGAGCGTCGTGGCCGTCGTCGTGGCCGGGGTGACGGTGGTGGCCCCCAACCTGCTGCGTTCGCCACTCGGCCTGCCGTTCCCCGCCGAGTTCCGGCCCACCCTCTTCGAGATGATCATGATCGCCGGTCTGTCGCTGGCGCCGTGGCTGCTGGGCGTCTCCCAGCGGCACATCCACGCCGACGCCGCCCGGCTGCGTGACCTGACCGCCCGGCTGCGCGCCGAGCAGGAGGTCAGCGCCCGGCGGGCGGTCACGGCCGAGCGGGCCAGGATCGCCCGTGACCTGCACGACCTGGTCGCCCACCACGTCAGCGCGATCGCCATGCAGGCGCGGGCGACCGCGGAGGTGATGACGGAGGATCCCCATCTGGCCCGGCGGGGGGTGACCGGGATCGGCACGGCCGCCGACGCCGCCCTGGTCGAGATGCGCCGCCTGCTCGGGCTGCTCGCCGACGACGCCCCAGCCGGTCCCGGCGACCCGGAGCCGTCGCTGCGCCACCTCGACCGGCTCGCCACCACCGCCCGCGCCGCCGGGTGCCGGGTCGAGGTCAGCACGGGACCGGGCCCCGAGGTCCCGGCGGCGGTGCAGGTCTCCGCCTACCGGGTCGTCCAGGAGGCGCTCACCAACGTCCTGCGGCACGCGGGCGCGACCGACGTCAGGATCGCCGTACGGCGGGCCGCCGATCAGCTCGTCGTCACGGTGGAGAACGGCCCCGCCGCGCCGGGCCACCGGCCCCTCGTCGGTTCCGGGCTCGGGCTGGTCGGCATGCGTGAGCGGGCCGCGCTGTTCGGCGGCAGCCTGCGGGCCGGTCCCCGCGACCAGGACGGCGGCTGGCTGGTCGAGGCCGTCTTCCGCTACGGGGAGGCCGGGTGAACCCCGTCCGCGTGCTGATCGCCGACGACCAGGAGCTGGTGCGCGCCGCGCTGCGGATCATGCTCGACCGGCGCTCCGACCTGCTTGTCGTCGGGGAGGCCGCGGACGGCGATGAGGCCGTCGCCCTCGCCCTCGACCTGTGCCCGGACGTGGTGCTGATGGACGTGCGCATGCCCGGCATGACCGGCGTCGAGGCGACCCGGCACATCGTCGGGCGGTGGCCGCACGAACAGCCGCACCCCCGGGTGCTGGTGCTGACCACCTTCGACCTCGACGAGTACGTGCACGCCTGCCTGCGGGCCGGGGCCTCCGGGTTCATCCTGAAGAACGTCTCCCCCGACCAGCTCGCCGACGCCATCCGGGTGGTCTCCTCGGGAGAGGCCATGCTCGCACCGAGCGTGACCAGCCGTCTCATCGGCGCCTTCACCGCGCTGCCGCCCGCGCTGGTCGAACCGTCCCCCTCCCTCCGCGCCGGGGCGCTCGGTGAGCTGACCCGGCGTGAGCTCGAAGTGCTCGTGCTGGTCGCCAGGGGCCTGTCGAACGCCAGGATCGCCCGTGACCTCGGGCTCTCCGAGGCGGGGGTGAAGAGCCGCGTCAACCGCATCCTCACCCGGCTCGGCCTGGAGAACCGGGTACAGGCGGCGATCGCCGCCCGTGAGGCGGGCCTGCTCGGCGAGTGACCAGGCCTGGGACCTGGGAGGATGTGAGGTTGCAGTGCGGATGGAAAGCATGTCCCCTTTGATCATCCGTGCAGGAGTTCGGGGGACGGCAAGGAGGGGGCTGTCAGGAGCGTCGTGGTCCGCGGTGCAAAAAGGTCGTCGTGCGCGACCGCCGGTCGTTCGGCCGGGAGGTCCTGGGCCGGCAGGCCGTGGAGGTCACCGGCCCCGGACCTCCGGCCGGAAATCGTCACGCCTCGGTCAGCAGACGTAGCTCTTCACGGACGATCGCCCGGATGCCTCGCGGGGTGAAGTTGTGCGGGCAGGTCACCGTCTGCAACGTCAGACCATCCATGAACGTGTGAAGCCGCACGGCCTGCCGTTCCAGGACGGCGTCGGCGAGCTCCTGCCCGATATCGGGCAACGGTGTGTCGTGGCAGGAGGCGACCGCAAGACGGCAGATGTGACGTTCGCCCGCCCAGGCGGTGCCACGCGACTCCGCCAAAGACTCCTCGACGCGTGAGCGCACCAGGCACGCCAGCCACACGTCGGCTTCGACGCGGCGGTTGTCATCCAGCGGAAGAAGTTCTTCGAGCATGAGCTGAGCGCGCTCCAGCCCTGGCAGGTCCGCGTGCAGGTGTCCGGCGACACGTGCGGTGACGCTTCTGCCGATCGCGTACGCGGCGAAGACGAGCAGGCCACGCTGGTTGTCGAAATAGTGGCGCAGCCCGCCGACCGAGACGCCCGCCGCCTCGGCGACCTTGCGGACCGTGGCGCCCTCGATGCCTTCCCTGCTGATGACCTCCCATACGGCGCGGACGAGCTCGTCGCGCCGCTGCTCGTGGTCGACGATCTTCGGCATGTTCCCATAATCGCACGGTTGTACGGTTTACTATAAAGTACAAGTGTGCTGAATAAGGTGCCGCAGCGAATGCCGTACCACCGCACGCCGAGCCTGGGCGTGCTGATCGCCGGACTGGCCGTGATCTTCGGATCAGCGTTGTGGCTGGCGCTGAACACCGTCGGCGAGATCCGCTACACGGCCGACCACGCCGGCACCAGGCCCATGTGGCACGTATGGATCCCCGCCCTCGTCGGACTGGCACTCACCCGGCTGACGCCTTTGCCATCCCGGGCGGCCCCGGTGGACGGAGCACCGGCACCGCGAGAGCTTCACCGGCAGGCGGGCGCCCTCCTGGCGTTGGCCGTACTGTTCGCGGCGGCGCTGCGAATCGTGACGGACAACGGTTACGACGCCGAGCCGGCACACACCATCCTGAAGCTCGTTCTGCTGCTGGCCGTACCGGTGCTGGTATTCCGGTTAACACGCCACGGCGCCACCCGTCGAGAACCGGTGCGCGGGCGGATCGAGGCCTGGCGCCGCTACGGGCCGGTGGTGCCGGTGGCGGCCTGGCTCGTCCTCCACCACGCCGGACCGTTCGCCCGGCCGCCCGGCGACAACGCCTGGGCGGCGGACTCCGGCCCCGCCGCACTGTTGATCACCATGATCGTGGGCTTCGCCGTCAACGCCCTGCTCGAAGAGGTCTTCTACCGGCGTTGGCTCCAGACCCGATGGGAGCACGTCATCGGCCGCTGGCCCGCCATCGTGTTGACGAGTCTGTCCTTCGCTGCCTGGCACATCGGCATCCACGGTACCGGCCACCTTCTCACCGACCTCACCTCGGTCTTCGTTCACCAGGGGGTACTGGGCCTGTTCCTCGGCTACCTGTGGAGCCGGTACCGGCTGATGTGGCCCATCCTCACTGTTCACGGCGCGATCAACGCCGCCCCCGTCCTGCTGGACATGCTGTAGCGCCTGCCGCGTCCTGGCCCGAGACCGAACCCCAACCGCGGTTCGACGCCTCCGCCGAGCACGGGTACGGCCCGCTGTCCGAGGGGATCGGGTAGTGTTACCCGCCCCAGTGGTGAACGCGTCGAGGAGGTGAGTCCGATTCCCACACCAGGTCGGGCGCTCTCCCTCACGACCGCTCGGTCCATCTGACGCAGGTGGCCCAGGGAGCGCCCGTCGGCATCCCGAAAGGCTCCTAGTGTCTCCTGCTGCCTCCCTTTCCACCGTCGCCGCCACCCTGCGGGCGGCGGGCTGTGTCTTCGCCGAGGACGAGGCCGAACTCCTCGTCTCGGCCGCGCGCGCCCCTGAGGAACTGGCCCTCATGGTCGAACGACGCGCCCACGGGCTGCCTCTCGAACACGTCCTCGGCTGGGCCGAGTTCTGCGGCCTGCGGATAGACGTCGATCCCGGGGTCTTCGTCCCGCGGCGCCGTACCGAGTTCCTTGTCCGGCAGGCGATCGGCCTGGCCCGGGGCGGACCGGCCGTCGTGGTCGACCTGTGCTGCGGCTCGGGCGCGCTGGGCGCCGCACTGGCCACCGCGCTGGGCACTGCGCCGACCACTGTGTCGGGCACTGCGCCGGGTACGGCCCTCGGCGTGGCCGTGGAACTGCACGCGGTGGACATCGACCCCGCCGCGGTGCGGTGCGCCCGCCGCAACCTCGCCGCCGTCGGCGGGCGGGTCCACGAGGGCGACCTGTACGACCCGTTGCCGGCCGGACTCCGGGGCAGGGTCGGCCTGCTGGTGGCCAGCCCGCCGTACGTGCCGACCGAGGCGATCAGGCTGTTGCCCGCCGAGGCCCGTGTCCACGAGCCGATGGTGGCGCTCGACGGCGGCGTGGACGGCCTCGACGTGGTGCGGCGGGTGGCGCGGGCGGCGCCCCGGTGGCTGGCGCCCGGCGGCCACCTCCTGGTGGAGACGAGCCTGCGGCAGGCTCCCGGGACCGTCGAGACCATGGAACGGGCGGGATTGGCGGCGAGAGTGGCCGACTGCGAGGAACTGGGGGCGAACGTCGTCATCGGTACGATGCCCGGCGCACCGGTCGCGGGGCCTAAAGTCTGAGTCGGCACGGCGGAAGGGATGTTCGATCATGCTTGAGGGACTCTCCCAGCACTGCGCGCAGGCGCTCGCCACCCATGGCTGCGCCTCGGTCTCCGTCGCGGTCGCCCATCGCGACCGCGTGGTCTTCGCCGAGGCGTACGGCCTGGCGGATGTGGCGCGCGGGGTGGCGGCCACCCCGGAGACCGTCTACTCGATCGCCTCGGTGACCAAGCCGATCACGGCGACCGCGGTCTGCGTCGCCGCCGACCGGGGGCTGCTGAACCTCGACGACCCGGTCGAGAAGTACCTCTCCGGCTTCCGCCTGCCCAGATACCGCGACTACAGCGAGCCGACCCTGCGCCAGGTCCTCCAGCACCGGGCCGGGTTCGGCGGGCACTACGACTTCGCCTACGCCGGGCTGCCCGCGATCCGGCACGGCGTCGAGCACTACTCGACGCTGTACCGCGAGCCCGGGTCCCGGTTCGAGTACTCCAATCTCGGATACGGCGTCCTCGACGCGGTCCTGGAGAAGGCGACCGGCCGTAGCGCCGCCGACTTCACCGCCGAGCAGGTCTTCGCCCCGCTCGGACTGAACGCCTGCCAGATCGGCCTCTCCTACGAGGGTGAGCGGCCTCGGGCGCTGCGTTACTCGGCCGACGGCAGGCCGTACCCCGACTACGACACCACCCACCACGGCGCCTCCCTCGGCTGGGCGAGCGCCTCCGACCTGGCGATGTTCGGGCTGCTGCAGGCGGGCGGCCCCGGGGTGCTGAAGCCGGAGACGGCCGCGGCCACCCGCACCGCGCTGCCGATCACCGCGGAGCAGGGCTACGGCCTTGGCTGGTTCGTCTCACGCGGCGGGCCGCACCAGGTGGTCGCGCACAGCGGCGGCATGGGCGGTGTCTCGGCGATGCTCGCGGTCGTGCCCGAGCTCGAACTCTCGATCTGCGTACTCGCCAACCAGACCGGGGGCGAGGTCCGCACCTCGGTCGTCAACCGCGTCATGGCGGAGCTGGTGCCGGACCACCCGTCCGCGTCCCTGCCGCCGAGCTTCCTGCCCGAACGGGCGGTCGCGGTCCCGCAGGGACTCTGGGAGGGGCACGTGCGCACCGAGGAGGGGTCCGTGCCGCTGCTGCTGCGGGTGCTGCCCGACTCCGGCGCCGAGGTCGGGCTCGACGGCGGGCCGATGGTCCCGGCGGACGTGGTCGCGGCCTCCGACGACTGGGACCTGCGGGTCAGCGCGCCGCTGCAGCTGCCGACCGAGGACGCGCGGGTGAACAGCCCCCGGCTTGTCCTCGAACTCAACGCGCGCCACGGCCATCTCGTCGGCGCGGCGCGGGCGATGAAGAACGGCGAGGGCGACGGCTGGCTCGGCAACTGCCTCAGCCACTGGTGTGAGGCCACCGAGGCCTGAGCCCGGCCGGTTCCCGGACCTGGCCCCGGCCCGGGTCAAGGACCGTCAAGAAAGAACCACCTCCCGGGTGAAGCGGACAAACAACGGGAAGGAGCATGATTCCCGGACCATTCAACCCTTGTGAGCACTTATGAGGATCTTGGCTCGCCCGCACCAGCTCCCCGTACGGCTCGCCACCGGCGCCTACGTCCTGAACGCCGGGCTGTCCATGGCCGCCGGGGACGAGGGCAGCGCCGCCGCCGTCCACGGGATGGCCGCCAACGCCTACCCGTTCCTGAAGAAGATGAGCCCCAGGACGTTCGTCTGGCTGCTGTCGAAGACCGAGATCGCCGTGGGCGCTGCCCTGCTGGTCCCGGTGGTGCCCTCACTGGTCGCGGGCGCGGCGCTGACCGCCTTCGCCGGCGGGCTGGTCGGCCTCTACCTGCGCACCCCGAGCCTGCGCCAGGAGGGCAGCCTGCGCCCCTCCCAGGAGGGCATCGGCGTCGCCAAGGACGTCTGGCTGCTGGGCATCGGGACGAGCCTGGTCGCCGAGGAGCTCTGCCGTCCCTGACCGTACGGCTTCGCCGACCCTCAGCCGTGTCCTCCAGCTCCCGTCAGGCCCCGTCCCCCACTCCCGCGCGCCCCGCTCCACGTGCGCGGCCCTCGGTCCGCGCGGGTCTCAGCGGCGCAGCCGTACCTCGCCGACCGGGCGGCCACCGCCGAGCAGCACGCCGACGGCCAGTTCCTCAAGCACCTCGGCCTCGAAACCCAGCGCCCGAAGGGCCTCGACGGTGGCGGGCATCCTGGCCCGGTAGCCGCCGTCCTCGATCTTGACGGCCCCGGCCCTGCCGTCCGCGAAGGCGAAGGCGTCGAACGCCTCGGCGCCCGACTTGAGCATCAGCCCGGGAAGCGCCCGCATCAGCCGGGCCTCCGGCTTGGTCGTGCCCGAGGTCCACTCGGGGTGCGCGCGGAAGGCGTCGGCGATCCGGCGCTCGGGCGTGCCCTCCTGGGCCAGCACGAGGGAGCGGAAGGCCCTGGTCACACCGACCATCGACACGAAGAACAGCGGCGCGCCGCAGCCGTCGACCCCGGTGGCCGCGACCCGCTCCCCGGTGAGTTCCGCGACCGTGTCACGCAGCGCCTTCTGCAGCGGGTGCGCCGGGCTCAGGTAGGTCTCCAGCGGCCAGTCGTTGGCCGCGCAGGTGGCGAGCATCGCCGAGTGCTTGCCCGAGCAGTTCATGTAGAGCGGTGAGGGAGCGCCTCCTGAACGCAGCACCCGCTCGCGGGAGGCGGCGTCCTCCGGCAGGTCCGCCGGGCAGCGCAGCGCGCTCTCGTCGAGTCCCGCCCCGGCCAGGACGCGGCGGGCCCCCTCGACGTGGAAGGGCTCCCCCGTGTGGCTGGCGCACGCCAGGGCGAGCAGTTCGCCGTCGAGCCCGAGCCCGGCGCGCACCATGCCGAGCCCCTGCAGCGGCTTCAGCGAGGAACGCGGGGAAACCAGGACGTCGACGGCCCCGTGCACCCGCACCGGCGAACCGGCCGCGTCGACGGCCAGCATGCGGGCCCGGTGGGTGGACTCCACGAACCCGGAACGGACGACCTCCACGACCAGCGACTCAGCAGACACCTCAGCTCCCTTCGCGTGGATTCTACGGAGGGCGGAAACACCGGTTTCCGGCGCGGTCGCAACAACCGGGATGATGGACGCATGCGTGCGGTGGTGCAGCGGGTGAGTTCCGCGTCGGTGACGGTTGACGGCGAGACGGTCGGCGCGATCGACGAGCCCGGACTGCTGGTGCTGGTCGGGGTGACCCACGACGACACCCGGCGGCAGGCGGCCAAACTCGCCGCCAAGCTCTGGGGCCTGCGCGTCCTTTCGGGCGAGAAGTCCTGCTCCGACGTCGGCGCCCCGCTGCTGGTGATCAGCCAGTTCACCCTGTACGGCGACGCCCGCAAGGGCCGCCGTCCGACCTGGCACGCGGCGGCCCCGGGACCGGTGGCGGAACCCCTGGTCGAGGCCGTCTGCGCCGAGCTCCGCGCGCTGGGCGCGCACGTCGAGACGGGCGTCTTCGGCGCCGACATGAAGGTCTCCCTGACCAACGACGGCCCGATCACCCTGATCCTGGAGGTCTGATTCCCTGACCGATACCACGATCACCGACCGCGATGATCCGCTAGGGTAACCGCTTGTCCGCGATGAATCCGTTCATCCGTGATGAAACACCCGAAAAGTCGCACCCTTGGGGAGGGTCATGCGCATCTTCGCGTCCATCGCCGTCGCGTCCGTCGCCACCGCCGCCCTGGTCACCACCGCCGGATCGGCGGCCAACGCCCAGGTCAGCACCCAGACCGGCGCCCAGGCCGCGCCCGCGTTCAGCGCCTACCACGGCGTCACCGGCCAGCAGCAGACCGAACGCTTCAACACGCTGCGTGGCCAGGGCTACCGGCCGATCACCTTCACGGTCGACGACGCGTCCGCACCGCGTTACGGCGCCGTCTGGGTCAAGCGGTCCGGCCCGGCCTGGGCGATGATCCAGGGCATGTCGGCGAGCGGTTACCAGAAGAGGTTCGACAGCTACCTCTCCCAGGGGTACCGCCCGACCTCGGTGAGCGCCACCGGCTCGGGGAACGACGCCGTCTTCGCCGCGATCTTCGAGAAGGTCCCGGGCAAGTTCTTCGCCAAGCACAACCTCACCACCGGCCAGTTCACGGCCGCCAACGCCGACGCCGCCAAGCGGGGCTACGTGCTCACCGCGGCCAACGCCTACGGCACCGCCGACGACCCGCGCTACGCCGCCGTCTGGACGCAGGGCTCGCAGCCCTGGTCCGTCACCGTCGGCAAGTCCTTCGACGAGCACCACGCGGAGTTCCTCGCCAGGACCAAGAAGGGCGAACGGCCCTCGCTGGTCACCGTCGGCCCCGACGAGTCCTACACGAGCGTCTGGGTCAAGGACTCCGGCTCCGCCTGGTACGAGTACACGGGCATGACCCCCAGCGGTTACCAGAAGCGCTTCGACGAGCTGAAGGGCAAGGGCTTCCTGCCCACTCTGCTCGACACCGAGGGCGGCGCCTACACCGCCATCTGGACCAAGGGCTGATTCCCGCCGGGCCCGCGCGCCGTACCCCGTCGAGGGCACGGCGCGCGGATCCGCTCAGCGGATGCGGCGGCGCAGCGCCGGGTCGATCTGGACGTTGCGGCCCGCGTCTGGCGGCACGACGACCTCCTGGGAGGCCGCGACCCCGCCCGCCTCAAGGGGGACCTCGACCGGGACGGTCCGCTTGACCACGGCCAGCGCGATCGGGCCGAGCTCGTGGTGACGGGCCGAGCTGCCCACGAAGCCGACCTCCTCGCCCCCGTTGAGAACGGGGGTGCCGTGCCCGGGCAGGATGTCGGCGCTGCCGTCGAGGTGCAGGAAGACCAGACGGCGGGGCGGATGCCCGAGGTTGTGGACCCGGGCGACGGTCTCCTGACCCTTGTAGCAGCCCTTGCTCAGGTGCAGGGCCGTACCGATCCAGCCGACCTCGTGGGGGATGGTCTTGTGGTCGGTCTCGAAGCCGAGCCGGGGGCTGTGCTCCTCGATGCGCAGCGCCTCGTAGGCCCACAGCCCGGCCGGGCGCATGCCGCCGAGGCGCTCGGCCAGCAGGTCACGCGGCAGGAGCAGGTCGTCGCCGATGACGATCGTCCCCTCCGGCGGGGTGACGCGGCTGGCGTCGGCGACGGAGACCACGGCGTATTCGGCCGTGACGTCGGCCACCTCGACCCTGAGCATGAAGCGCATCTTGTCGAGGAAGGCGACGAGGTCGGCCCCGGTGCCCGGCTCGACGTGCCCCCACACGGCCTCGCCGTCGTCGACGAGCGTGAGGTGGTGCTCGACCCTGCCCTGGGCGTCCAGGAACAGCGTCTGGGTCGGTTGACCGGGTTTGAGGTCGTCGAGTTTCTGCGAGCTCAGGCTGTTGAGCCAGCTCAGCCTGTCGGGGCCGGAGATCCGGACGACCTCACGGTTGCTCCGGTCGACCATCGCCTCTCCGGCGAGGAGGGCGCGCTGCTCGGCGAACGGGTCGCCGTAGTGTCCGGCAACGCCGGCGTCGGGGGCCTCGGCCGCGACCGCGCCCGGGGTGTCCAGCAGAGGGCTTCGCATGGCTCCAAGCCTACGAGGCCTCAGCGACACTTCCTGCAGCGGCCGAAGACCGTGAGATGGTGCACGTTGACGGCGAAGCCGAACTCCTCGTCCAGCTTGGTCACGAAGTCGTCGACCAGCTCGGGGCGGATCTCGTTGAGCTCCCCGCAGTCGTGGCAGACCAGGTGGACGTGGTCGGCGTCCTCGGCCAGGTGGTAGGTCGGCGCGCCGTGCCCGAGATGGTTGTGGGTGACCATGCCGAGCTCTTCGAGGAGTTCGAGCGTGCGGTAGACGGTTGAGATGTTGACCCCGCGGGCGGTCTCCCGCACCTTGCCGCAGATCTCCTCCGGGGTGGCGTGCTCAAGGGCCTTGACCGCCTCAAGCACCAGCTGGCGCTGCGGGGTGATCCGGTAACCGTGCGCCCGCAGTTGCTCATGCCATGACGTCTCGGCCATGCACAGAGTCTACGAGCAGACCAGCCCTACTGGGGTCGCCACAAACACCAACAAATCGCCCACCACGCACGGTTTCCCGCAGGTTAGGCTGCCCCGGTCCCCTCCCCCGAGGACTTGGTCCCCGGCACCCGCTGGAGCACCCCGGCCCACTGGGCGCTGCTCGACTGCCCCGACACCGTACGGCTCGACCGTCCGACGGCCGGGAACCGGCCCCGGAACCGGATCGACGAGGCGACGGAGGACGCGGCCCAGGCCCGCGCGCTCGTCCCGACGGCCTTCGACGGCGGTGCGGATCCCTCAGCCCTGACGGAGCGCGTCCTCGGCTGGACGCGGAGGGACGGCCGTTGAGGAGCCCCTCACCAGGCGCCTGCCCAGCCGCTGCGCGGGCGCCTCGACGAAACGCCAGGTCAGCGCACTGATCCCGAGCAGCACCCCGACCAGGCCGACCAGCGCGACCAGCCGAGCCCCGAGCGGTACGGCCAGTGGCTCCGGCCAGGTCATCTGGACCACCTTCAACAGCAGCGGATGGAGCAGATAGACCGAGTAGCTGACCAGCCCGAGCCAGGGCAGCACCCGGGGCAGCTCACGGTCGCGCAGCGCCATCCCCACGGCGAAGGTCAGCCAGGCCGCGACCAGCGCCAGCCACAGGCCGGGCGTGTCCCTCGTCAGCCAGATCCCGGCCGCCGGAACCAGGAGCACCCAACCGGCCCGCGCCCAGGTGATCTCGCCCTGTTCCGCCCGATACAGCACGGTGCCGGAGAACATCGTGGCCAGGATCAGCAGCCCCTGCCAGGTGCCGGGATACTCCTGGTTGACCGCCAGCAGCACCAGCACGGTGCCCCCGGCCGCGACGGCGCCCGCCCGCCGCACCGCGAGGGGCCCCATGAGCGTCATGGCCGTTCCGACCACCACCAGCGCGACCACCGTCAGTGTGACCGTCAGCATCCGCGTCCCGTCGCCGTACGAGAGCAGCTTGGTCGGCAGCACGCCCGCCCCCAGCACGGCCGCCACGGCGAACCCGAGCGCGGCCGTACGGCTCGCCCGGTTCACCCCGAGGGTGAACATCGAGCTCAGCAGCAGGTAGAAGGCCATCTCGTAGGAGAGCGTCCACATCACGTTGACCGTGTTCGGCATGTACAGCAGGTCCTGCAGCATCGTCAGATGGCCCAGCGTCAGCGACAGGGGACGGCTCCCCCACCAGGGGTGCAGGCCGTCCCATCCCGCGGCGATCAGCAGCGCCACCCCCACCGCGCAGACGCCCAGCATCGGGTAGAGCCGGAAGACCCGGGAGATCCAGAAGGCCCGCAGGTCACCCCGCCGCTCCAGCGAAGCCGGCACGATGTAGCCGCTCACCAGGAAGAACACCATGACCCCGTACCACCCGGGCTCGAAGGTCTCCTTGAAAGGAAAGCGGATCTCGGGCAGCAGCGGCGACAGCACGTGTTCGAAGACCACCGCCAGCGCCGCGAACCCTCGTATGGCGTCAAGCCAGGCCAGCCGGCCCCGCCGTCCTGCTTGATCGGTAATCACCTGGTTCATGCTAACGACCGGCCGACGGACATCCGGTTGGACGGGCAACCGTCACCGCCCCGGAGGGGACCGGTCTCACGGCACGGGAGAGACCTGGCGGGACCCCGGCCCCCGGGTCCGGGCCCACGGGCTCCGAGGTCCCGCGAACACCAGGGGCCGCCGCCCCACGGACGGCGGCCCCTCGAACATGTCCGGTGGTGGTCGCCCCTACCGCCGGACGATCAGGAGGCCGAGGGAGACGAGCTCGGCGACGCGGCGGTCCTCGGGGTCCTTCCCGGCGCCCTGGTGACCTTGCAGTCGTAGGCGGCGATCGTGTAGCCGTCCAGCAGCGTGCAGGTCGTCCAGACGGGACCGACCTTGTAGGCGTAGACCTCGGGCAGGCCGCCGCCCTGACCGGCGGGGCCCTGCGGCCCGGCCGGACCCTCGGGGCCCTGAGGCCCGGTCGAGCCCTCGGGACCCTGGGGTCCGGTCTTGCCCGTCTCGCCTCGCGGCCCCTGCTGACCTGCGGCGCCCCGCTCGCCCTGGGGGCCCCGCTGACCGGTGGCGCCCCGCTCGCCCTGGGGACCCTGCGGGCCGGCGACTCCCCGCTCACCCTGGGGGCCCTGCGGGCCACGCGGGCCGGCCGGTCCCTGGGAGGCGATGCCCTGCTGGGCCTCCTGGAGGGTCAGCACCCGCTCGGTCTTCGGGTTGCACCTCGTGAGCGCGCGGACGACCTTCGTGGTCTTGTTGACACAGAAGGTCGTCGGAGCAGCGGCCGAGGTGGCCGCCGAGGCGGTGGTGACGCTCGACAGACCCACCAGAAGGACAACGGCGCCCAAGAGCGCGGCAGGCGTCTTCGATCGCATGAGTGGAGACTCCATAGAAAGAGGGGGATGGACACGAAGATCGTGAGGCGGCGCGACCAGAGTGCCAGGAAGGACCGTTCCAAGCGGGATAAATCAGGCCATGTGACGAAAAAGAGATCTATTTGCGGTCAGAGCGCGGGAGGGCGTGCCCGCCCGTGGGCCGCCCCCGGACACCGAAGCCCTCCCCGGCGCCTCCGTCCCACCGGACCCGCCCCACCCGGTACGGAGACCGTTCGCGGCACGCCGCCTTCGAGGCCCTTCCTCCGAGGTCAGGGCGTGTCCGAGGGGGCGGGGACAACCGGGCGAAAATAATCGTTTGCCCTGGCTGCGGAGATTTCATAACGTACAAGCACGCTGAAAGGAGGTGGTCCGAACGATGGTTGATCATAGGGCTAGCGAGGTGGCTGTCCGCTAGGACGCCCCAGCTTCCGGACTCCGTCCGGACGTCTGGTGACGTTCGGCGAATTCACGGCAATCACCGGAACCCCGGGTCCGCCAGGGTGGTGGGAGTGCTCTCCCGCCTTTGGTCCCCTTGGCCCTCCCACCCACGGGAGGAACAGACCCGGGGTTCTTCCCTTTTCCGGCCCGGTTCCTTCGGCCCCCGCTTCCGAAGCCCGGCGCCTCTCAATGTCCCCGAGCCTTTCCCGGTCTCCCCGCGTCTCCCAAGGAGCCCCCGGGACGCTCCCGAAGAGCGTCCCCGCGCTTCCCAGGGCCCCGTCCGAGGAGCGGCTCCGATTCCCCCCGCGTCTCAGTGCTCGCCGCGGGCCGGGACTCCGAGGGCGGCGCACGCCTCCCGGTACAGCCTGACGACCTCCGTGCGGACCTGGGCGCGCTCGGTCAGCGTCGTGCTCCACGGCACCCTGACCGTGACCTCCCGCCCCTCGACCGTCGCGAGGAACTCGATCGCCTCGGCGTCCACCCCCGACGTGACCGCGCTGGTCGCCTCGGGCCGGCCGCCCAGGGCCCGGCAGATCAGCAGCGAGTCGTCGGCGTGGTCGTCGTTCATGTGGCGCTTGATCGCCTCGACCACATCAGGGGTGAAAGGAGTGCTCATGCCCGTGATGGTATTCCCCCGCCCCTCCCGCAGGACCGCACCACAGCCCCAACTCGCCCCTCCCAGGACCGCACCACAGCACCCCAACTCGCCCTCCCGCAGGGCCGCGCCTCGGACTCCCGCCGCGTCGGCCGCCCTCGGCTCGCCCCACCCGGACGTCGGCACCGCTTCACTCCGGCCAGGGAAGCCGGGCCCCCAGACGCCAGCCTCCCGACGTCGTGGGACCGTACTCCAGGCGTCCCTCGACCAGCGCGACCCGCTCCGCCAGGCCGATCAGCCCCCGCCCCGGCCGGGCTCCAGAAAATCCGGCGGCCCCGGCCGGTCCGGCGTCGTTGACGATCTCGACGACCAGCTCCGCCCCCGGCGCCCCCGCGATCGACACCCGCACCGGCGCCCCCCGCGCGTGCCTGCGCACGTTGGTCAGCGCCTCCTGCACGATCCGATAGGTGGTACGGCCGAGCCGGTCGGGCACGGTCCCGGTGTGCTCCTCGACCATGGTCACCCGCATCCCGGCCCGGTCGGACTCGGCGACCAGCTGCCTGAGGTCGGCGTAGGTCGGCTGGGGCAGTTCCCCGACCGGAGCGCGCAGCACCCCGATGACCTCACGCAGGTCCTGCAACGCCTGGTGGGCGCTCTCCCTGATCACCCTGGCCGCGTGGGCGATCTCCTCGCTCGGGGCGTCGGGATGGTATTCGAGGGCCCCGGCGTGCACGCTCAGCAGTGAGAGACGGTGCCCGAGAACGTCGTGGATCTCCCTGGCGATCGCCGTACGGGCCTCCTGACCGGCTTGTTCCGCCCGCAGACGCGCCTCGGTCTCCATCCGGGCCGCCCGTTCCCGCATCGCGGCGGCGAGTTTGCGCCGGTGGTGGACGTACAGGCCCCAGCCGACCACGGCCCCCTGGATCGCGCCTCCCATGACCCACAGCGCCAGCCGGGGCATGTCCGGCTCGGGCCGCAGCAGCACGTAGACGACGCCCGCGACCAGGCCCGCCACGGAGACGATCATCGTGGTCCTCGGCGGGCGGTGCACCGCGACCGTGAACAGCGCGATCAGCACCGCCCCCGTGATCAGCTCGGAGAACGTCGAGAGCACGATCAGCACGACGGCCAGCTCCGTCGGCCGGCCACGGCGCAGCCACAGCGCGGCGCAGCCGACCACGGCGGTCACCTGGTCGAGGTCGAACAGCCACTTGGGCGGTCTCGGAAAGGTGTCGAGGCGCAGCCCCGCCAGGATCAGCCCGGAGAGCACCGCCACCAGGAACAGGCAGGCGTCGACCAGCCAGTCGTGCGGTCCACGCCTCGGCGCGGTCGTCGATTCGTCCATCCCCAACGAGCCTAGGGTCGCCCGTCTCCGCCCCGGCCCCCCTCGATACCAAAGTCGCCGGGACGAACACCTTCGTCGCGCGCCGGGCCCGGCCGGGGAGACGTCCGTCGGCGTGGAGCATCCCGACGACCGATCCGCGAGGTGGCCCGGGATTCCTAGCGTTCAGACATGCGCGAACTCACCAGAATCCTGGGGCTGTTCTTCCTCCTGGAAGGGGTCAGCGGGGCCATCGACCGGGTGGCCGTCCAGCCCTTCATGAACTTCTTCCTCAACTTCTTCGACCGGGTGATCGTCGGACGTCTGGACTTCCTGACCGGCTACGAACTGTTCGCGAACCTCGCCCTGGCCGCCCTGGGCGGCCTGATGCTCGCCGCCACGCGAAGCGGGGCCCAGACGTGACGCGGGATTCCCACGTGACTCGGCAGGGCGCGCCTCGGACACGAGAGGGCGTGACACGGCGGCTGGCACCCGCCGTCGGACTGTTCCTCCTGGCACCGCTGGTCGCCGAATACCTGCTCGGCAACGTCCCGGTGGCCGACATCGGCGGCCTGCTCGTGCTCGCCCCGATGTACGGCGGCGGCGCCCTCCTGATCAGGGAGGCCGCCCGCCGTACCGGACGTGGCTGGCCCACGATGATCCTCCTGGCGGCGGCGTACGGCGTGCTTGAGGCGTGCCTGATCGACCAGTCGCTGTTCAACCCGTCGTTCGAGGGACACGACTTCCAGAGCGTCACGCCGGTCCCGTGGCTGGGCGTCAGCGCCCACTACGCGCTGAGCTTCGTCGGCGGTCACGTGATATGGAGCATCGGTGTGCCGATCGCTCTCGCCGAGGCCCTGACACCCCGCCGGAGCACCGTCCCCTGGCTCGGCCTGCCCGGCCTGGCCGTCACCGGTGTCCTGTTCGTCCTCGGCTCGCTCGTCGTCTTCCAGAGCATGCTCGCCGAGGGCGGGTTCGTCGCCCCCGCCCCACGGCGGATCGGCGCCGCCGTCGTGGTCGTCCTCCTGGCCGGTACGGCCTTCGCCCTCGGCCGCCGTCCGCGTCCCCCGGTTCCCGGCGCCGCTCCCCGCCCGTGGCTGGTCGGTCTCGCGGCCTTCGCCGCCTCCGGCCTGTTCTTCGTCGGGACGGAGGACTGGCCGGGGGTCGCTCTGGCGTCCGGTCTGCCGGCCGTCTCCGCCGTCACGGTCTCCCGCTGGTCACGCCGTACGGGATGGGGCCCGGCACACCGGCTCCACCTGGCCGGTGGCGCGCTGCTGACCTACGTCTGGGGCGGCTTCGTCCTGCTGTCCCTGGAAGGCGACACGACCCCCCTGAACCTGACCGGCCAGTCCCTCCTGGCCCTAAGCGCCCTAGTCCTCCTCCTATTCACCGGAACCCGGCTTCAGGAGTGAGGAGTTTCGGCTTGGGCGCGTCGGTGCTTGGACTGAGGAACGCAGGAGCGCAGCGACGGAGTGACGAGGGAAAGCGCCGACTCAGAGGCGCCCAAGCCCGCGACGCCGAAGGCGGAGCAAAGAGGCACAGCTACACCTTCTTCAGCTCCGCCGACAGGTGGGACTGGAGGGGTTCGCCCATGGCGGCCATGTCGTAGGCCCACATCAGGTTGCCGTTGACCAGGCCGTAGAGGCGGTGGCCCGCGGTGTACTCCTTGGCGGTCGCGGTGCGGGCGACCACGTCGGTCTGCAACTCGATCTTGTGGAAGACGACCTCGCCGACGTAGATCTCCACGATGCCGGTCGGGTGCGACAGGCACACCTCAAGTCTGCGCTCGGGCAGGGCACGCCAGAAGCCGGTCTCCGTGCCCAGCGGCCGTACCTTGTTGCCTTCCTTGTCCAGCAGCCACGTCCGGCTCTCATAGGTCAGGAACGGCTTGCCGTTGTGACCGAAGACGATCTCCTGGCCGAAGTTGAAGCTCTCGATCGTCGGATATCCACCAACCCCGGCACCTTCCCACCGGCCCAGGAGAAAGGCGATCGGCTCAAGGGCGGAGTGCAGTTCGGGAACGTCCATGCATCCGAGCCTAGAGCCGCCCCGGTACGGCTCGCGCCCGCGACACCGGCCTCATAGGCTTCGGGGTATGGCACGATCACTGGTGATCAAGGTGACCGCCGGCGCGGACGCGCCCGAGCGATGCAACCAGGCGTTCACAGTCGCGGCGGCGGCACTGGCGAGCGGGGTCCCGGTCTCGCTCTGGCTGACGGGGGAGGCCTCGTGGTTCGCCCTCCCCGGACGCGCCAAGGAGTTCGCCCTTCCGCACGCCGCCCAGCTCGGCGACCTGGTCGACGTGGTCCTGGCGAGCGGCCGGATGACGCTGTGCACGCAGTGCGCGGCCAGGCGGAACATCACGGTCGACGACGTGATCGAGGGTGTGCGCATCGCGGGCGCCTCGACCTTCGTCGAGGAGGTGCTCGGCGAGGGGGTCCAGGCCCTCGTCTACTGACGGTCCTCACGCGTACGGCCCCGCCGCGAGGACGGGGCCGTACGTCACGTGCCGTTCAGCCGGGCAGTACGGCCGTCAGCCGCTCCCTGCGGAGCTGGTCGAACCAGGTGTCGTCGAGCGGCGGGAGCTGGAATCCGACGGCCCAGGTCAGCAGCAGGTCGGCCAGGCCGGGGTTGCGGGCCAGCGCGGGGCCGTGCAGGTAGGTTCCCACGACCTTGCCGACGTGGCAGCCCTCGGTTCCGTCGCCGTTTCCCGTGCCGACGGTCGTGCGGGCCAGTGGCCGTACGCCGGGGCCGAGGCGGGTGACACCCATGTGGTTCTCGAAGCCGGTCAGCGTCGGGATGCCGAGCACGGAGTCGGCCTCGCCCGCCAGTTCGCCGACGGCGCGGGCGGTGCCGCGTCCGCTGGAGATGTCGATCAGGCCGAGGCCGTCGACCGGCTGTCCCTCCTCGCCGCCGAACGTGGTGCCCATGATCTGGTAGCCGGCGCAGACGGCCAGCAGGCAGGCTCCGCGGGCGATGGCGCGGTGCAGCCCGCCGTCCCTGCGCAGCCGTTCGGCGGCCAGGATCTGCGGGCGGTCCTCGCCGCCGCCGATGAGGTAGATGTCGCCGCCCTCGGGCACCGGGTCGGCCGAGCGCACGTGGTAGGTCTCGACCGGGATGCCACGGCGCTGGGCGCGCTGTTCGAGGACCAGCACGTTGCCCTGGTCACCGTAGGTGCTCAGCAGGTCCGGGTAGATCCAGACGATTCGCAGGATGCTGTCAGACGGCACGACCGAACTCCGATCGGATCTGCTGGAAGGCGGTGTAGTTGGCGATCACGTCTACCTTGCCGGGCGGCTGGAGGGCCAGCGCCTCCTCGAAGGAGTTCGTCAGCTGGAACGGCACGCCCGCGATGTCCAGCCTGAGGGCCAGGTCGAGTCTGCGTTCCCCGGTGACGTAGACAGGGCCGCCGCGCAGCACGCGGTAGTCCACGTCCCACAGCCAGGAGGTGTCGCGGCCGTCGGGGCCCTGGGCGTTCACCGAGAGGATCACCGGCAGGGAGCGGTCCAGGACGTCGAACGCCTCAAGCCAGCCCGCCGGGTTCTTGGCCAGCAGCAGCCGGGCGTGCCTGCCGTCGCGCTGGACGACCGTGTAGCGGCCCGCGACGGAGGTGACCTCGCGCAGCCGGGGCAGCGCCCGCTGGATCGGAAGGCCGAAGGCCTCCGCGGTGGCCAGGGCGATCACGGCGTTGGCCCGGTTCGCCCGGCCGGGAAGCTGGATGTCCAGCACCCAGCGCTGCCCGCGCGGGTCGATCACCGCGTCGTCGTCGAGGAACCAGCTCGGCTGGGGGCGCCGGAAGGCGCACTCGCGGCAGGCCCAGTCGTTCTCGGCGGCGCGGGAGACGATCCCGCCGTGGGCGGCGGCCGGGACGGGGCCGGGGGCCGCGCTGCCCGGCGGGACGTAGTCCATGCCCTTGCGGTCGAGCGGGCCGCCGCACTCGGGGCAGCACCAGGAGTCTTCCTTCCACGGCTGCCCCGCGGAGACCCAGGTCACGCCGGGAACGGTCGAGGCGCCCCAGGTCACCAGGGGGTCGTCGGCGTTGGCGATCACGTGGACCGGCCTGTTCGCCAGCGCCCGCCGCCACTTCTGGGCGAGCAGCCAGATCTCACCCGCCCGGTCCATCTGGTCGCGGCTGAGGTTCATCAGGACGACCACCCCGGCACCGGTGGTGTCGATCACCTCGGGGAGGTACTTCTCGTCGACCTCCAGGACGCCGTAGGGGGCGTGCTTGGCCGAGGACAGCGCCGAGACGTGCCCGGCGGGCATGTTGGCGCCGAAGGCGTTGGTCGCGACCTCGCCGAGCTCCTGCAGCGCCGAGGTGATCAGCCGGGTGGTGGTCGTCTTGCCGTTGGTCGCGCTGACCAGCGCGAGCTTGCGGTCCTGCGCGAGCTTGCGCAGCAGGTCGGGTTCCAGCGCCAGGCCGATCCGTCCGCCGATCACTGATCCGTCGCCTCTGCCCGTCGCCCTGGACAGGGTCGCGGCCGTCCGGCCGAGAGCGCTCGCGAGCTGCGCCCGCAGCGGAAGCTGAGTCATGCCGTCTCCTCGCGTAGCGACCCGTCGCAGGACGATCCGGCAGCCGGAAAGCCCGGGATAGCCGAATCGTTCATGCCGCCGATCCTAGCCGTGGTTGGGTGGCGGCACCGTCGTATCCCTATTCGAAGCAGGTGGTCGCCACCTGTCCGATATTACGGATTGACCTGGGGAAACCACCCTGGAGGCACCCCTGGAAACCTCCTGGGGAACGCGTTCCCCGTCACGGGCCGCATCACTCGCTGAAGGCCAGTTCCGCGCTCTCCGCCGAGGCCGCGTCGAAGGGCAGCACGAAGCGCCGTGGCCACGACAGCACGCTCTCCAACCATCCCGCCCCCATGGTCTGCGCCACATGGCGTAGCCGTTCGGCGGGGTCGATACCGATCGTCACGGTGAGGATGTCCCGTTCGACCCCTTCGTGCTCGTCGTCGCCGAGGATGACCCGCCAGGCCAGTGCCCTGTTGCGTTCGACCTCCATGGACAGCGGGTGGTGGCGCAGTGCCTTGGCCCGGTGGCCGAGCAGTTCGGTGCCGTTGTGCTGGCGACTGAACAGGGCGTACTCCATGACCGGGGCGGCGCCGCGCGGGTTGGGGGCGGGCCGGCCGTACGGGAAGAGTTTGTCCACCTCGTGCAACCAGCGGACCTGCGGGATGACCCACGCGGGTCCGGGGCGTTCGCCGGGCTCCCTGTCGGGGCCGAGCAGCCGGGTGGCCGCCACCGCGACCTGTTCGGTCAGTTTCGCCGGGTCACCGATGGTCCGCAGCGACCAGGCCCTGCGCCCGACGCTGCGTTCGACGGCCGTGGCCAGCATGCACTCGCGTCTCCTGGGCGGTGGTTCGTCCCACATGTCGGCCAGGGCCCTGGGCACCCCGGGCGCGGGACGGTTGGCGCAGAAGGCCAGCACCAGCGTGTCGGTCCAGATCCGCAGCCAGGCCCATTCCGGGGCGTCGGCGAGCAGGTCGGCCTCGCGCAGTTCGACGAGGGTGCAGGCGCGTCCCGTCCTGCACTCCCTGCCGCAGGCGGCCGAGCGGCGCCCGCAGATCGGCGGCGTGACGTCGGGCAACTGCCGTTCGCGGTCCTCCCCCAGCGGCACCTGCACGCGCAACGGCCGGTCCATCCCGTCGGCGAAGATCGCGGCGACGCCCGGCTGGAGGGAGACGACCTGCCTGGACTGTTCCTCGCTGAGGTTCATCGCGGCCCCGACGAGCTGACGGTCGTCCTCGGCGGGCAGGCGGTGCACCACCTTCAGCGCGGTGTTCTTCACCACGTCGGAGACGAGTTTGGTGGGGATCTGCTCGGCGACCACGATGCCCTCGCCGTAGGCGCGGATCTCGGCGAGCATGCCCGCGAGCAGTTCGACGGCGTGGGTGCTGGCCCGTCCGGCGCCCCGGTCGCGCAGCAGCCGGTGCGCCTCCTCGATCACGATGACGTGCCGCAGACCGCCGCCGCGCTCCTTCCTGGCCCGCATCCGCAGGTGTTCGACGATCCGGATGATCAGCGTGCCCATCAGGAACGCCTTGTCCTCGTCGTTGGCCACGTCCTCGATGGCCAGCACCACGTTGCGCCGCAGCAGGTCGCCGATGTCGGCCGGATGACCGCCCTCGAAGAAGCGCCCTGCTGAGCCGACCCGCAACGACCGCAGCCGCAGGGAGATGAAGCCCTCGACGTCGGCCTGGACCTCCCTGCCGTAGCCGATCTCCTGGATCACGTCCATGGCGTGCTGCTGCAACTGCTCAAGGGTCGGTACGGCGGGCCGCACGGCCGCGCCGGGGGCCGCCCACCCGGTGACCACGTCCCAGCCGTTGGTCTCGTAGACCCGCTGCAGCGCCAGCGACATGATCTGCGGGAACGGCTCCTCGGCGTCGAAGGCGGCCATGAACAGCGCACGGACCATGTCGATGTGCGCCTGCACGGGGTAGCCGGGTTCGGGGGCGAGCGGGTTGACGCTGAAGGGCACGCTGTCGGGCGCCGAGGGGTTGATCACGGTGACCGGGGCGAGGTGTTCGACCCGGCCGCCCATCGCGGCGTACTCGGACTTGGCGGGTTCGATGGCCAGCCAGGGGATGCCCTCCCCGGTGAGCTGTTCGAGCAGGTGCCTGACGGTCTGCGACTTGCCGGAACCGGTGGCGCCGGTGACGAAGGCGTGCCGGTTCAGAGTGGTCAGCGGCACCCTGAACGAGCCGACCGCCCTGTCCTGGCCGTCCAGGATCGCCCCGAGGCCGACGGTCGGCGCGCCGGGGGAGATGTCCGCCTCGCTGGTCACGTCGAAGAAGCCCGCGTCGAGCACCCTGACCCCCGGCACCTCCCTGCGCGGCAGTCCCGCCAGGGCGGCCAGCGCTCCCGCGGTGGCCGCGAACGGCGCCGCGGTGCCGTCGGCCGGGTCCTGCAGGGTGACCGAGAGCGCCTCGGCGAAGCCGTGCACGGGGCCGTCCAGGGCGCTGCGCAGCCGGTAGGGGTGGTGGCTCATCTCGGCGGACCCGACCAGCACCGGGGCGATCTGGCG
Organism: Streptosporangium sp. NPDC020145; assembly: GCF_040631275.1. NCBI lineage: Bacteria > Bacillati > Actinomycetota > Actinomycetes > Streptosporangiales > Streptosporangiaceae > Streptosporangium > Streptosporangium sp. NPDC020145. The sequence goes on along the minus strand of NZ_JBEXZT010000021.1, from coordinate 35,802 downwards.
CAGTTCCTCGGGTCCGGAGGCCCCGGCGAGCACCCGCACGCTCCACAGCCCGGCCTCGCGGAAGGCGTCCAGCTCCTGCATGCGCCGTTCGGCGCGTTCGGCGTCGTAGCGGGAGCGTTCCGAGGCGTCGCCGTACTGCCTGAGCACGTTGAGCTGGGTGCGCAGGTGGGCCACCTCGGTGTCCAGCAGGTCGGTCCGCTCGGCGACGACCAGCCAGGCGAAGGGCCGGGACATGAGCGTGACCAGCGTCGACTCGAAGAGCGTGGGCCGTTTGACCTCGTCGGCGTCCGGTTCGCGGCGTCCGCCGAGCGGTGGGGCCTGGCGGCCGGGACAGACGGTCCAGGCCAGGTCCGACAGGTCGCTCAGCCACTCGTCGCCGATGCGCACTCCTCGCGCGCCGCTGGGGAACAGCAGCGGCTCCGGGCCCGCCGGGGCCTGGTCGGGCTCGGTGACGGCCCTGCGGGGCGATCTGGGCGGGTTGAGCGGCCCCGCGTTGGTGATGAGTTCGAGCGGGGCGCCCGCTCCCCGGGAGAGCCACCCGACCACGAAGGGCCGGTTGCGCTGCGCCGCCGACAGTACGGCGGGCAGCACGGTGACGAAGTCCCACTCCGCCGACGAACTACGGGAGGGGGCCGTGATGGCCTGGATCCGGTACCAGGGACCGGCCAGCTGGCTGGGGGGACGGGACACACTCGGTTGCATTTGTTCTCCACCCGGGGGACCCGGCCTCAGGCCGGAGGGGTCGGCGCTTCACGGATCGCTCCGCCGTACGGCACGGCGAACCCGGGGCCGGGGGCACCCCGGCAACCAAGGTCGGCCCTCCCCGGGTGATCACACCTCCGCATTGACCAGGTCGTTACCGCGAGGGGACGGTTCATTGCCGCCTACGCCAGTCGAGCCTCGCCGGAGGCGGCCCGAGGTTGGGTGGGGCGCTCTCGAAGGGGGTCGGCTCGTGGCGCCGTGTCTCCTCGGCGCGTTCCAGCACCGCCTCCTTGATCTCGTCGAACTCCCCGAGGGTGGTCTTGGGGAAGGTGAGGATGGCCGGGTTGGCGTCGGCGAGACGGACCCTGCGGCCATGGGCGGTGGCGTCGGTGACGATGACCGACGTGGTGGGAAGCTGCTGGAGCTGGTGGGGTTCGACGAGGAACTCCCGCGAGCGGTGCAGGACCCGTTCGGTCTCCCCCATGGCCTTGCTCGCCTGACGGCCCCACTCCGTCGAGGAGGTTATGTCCTCCTTGAGATCGGTGCCCCTGACGTCGCGGTCGTCCTCGCCCGCGTCGGGGTGGCCGACGGTCGAGACGTAACCGCCGTCGAGCCCGGCGCCCGCGGCGCTGATCGTCTCGGTGAGCTGGGCGATTTCGAGGCGGTGCTCGGTGCCGACGTGCTCGCTGGCGATCCTGGCGTCCTCGGCGTTGCCCAGGCGCATGAACGCCACCGCGGCGTGGCCCCGCCCGAGGCGCTCCCGCACGGTCGGGGTGAGCGCGCGGTAGGTGAGCACCAGGCCGGTCCGCGAGGTCTCACAGGCGTCCATCAGCCGGTCGAGCACGTCACCGCGGAGCTTGTCCGCCCCGGCGACGATGATCGTGTGGTACCACGGCCGTTCCGAGGCGGGTGACTGGCGCAGGATGTGGGTGAGCGCGGTGGCGACGTAGGTGCCCAGGACCCGGTTGCCGAGCACCCCGGCCTGCCGGTCCATGGAGACCACCCGCAACCGCGCGGGCGGCAGCCGTACGGCCTCCGAGCCGAGCGTCTCCAGCTTGCGCAGCTGTGATTCGAGGGCCCAGGCGCGCTCGATCACCACCCGGTCGCTGACGCCGCGGCCGAACAGCGTGCCGATGCGTTCGAGCTGGGTCGCGGTGATCAGGCCGGTCAGGAGGTCCTCACGCGGGTCGCCGACCTGGGCCAGGGCGCGCAGGGCCGCGGTGACCTGGTTGATCGTGGCGTTCTCGCCGAGGACCTCAAGGACGCGCTCCAGGATCGCGTTGTCGAACGACAGGTCCCTCGGGTGCTCCTCGCTGACGCTCACCACGTGGGCGAGCACGTCGGCGAAGGCCTCTGGCGGCAGCGTCGCACCCAGGTCGAGCCGGGGCAGGTCGCCGGGCAGCACCCACACCAGCGGATCGTCGCCGCCCCTGCGCGCCAGCTCTATCAGGTCCTTGGCGATCGCGCCCTCGGACAGGTCGAGCACGGTCAGGTGGCCGCCGCTGTACAGGCGGGTCGCCCCGAGCAGGGTGATCAACGCCGACCAGCCGGGCAGCGTGCCGCCCGCGACGTCGATGCGGTCGATCTCGTCGGGCACGGTCACGGCGTACCAGGTGAGCTGGCGATCGTGGAGTTCCTTGCGCTCGGCCCACTCCCGGTAGCGCACGGCGTGCTCCTCCTGGGCCTGGAACAGCTCCCTGTCACGTTCCTCGCGCTGCCGGTCGCCGACCGCCTGACGCTCGCGGATCCGGTGTTTGACCGCCCGGTTCCCCTGGCGGATCGCGTAGCTGCAGAAGACCGCGATCCCGCCGGAGGCCACCAGCCCGGCCGCCGCGAAGGACCAGCGCAGCAACTCGGTGACGCCCAGGACGAGGATCAGCACCGCGAGCGCGGTCATGAACACCCTGAAGACCTTCATCGGGCGGGTCATCAGGGCCTCGTTGAGGCGCTCCCTGCGCATCCACTCGGCGTCGGCCCTGTCGTTGGTCACGGGCCCGCCGTCCGCCGGGGAGGGCCGCCTGGGAGCCGGACCCGGATCAGGGTGCAGCAGGGCGTACTGCCAGCCCAGGTAGATCCGGTCCGCCTGGAGCTGCGCATGCTCGGGATGCACGTCCGCCACGGAACCTCCGCCATTGGGCTCTCGCCGCCTCGGAGACAGCGTAAGAGTTGGACCTCCGATTCGGGCAGCGTTCCCGTCAATCTGCTGCATTTTCCCCATGTTCATCGCCGCTTAAGGGATGAATGAGTCGGATGGGGTGAAGGTAAGCGATTACCATCCTTTGTCATGACGTCTCCCTCCGGTGGCGAAAGCACGCGACGGCGCCCGGTCGCGGTCCCGGTAGCCGCTCTGGTGGTGGCCACCGGTCTGGGAGTCACCGCGGCCTTCGGTGGACTCGCCGAGGCTCCCAAAGAGCCTCCCAAACAGCTCGGCCCCGGCGCGACCGTCGACCAGGGTGAGTTCACGACCACCTTCGTCGAATCGCGCACCGCCTTCCAACCTGACGAGTACGGCGGGGAGGGCAAGCGCTTCCTTGAGGTCGTGATGAAGGTCACCAACAAGGGCGAGAAGACCACCACGGTCGGCTCCCCCTGGTCCGGCACCCAGCGGGGCCTGCTGTTCGGCGCGGGCCTGCTCAAGGTGACCCCCGAGCTCAAGACCCCGTACGGCCCGCTGACCTCCGTCGCCGCCGAGGGCGTCCCGAGCCAGCAGCTCCACCCGGGCGTCCCCTCGACCGTGGTGATCAAGTACCAGCTGACCGACGGGCAGCGCGCCCCCCAGCAGGTGAAACTGGACGTGGGCACCTTCGAGTTCAACGAGGGCTTCAGCCACGAGCTCGGCTGGGTGCTCGTCAGCGAGGACCCCAAAGGACCGCCGACCGTCGCCGCGCAGGTCACCCTCCCGGTCCAGCGTAAGGAAGGCGTCTGATGGGAACCGTCGCCCCCGAACGCGCGGGCGCGCCCACCCGTGGACGCCGCCGTGCCCCCTCCCAGCCGAACAGGTGGCGCAGGCCGGTCGGGCTGCTCGTCGGGGTCGCCTTCGCCGCGGCGGCGGTGTGGGCGCAGACCTTCGCCTACACGCGCGACGACCGTGGCGGCCCGCTCACCTGGACCGGCGGCGTCGGTGACGAGGTACGGGCCTCACGTGTCTGGGTCCAGGCCAGGGCGGTGCACGCGGCCAAGACGATCGAGGCGCCGGGACTGGGCGGCAAGACGGCGATCGCGAAGACCACCGGGATCTTCCTCGTGGTCGACCTGGCGGCCCAGGCGACCAGGGAGCCTCAGAAGATCGTCTCGCTGGAGATCCTCACGGCGGACGGCAAGCGTTACACCTCGACCGACCGGGTGCCCGAGACCCAGACCATCAAGCAGTTCTTCGTCCAGCCCGGCTGGTGGGCCACCGGACCCGCCGTCTTCGAACTGCCCGTCTCCGAACTGGCCGGAGCCCGTATCGTGGTCAGCTCCGTGCGCGGGTTCATCGTCGAGCCGTCCCTGCCCGAGGTGGAGATCGACCTCGGCCTGGACGAGGCGGGCGCGGCCCGGCTGGTATCCGAAGCCAAGGACATCTACTCGTTGGGGAACAAGAAGTGACGGGCACGCCGCATCCCGGAGACGAAACCACGCCCGGTTGGTCCTCTCCGGTGGAGCCCGGCCGGCCCGCTCCGGAGGAGGAGCCCCACGCCCTCCCCCCGTACGGCCTGCCCACCCCGCCCCCGGCCTCCCCGCAGGACGCCCCCGGGCAGGACTTCTTCCGCCCCAGCACCCCCCACCAGAACCTCCCCAGGCCTGATGCCTCCCACCAGGGCTTCCCAGGACCGGACGCCTCCCGTCAGAATTTCCCCGGACCAGACGTCTCCGGGCAGGGCCTTCCCGGGCAGGAGGCCGTCCATCAGGGCTTCCCCTGGCCCGACTCCCCTCACTCGATCCCCCCAAAGCCGGATATATCCGGACGGCACTCCTTCTTCCAGGACGCCCCCCGCCAGGACGCCCCTTGGCCGGACTCTCCCCGCCAGGACGCCTCTCCGCAGGACGCCCCCCATCAGGGCTCTCCCTGGCAGGGCGTTTCCCCGCAGAACCCTCCGGCCCCCCCATCGGGCGCCCCGTGGCCTTCCCAGGGAGCCCAGGAAACCTGGCCCCAGCCACCCACCGCCCCCGGCGTACCCTCCCCGGCCATGCCCTCCACCCCGGCGCCCTCCCCCTCGGCTGTGCCCGCCCCTCCGCGGGCCCAGCCCACCCCGGCCCATCCAGGCACGCCTCGCCCAATCCCGCCCCAGGCCGGCCCGCCTCACCCCGGCCCGGCCCGGCCCATGTCGGCCCACTCCGGCCCTGGGCAGCCCGGCTCTGGGCAGCCCGGCCCGTCTCACTCCGATCCTCGGCCCGGCTCGCACCGCGGGCCCCAGCCCGAGTCACCCCAGCCCGGCCCACACCCCGGCCCCCAGCCCGGCCCGGCTCACCCCGGTCAGGCGCCGGCCGCCCCGGCGCAGCCCGTACGGGCTCCCCAGGCACAGCCCCCGGTGGGCCCCTCCTGGTTCGCCTCCGACCGTGGCACCTTCCCCGACCAGCAGGTCTGGCCCCCGACGGTCCGTGAGGAGCACGCCGGGATCTCGACGCAGCCCTTCCCCGCCGTCCCCGCCGCCCCGCTGCCGCCCAGGCAGCCCGTACCCGCCATGCAGCCCCTGGGGATGACCCAGGAGTCCCCTGCTCCCACTGCCGGTGTCCCCGCGGCCGCCCCGGCCGCCGACGACGCCGAGCCTGACGGGGCCGCCGGACCCGCCGACCCGGCACCGGCCAGGCCGGGCCGTACGGCGTTGCGGGCGGTCGGCGCGGTGCTGGCCCTGGCGGTCGCCATCGCCGTTCCCACCATGGACGGTTACACGACCTACCGTGAGGCACGTCCCCCGGACAAGATCCACACCTTCGCCGCCGGTCAGACCGCGTCGTTCAAGCATGTGTCCTGGCAGGTGAACGTGGAGGTCGTCGACAGCATCCCCAACACCCGCCCGACCCCGCCCGACCGTCAGTGGCTGAAGATCAGGATCACCCGGATCGCCCTGGACCAGGAGGGGATCATCCGCCGGGTTCCCCCCGAGGTCGAGGTACGGGCCGCCGACGGGCGTGTCTGGAAGGTGGAGCCCCTCGACGACGACCTGCCCCTGGATGCCAAGGACTACAGGGTCGGTGCGCCGTACCACTACAACATGGTCGGTGTGGTGCCCAGAGCTCTCTCCTCCCAGGTGGAGGTCTACCTGCGTCCCAGCCCGGCGCGGATCATCGAGAACGAGTCCGTGGAGGACATGTTCAAACGGTCCGCGAAGGAGGAGGAGCTGAAGGACGACGTGCTGCGCTTCAGGCGCTGATCACCTCTCCGGCCTCGCGGCTACGCGTGGCGGCGATGTCGAACGTGGCCGCCAGCAGGCAGATGGTCAGCACCTTGACGAGGAGTTCCCTGATCACCCCGGCGGGGTTGCCGAAGAGCACCCAGCTGAAGGGCTCCTCGTTGCCGATCAGCATCCGTATCCCCTGGTCGGCGTAGTCGGTGCCCACCCGGATCAGCACGTAGCACAGGCAGAACAGCCCGAACAGGGCCGCCCCTCCCCGTACGGCCAGCCGGAAGGCGTTGGCGGGTGGGACCCAGCGCTCCTGGAACCCGGTCGTGGCCCGGGTCATGGTCGAGCGGGTGAGCGTGTGGGTCTGCTCCATCCGGTCGGCCACGGTGTCCAGCCTGGTCCCCCGTACGACCGCGCGGGTGTCCTCGGCGAACGCGCCGTAGACGAGAGAGGCGACCGTCAGCCAGGTCAGGGGTTCGACCAGCGCGGAGACCACGTACGGCCAGGCCTCCCCGATGGCGCCGGTCACCTCCTTCCACCCGGGGATGTCGCTCCGGGCCTGCTCGGCCCAGCCGTTCAGGGTGGCCACCGCGACCCGGCCGGACAACCAGTCGGAACGCGCGGAGACGAGGGTGAACATCGCGTTGATGCTGTAGAAGGCGAAGGCCAGCTCGAAGAAGGCGGCCATGATGCCGCTGCCCCTGACCTTGTCGTTGGCGTGCCACCAGCCGAAGAGCGCCTTGAGCCCGTAGGCCACGACCGCGATGCCGAGCGAGATCCGGACGTCCAGGCCGACCAGGCCGGTGCCCGTGGTGATGGTCTCACCGGCGAAGCTCCGCGCCAGGTCCTCCCCGACGTTGTGGGTGATGTCGAGGGCGACGAAGTCCCTGGCGTCCTCGACGTGGAAGCTCCAGGCCATGTAGATGGTGGCGAAGACCAGCGTGGCCCGGTTGAGCGCGCCGAACAGGTTCTCCTCGGCCTCCTCCCCCGCCCGCCGTACCTGGATCTCCCTGAGCGCGCCACGCACGGAGTAGAGCATGCCGACGGTGATGACGAGCTCGTTCATCACGATCAACGTGAAGATCAGCATCGTGACGACGAGCCGGACCTGCCGGTAGTCGCCGTGCGACAACTCGGTGCCCGCCCACAGCAGGCCCGCGCGGATCGCCCGTCCTGCGGAGAACCAGAGCACCAGTGAGATCCCGCATGCGCCCAGGATTCTCAGGGTGTGCAGGGGCAGGGAGTACGCCGTGAGCGCGCTCGGCCCGCGGCCCGCGGCTCTCGATGGCGGTAGCGGCGGGGACATAGCAGGCGTTCCGGACACCCCAGGATCCTAGCGGCCCGCACGGACGGGAACGCGAGAACGCCCCTCCCCAGGGAAAGCCCTCCCGGGAATCACGGATCGGCGGCTCGAATTTCCCCTCGGACCCGACAGGCGCTCCGCAGGGCGGTCAATCCGTCGGCCGCCTCACCGCCGCCGACGAGCGGATCGGCGAACCCAGGACCGTCAGGACTTTCCTTTCCCGCATTCGGGGCTCATGCCTTGAGAACGGCCTCGGCGGAGATTCCCCCTGCCGGTGAGCCCAACGATCTGCCAGGCAGGACACCGTTCACCGGCGATCCGCGAGAACACGTCGCGCGAACCCTTGGTCCGTTCGACAGAACCCTTTCGAAACAATCATGGATTCCGGCGCCGTACAGGCCTTCCTGAGGCCGTTGAATAAACCGCGGGGCCCGTTTGTTTGAGCGGCTATGAAGCGCATCGACGTCTGGGCGGACATGGTCTGCACCTGGGCCCACGTCGGCAGGCAGCGCCTGGTGAGTGCGGGGTTCGGCGAGGACGTCGAGGTCGTCTGGCGTCCCTACCAGCTCGACCCGACGGCCCCGGGGCCCCAGGCCGAGGCTCCGCGCGATCCGGCCGTCCCCACGGGAGAAGCCCCGAAGGGCCCGATCTGGGGCGCCGTCCCGCAGCCCAACACCTTCGACGCCCACCGGGTGATCGCCGTCGCCTACGAGCGCGGCGGCTCCGCCCTGCAGGGCGCCGTCGTCGAGCGGATTCTGCGCGCCCACTTCACCGACGGTTCGGACATCGGCGACCGCGCCGTCCTGGCCGATCTGGCCGCCGAGGCGGGTCTGGACGGCGTGGCCGAGGCGCTCGCCGCCGGAGAGGGCACCGAGCAGGTCCGCTACCAGCTCCTGCGCGGCAAGGCCATCGGCATCGGCACCTCACCGACCTTCGTCGTCGGCGACCAGGCCGTCGCGGGCGCCCAGTCCCCGGAGGTCCTGCGCGACCTGGTACGGCACGCCGCCCCCGGCCGTGATCTCCCCGAGGAGGTCACGCGCCTGCGCCACGCGGAGTCCCTGCTCGACGCCCGTGACCCGCTCGGCGCGCTGGAGATGCTGCGTCCGCTGCTCGAAGACCACGGCGACGATCCGGCGGTCGGGCTGCTGGCCGCCCGCGCCTACTTCGGCTCGGCGCAACTCGGCCGGGCGCTGCGGACGCTTGAGCCGCTGGTCGAGCGCGCTCCCGGCGACCACTACGCTAGGTTCCTGCTCGGCCGGACCCTCGAACGGTCCAACCGCCCCGACGAGGCCCTGCCCCACCTGCGCCTGGCCGCGGCCATGTCCTCCGACCCCGCCTACGCCGACGCGGTCCGCAGGGTCGAACGACGCGGAGCCGCGTAGAACGCGAGAAGCCGGCGCCCCTGGTGGGGCACCGGCTTCTCGGTGATCAGGTCTGGTCAGACAGCCACGGCGAGCTGCGTGACCTCACCCAGGCGGGCCTGGGCGGGGATGTCCTTGGTGACGCCACCACCCGCGATGATGCGGACGGTCCACTCACCGGGGGCGGCGAAGAAGCGGAAGATGCCCTCTTCGGACACCACAACCTCACCGGTGAACTCGCCGGAGTGGTCGAGCAGGCGGGCGTAGGCCGTGCCCGTGCCCGAGACCACTCCCTGGATGACGGCCTGGGTCGAAAGGTCGATCCCGGCCGGAAGGGCGATCGTCTGTTCCGGAGCAGCGCATCCCTGAGTCATTATCGAGCCTCTCCCAGTTCGATCGGCACGCCCACGAGCGAGCCGTACTCTGTCCACGAACCGTCGTAGTTCTTGACGCTGGCCTGACCGAGCAGCTCGTGCAGGACGAACCAGGTGTGGGCCGAGCGCTCGCCGATACGGCAGTAGGCGATGGTGTCCTTGGCGAAGTCGACGCCCTCGGCCTCGTAGAGGGCCTTCAGCTCCTCGTCGGACTTGAAGGTGCCGTCGTCGTTGGCCGCCTTGGACCACGGGATGTTGCGGGCGGTCGGCACGTGGCCGGCGCGCTGGGCCTGCTCCTGCGGAAGGTGCGCGGGGGCGAGCAGCTTGCCGGTGAACTCGTCGGGCGAGCGCACGTCGACCAGGTTGAGCTTGCCGATCGCGGCGACGACGTCGTCACGGAAGGCGCGGATGGTCAGGTCCTGCTCCGTGGCCTGGTAGTTCGTGGCCGGACGGTTGGGGACGTCCTTGACCAGCTCGCGGGAGTCGAGCTCCCACTTCTTACGGCCGCCGTCGAGCAGCTTGACGTTCTCGTGGCCGTAGAGCTTGAAGTACCAGTAGGCGTAGGACGCGAACCAGTTGTTGTTGCCACCGTAGAGAACCACGGTGTCGTCGTTGGCGATGCCCCGGGAGGAGAGCAGCGCCTGGAAGCCCTCGCGGTCCACGAAGTCGCGACGGACGGGGTCCTGAAGGTCCTGCCTCCAGTCGACCTTCACGGCGCCACGGATGTGGCCCTTGTCATAGGCGCTGGCGTCTTCGTCGACCTCGACGAGGACGACGCCCTCGGTGTCGAGGTTGGCCTCGACCCAGTCAGCGTCCACCAGGACGGCGGAGCGGCTCATCGGAATCCTCCGGGATTAATTTGCGGCGGGAAATATACGGCGAATGATCAGGAACATCTCGCAGCCAAGGCAGAAACCGAAGGCGGCGTTGAGAAAGGCGGCGAAGAGAGCCGCGGCGGTGGCGCCGAGGGCCAGCGGCGTGATCTGCGTGACGTAGCCGACCAGACCCACCAGGGCGAAGACCAGACCCACTCCCTGCGCGAAGCGCGGGGGGGTCGCGTCCTCCAACTCCGGCGGAGGGCTTTTCACGATCCCTTTGAAAATCATCCCGTACGGCGAGGCACCGAGGAGGCCGAGCGCGAACACCACGGTCTGGGCTCCCAGCAACCAGACGCTGCCCGTCACGAGGACGAGAGCGAGGACGACGGTCGTCAGAGCCGCGGAGAAGCGAAGGGCACGGGGATCAACCTGCATCGCTCGATGCTCCTGAAGGGGTGTACAGATCGGTGCGGCATGGGACCGCTTGAGATCGCCCTTTAGGAAGCGCGACAGAGCGCGGTGGCGACGCGGCAGAAATCTACCGCGCGCCGCTTAGTCAGCAGCTCTGTCGAGGGGTTCATGCCGAAGACACTACCTCGACGCTCCATCGTCTGTCACATCCCTGCCCACAATGTGAGACAAATTTGCCCAATGAATGATATTTGCCTGTTCATTCGCCGACGGCGAGGCCGAGCGCCCCGATCACGTCGGCCTTACGTGGCTGCCCGGAGGCACGTTTCACAACACGTCCTGACGCGTCAAGGATCAGTACGGTCGGGGTTCGCAGGACGTTCAGCGAACGGACGAGATCGAGGCGGGACTCGGCGTCGATCTCCACGTGCGCCACCCCGGCCACCATCGCCGTCACCTCGGACAACACCCTGCGGGTCGCCCGGCAGGGCTGGCAGAAGGCGCTGGAGAACTGCACCAGCGTCGCCCGCTCTCCCAGGGGGACTCCGAGATCACCGGACGTCAGCCGCTCCACGTCGCCCCCAACCTCACGCGGCACGCCGTCGCGCCGCCGTACGATCACGCCGACCAGCGTGGCCAGAGCCAGCGTGACGAGAACCACTGCCAATCCGGTCACGGAGCACGACAACACGCGCCCGCGACCGGCCATTCCCCGCGGCCGGCCCGAACCCGGGCCGGAGCGGCGGAATCCGGTCAGGGAACGGCCACGCCGACCAGCACGCGGCCCTGCGCCGTGGTGACCTCGACCCTGGTGACGGTCCCGAACGGGATCGTGGTGCTTCCCTGGAAGGGGCCGGAGCGGTCGTAGGCGGCCTTGTTGACCACCCAGTTGGCCGCCGTCTGCCGCCGGCCGTCCGCACCGACCACGTCGAGTCTGCACGGGGTGCCCTTGGCGATCCCGGAGACGACGACCTTGACGGTCGTGGTGCCCTCCCCCTCGGCCATGCTCACCGTGACGTGGACGGGGCCGTTGTCCCCCTTGACCGTCCGGCGCCTCTCCGGGACGTCCGAGAAGATCCGGGCGTCCTGGGAGTTCTCGTTCGAGGGGGCCTCCGAGGGCACGGTGGCGTACCCCTGCCCCCTGTCGTCCTTCATCGCCTTGGACAGCTGCCCGCTCTCACCGCCCGCCGAGGCCGAGACCGCCGCGGGCAGCGCCTCCGAGGAGGCACCGTCCTGAGCCGGGCGCATGGCCGACCACATGGTCCCGCCCAGGCCGACGACCAGCACGGAGGCCGCCAGCGAAAGCAGCACCCTGCTCAGCCTGCGCCGTCTGACCCGCGCGCTCAGCAGCCGGTCGAGTACGGCGTGCGGCGGGCTGACCGCCTGCGCCGCGTCCTCCTGGGACACCTTCTCCAGGAAGGCCGCGACCCCCGTCAGCTCCTCGAACTCCGCGCGGCAGCCCTCACACTCGGCCAGGTGCGCCTCGACGAGCACGCACTCCTCCGGTTCGAGCGCCCCGAGCACGTACACCCCGAGCGACATCCGCACGTCGTCACAGGTCATCATCATGGCGCGAGCCCCCGCTCCTCCAGCGCCAGCTTGAGCGCCCGAAGCGCGTAATACGTGCGCGACTTCACCGTTCCGGCGGGGATACCGAGCGCCTCGGCGGCTTCCTTTACCGACTTCCCCTGGTAGTAGACCTCGGCGAGCACCTCGCGGTGCTCCGGCCTCAACGTGGCCAGCGCCTCGGCGACCGCCCACGACTCGACGGCCCGTTCGAGCTCGTCGTCGGCGGGCACGACGGCCAGCGCCTCGTCCCCCATCTCCGGCGGACGCGCCTTGCGCGCCCGGTGCTGGTCGACGACGAGGTTGCGGGCCACCGTGAACAGCCACGCGCGGATGGGCTTCCCGCTGAGCGCGTCAGGATGCCGCCACGCCCGCAGCAGCGTCTCCTGCACGACATCCTCCGCTCTCCCCGGGTCACCCGTCAGCCGCAGAACGTAACCGTAGAGTGGGCCGCCATGCTCGTCGAAGAGCGCTCTGACGAGCTGCTCGTCGGCGGTTCCGGCTTGGCTCACACCCTCACGACGTACGGCGCGGCGCTTCGGTTCAGTCATACGTCGCCCACCCGGGAGAGCGCGTCCTCAGCCGTGCAGGGGAACGTCGGTCGCCTCACCGGAGACCCGTATCCCCTGGGGCACGACGCGCACGCCAGTGATCTTCACGCCGAACGGCAGGTTCTTGACCGGGATGCGGTAGTCGATGAACCGCTCCGGGTTGGGCACCGGGATGCCGCCGCCGACCGTGACCTTCTCCGGGGTGAACCGGATCTCCCCTGCGGAGACGCCGATCTTCAGGTCGGCCTTGACCGGGACCTTCTGGCCGAGCACCGTGACCTCCCCGTTGACCGTCAGGGTGTCGCCGTCGACCGCGACCTTGATCCCGCGCGGCGCCCTCTGGTTCAGGACCTGCAGCGGGACCTCCACGGTCCCCTCGACCCGTCCGGCGCGGATGTCGGCCCGCTCCGAGTTGAACAGCAGGTCCGACAGCGGGGCGGTGACGTCGTGGAGGGTGAAGTCGACACTGGACAGGCGCAGCCCGTTCAGGACCATCGGGCCCGCCGCGACCTCGACCTCGTCGTAGCGCCCGGCGACCGCCTGCGTGAGGAACGGGATGCCGAGGATGCTCACCTCCGGCGATCTGTCCAGGTCGTATCTCGCGGTCGCCTGCCGGGCGATCTCCCGCTGCGCCCCGGCCACGGCCACCCGGTCCAGGATCGCGAACAGAACGAGCAGCAAAACCAGGAAAGCGACCAGCCTGCGCATCTGACTCCCCGTTCGGTGCCTCGACCCGGTGTCTCGACTCGGGGCCTCTCAGTGCCTCGGTTCAGTGCCCCGGTCCGGCCAGAGTGCCATCGCAGCACATCCCCCGGCAATTCTTCGCAAAACACCTCACCAACCGCCGGATCCGATCACCCACCGGCGAACGGCGGCAGCACCTCGACCGTCACACCGTCGGCGAGGACGACCGTCTCGTGCGCCCGCCTGCCGACCGGATGGCCGTCGACCAGGAAGGACGAACGCCCGACCACCCTGGCCAGCTCCGCGCGTCCCCGGGTGACCTCCGCGAGCAGTTCGGCCAGCGTCCCCGCCTCGAAGGCCTCCTCCGCGACCCCCGAGGCCTCCTTCGCCGCCGCCCAGTAGCGAATCGTTCCTCTCGCCATGGTCCGACCAACCCCTCCCATACACACTGGGTCATCATCCTGTTACCGTGAATCCACGAGGTGAACCGTGTTCATCAGCTGGACACTCCATGGACGCCTCAGCCACGTCGGCTATCCTCACCTACACGGGACCTGGGCGACGTAGCCCCCGGGTCCTTACGTGTTTGTACGGCCAGCAGCCGGCACGACGCGGGAAGGAGGCACCGTGAGCAATCTCCTGCTGCTCACCAACGCCCTTGAGCCCTCCTCAGAGGTGCTCCCGGCGCTGGGACTGCTCCTGCACTCGGTGCGGGTCGCCCCCGCGGAGGCCTCGGCGCTGATCGACATCCCGCCCGCCGACGCCGTACTCGTCGACGCGCGCCGTGAGCTGGCCCACGCCAAGGGACTGTGCAGGCTGCTGCGGACCACGGGCATCACCTGCCCGTTGCTCGTCATCGTCACCGAGGGCGGCCTGGCCGCCATGACCGCCGAGTGGGGCGTCGACGACGTCCTGCTGGACGGCGCGGGCCCCGCCGAGGTCGAGGCCCGGCTGCGGATGGCCGTCGGCAGGCTCGACCTGTCCGCCGCCGAGGAGGTCCCCGACGAGATCCGCAGCGGTGACCTGGCGATCGACGAGGCCACCTACACCGCGCGGCTGCGCGGCCGGGCGCTGGACCTGACGTTCAAGGAGTTCGAGCTGCTGAAGTACCTCGCGCAGCACCCCGGCCGGGTCTTCACCCGCGCCCAGCTGCTGCAGGAGGTCTGGGGCTACGACTACTTCGGCGGCACCAGGACCGTCGACGTGCACGTCAGGAGGCTGCGCGCCAAGCTCGGCGCCGAGTACGAGTCGCTGATCGGCACCGTGCGCAACGTCGGCTACCGTTTCGTCCCCGAGCGCGGCGGCGAGTCCGCCGACGAGCGCGAGCCCGCCCACCACTGACGGACGCCACGCGGGACCACGACGGATCCCGCGCGACGCCCCGGGCCGTCAGGGAACGACGGTGATGTGGGTGGGAGCCGGGGGTGTGATCGTCGGGTTCGCCGCGAAGTAGGCGGCGAAGGAGTCGATGTCGAGCGGTCCGCTCCACACGTCCGTGCCCTTGGTGAACTCCGCGAAGGCGTCACCGCCGCCGACGAGGAAGTTGTTGACGGCGACCCGGATGCTCTGGGTGTCCGTCACGGCCACGCCGTCGATCTTGAGGTCGGAGACCTTCGAGCCCCACGCGGCACCCGTGCTGTAGGTGTAGGTGAGGTTCGAGGACGGCTGCAGGATCTTGGTGAACGGCTGCGCGTTGGGGCCGCCGGGGAACTGCTGCTCCAGGACGGTCTTCAGCTGGGCACCGGTGAGGGTGATCACCTGCACGAGGTTGTTGAACGGCTGCACCGTGAACGCCTCGCCGTAGGTCACCACGCCGTCGCCCTCCCCCGCCGGGGAACCCGTGTAGGTGAGGCTCGCCCGTACTCCGCCCGGGTTCATCAGGGCGATCCGTGCGTCGCCCCCGCTCCTGGACGCGGCGAGCTGGCCGTCGGCGATGAGGTTGCCCAGGGACGACTCTCCCGAGGGGGCCGCGGCGTTGGTGACGTCGGCGGTGATCCTGCCGATCGGCTTGTTGGCCACCGGCGCGACACGCTCCTTCCAGGTCTGCACGAACGCGGCGATCTCCGGGTCCGGGGCGACCGTACGGGTCACCACCTGGTTGTCGGCCACGACCGAGGAGCGCACCACGTCACGGGTACGGACGTCCACCCGGAAGTCGACCTTGGTGATCACCCGGCCGAAGGAGCCGCCCTGGCTGAACAGGCGGGTGCCGCCCGCCGGGTCGGTCACCTGGCACAGGTAGGCCTGGTGGGAGTGGCCGCTGAGGATCATGTCGATCTCGGGGTCGACCTGGGTGGCGATCCTGGTGCCCGCGCCCGGCTGCGCGCTGCAGGCGTCCGGGGACCTGCCGGGGGTGACCTGGTCTCCCTCGTGCACCAGCACGACCTGGGCCCTGACGCCGACCAGCTTCAGCAGCTTCGAGGCGACGTTGGCGGCCTTGACCTCGTCGACGAACCGCAGGTCCTTGATGCCCTCGGAGGTGACGATGCCCGGGGTGGACTGGGTCACCAGGCCGATGAAGCCGACCGGCACGCCGTTGACCCAGCGGACGGCCACCGGCGGCAGGGCCGGGATGCCGTACCCCTCCAGCAGGTCGCGCAGGGACCCGCTGTCCTTCCCGCCGAGCGCGGCCAGCGCCTCCCGTTCCGCTCCGCCGCCCGGGTTCTTGAGGAGCACGTTGGCGCCCAGGTAGCTGTAGCGCGCGCCCTTCCAGGGTCCGGCGGGCGAGCAGCCGTCCGTCGGGTGGCAGCCGCCGTACATGACGCGCCGCAGTTCGGAGTAGCCCTCGTCGAACTCGTGGTTGCCCACGGCGGAGGCGGTGACGCCGATCTTGCCGAGGAACTCGACGGACGGCTCGTCGTGGTAGGCGGCCGACAGCAGCGGGCTGGCCCCGATCAGGTCTCCCTGGGCGACCTTCAGGGTGTTCCCGTCGGTCAGCTGCTTGAGGTGGGTGGCCACGTAGGCGGCGCCGCCGGCCTCGACGGTCGCTCCGGTCTCGTCGACCATGCGGCCCGAGGAGCCGGTCGGCGGTTCGAGGTTGCCGTGGAAGTCGTTGAGGGAGAGCAGGCGGACGGGGACGGTCGTGGAAGCCTTGTGCGCGTTGTATGCGCTTCCCTGGGTCGCCGCGGTCGCCGGGCCCATCGCGAGCATGAGGCCCGCTCCGGCGAGAGCCCCGGCCATGGCCAGGCGCTGGAAGGTACGAGACGTCATGAACCACGACATTAAAGTGGCGATCTATGCAAGGAATGTCCTAGAGGTAACGATTAACCGCCCCTAATGGTGGCGGCTTTTGCCACTCCCCGACCACCGGTTGAAATGCCACTGCGCATAAAGTCCAGAACATGAACGTGCGCGTGGAACACAGGGAACGACTCGCCGATTCTCAGGTGGCCGCCGTCCTGGCGATGGCCGAGGCCGCGACGGAGGCGGACGGCGTGGGACCGCTCAACGAACAGGCGCTGCTGCAGCTGCGCCACGGCGGTGAGAGGACGCGTTCCGTGCTGCTGTACGCCGGGGACGACCTGGCCGGTTACGCGCACGTGGACCTGACCGACTCGACCGCCCCGGGTGGGGAGCTCGTCGTCCACCCCGCCTTCCGGCGACGAGGTCACGGGCGTCGCCTGCTGCTGGCCGTACTGGAGGAGACGGGAGGGCGCCTGCGCGTGTGGGCGCACGGGGGGCATCCCGGGGCCGAGGCGCTGGCCGCCGTCGCGGGCTTCACCAGGGTCAGGTCGCTGTGGCGGATGCGCCGCCCGCTGACCGTCGAACTCCCCGCCTTCGAACTCCCCGAAGGCGTACGGCTGCGCGCCTTCGAACCCGGCTCCACCGATGAGGAGGCCTGGGTCGCGCTCAACGCCAGGGCCTTCGCCGACCACCCCGAACAGGGCGCCTGGACCCTGGAGGACCTCAGGCTGCGCGAGCGGGAGCCGTGGTTCGACCCGGCGGGCTTCTTCCTCGCCGAACGGCGCGACCCCGCGGAGGGTACGGCACGCCTGGCGGGGTTCCACTGGACCAAGGTGCACGACGGCCCCGAGCCGATCGGCGAGGTCTACGTGGTGGGCGTCGACCCCGCCGAACAGGGCGGCGGCCTGGGCAGGGCGCTCACCCTGGCGGGCCTGGCGCACCTGCGCTCCCTGGGGCTGGCCCAGGTGATGCTGTACGTCGACGAGAGCAACACCGCGGCGGTCCGCCTCTACGAGAGGCTGGGCTTCACCCGCTGGGATGTGGACGTCATGTACCAGCGTCTCTGACGGGGTCGCGGGGCGCCGAAGGGCGCCCCGCGCCTACTCCACCATCCAGTGCAGCGCGTAGTAGGACAGCGCCGCGACCAGTGCCGCCGCCGGGATCGTGAGAACCCAGGCGGTCACGATGTTGCCCGCCACCCCCCAGCGCACGGCCGACAGGCGCTTGGTCGCGCCCACGCCCATGATCGCGCTGGTGATCGTGTGGGTGGTCGAGACGGGAGCACCGAAGCCCAGAGCCGCGACGTAGAGCACCGCGGCCGCCGCCGACTCGGCGGCGAACCCCTGCGGCGGGGTGAGGGCGATGATCCGGCGGCCGAGCGTCCGCATGATCCGCCAGCCACCGGCGTAGGTGCCCAGCGAGATGGCCGTCGCGGCCGAGAGGATGACCCACTGCGGGATCGGGTCCCCGTCGTGCTGGAACCCGCCGACCACCAGGGCCAGGAAGATCACACCCATGGTCTTCTGCGCGTCCTGCAGGCCGTGGCCGAGGGCCATGGCCGCGGCAGAGAGCGTCTGGGCGTGCCGGAAGCCCCGGTTCGTCTTGGCGGGCTGGGAGCGCCGGAAACCCCATAGGATGGCGATCATGATGATCGCCGCGAGGAAGAACCCGAGCACCGGCGACAGGATCATCGGAATGACGACCTTGTCCACGACGCCGTCCCAGTGGACGACACTCGACGAGGCGATCGCCGAGCCGACCAGGCCCCCGATGAGGGCGTGGCTGCTCGACGAGGGAAGACCGAAGTACCACGTGATGAGGTTCCAGGCGATCGCGCCGATCAGACCGGAACCCACGATCACCAGACCGTGGGTGCCCTTCGGGGCGTCGATGATGCCCTTGCCGACGGTCGCCGCCACCTGTGTGCCGAGATGGGCGCCCAGGAAGTTCATCGCGGCGGCCATGAAGAGGGCCGCCCTCGGCGTCAGCGCACGCGTCGAGACCGAGGTCGCGATCGCGTTCGCCGCGTCGTGGAAACCGTTGGTGTAGTCGAACGCCAACGCCACGACCACCACGCCGATGACGAGTGCGAGCGTGAGGTCCACTTAGCTTTCCTTGACCGCGATCGACTCGATCGTGTTGGCCACGTGCTCGAAGGCGTCGGCGGCCATCTCAAGCTGATCGATGACCTCCTTCATCTTCAGGACGGTCAACGCGTCGTACTCGCCGCCGAAGAGTTTGGCGAGCAGGCGGCGGTAGACCTGGTCTCCCTGGTTCTCCAGCCGGTTGATCTCGATCCAGTACTCGTTCAGGTTTCGCATCGAACGCAACCGGGGCATGGCTTCCGCCGTGAGCTCCGCGGCACGTTCCAGGACCTCGACCTGACGGACGACCTCCTTGGGGAGGTGGTCGATCTGGTAGAGGACGATGAGATCGGCCGCGGCCTCCATGTAGTCCATCACGTCGTCGAGGTTCGAGGCGAGGCGGTAGATGTCCTCACGGTCGAAGGGAGTGATGAAGCTCTCGTTGAGCCGGTTCATGATCGCGTGAGTACGCTCGTCACCGGCGTGCTCACAAGCGCGCATTTTCTCGGCCAGGGCTTCCCTGTCCGACCCGTCGCTGATGATCTCTACCAGCAGTCGGGACGCTGTGACGAGGTTGTTCGCCGAGTCGGCGAACAAGTCGTAGTAGCTGTCCTCACTAGGCGTGAGACGCAGGCGCACGTCGTTCTCCAGATGTGCGGGGATGGTCCGCAGAGAAGGGTACGGGTTACCAGCGGAAATGCGAACTTCACCCGCTAGACGCCTACTCTTCCAGCTGTCGCTACCCGGCGTATACCTGGCAACACGCGGGTTGAGTGAGCCTTGGGTGCATCTTTCCGATGACCGTTATGCTGGTTTTGACCCATATTACGTGGAAACTGGTCATCTATGGAGCCGCCCGGGGAGACGGTGATCGGTGCGTTACCGCCCCGACGCCCCAGGTGTCGGCCTTGTAGCCGTCAGGTGATTTCCATCACCCCTGAGATGGGGCCGTCCTCGGACGACGGTTCGCCCTTGAACGGGGGGCTCACCTTCGGACGCCTTCGGGCTGCGGGCCGTCTTCGGACGTCTTCAGGCGGGTCCGTCTTCAGACAGGAGCTCGCCTTCGGGCGGGAAGTCGCCTTCAGACGGGGCTCCGTCTTCAGGCAGGAGATTCACCTTCGGGCGGAGGTTCGCCTTCAGACGGGCGTTCGGTGGAAGTTCAAATACGAACGGCTTGGCGTCGGCCCCCGCTGTCCCTGGTAGCGCGAGCCGTACTTCTCCGAGCCGTAGGGGTGCTCGGCCGGCGAGCTGAGCCGGAACATGCACAGCTGGCCGATCTTCATGCCGGGCCAGAGCTTGATCGGCAACGTGGCGACGTTGGAGAGCTCAAGCGTGACATGCCCGCTGAACCCAGGGTCGATGAACCCTGCGGTCGAGTGGGTGAGCAGCCCCAGCCTGCCCAGCGAGCTCTTGCCCTCAAGGCGGGAGGCGATGTCGTCCGGCAGCGTGACGACCTCGTAGGTGCTCGCCAGCACGAACTCCCCCGGATGGAGGATGAAGGGCTCGTCCCCTTCGGGCTCGACCATCCGCGTCAGGTCGGGCTGCTCGACCGCCGGGTCGATGTGCGGATACTTGTGGTTCTCGAAGACCCTGAAGTAACGGTCCAGCCGTACGTCGATGCTCGACGGCTGGACCATCTCCGGCTGGAAGGGGTCAAGCCTGACCCTGCCGGAGTCGATCTCGGTGAGGATGTCACGATCGGAAAGCAGCACGTGAGGCAACCTACCAACCACATGCCCACCGAAAGCAGGCCCACAGGTGAGCGGACACCCTGAAGTTTCCGCTACAGTAGGGGACGCGGTTCGCCGCTTGCGGGTGTAGTTCAATGGCAGAACATCAGCTTCCCAAGCTGACAGCGCGGGTTCGATTCCCGTCACCCGCTCCACTTACAAAGGCCCAGGTCACGGATACTCTCCGGACCCGGGCCTTGTTTGTTTCCTGAGACGTTTCTCACTCGCGTGCCAGATCCGTGCCAGATCAGTTGATCTTGGCATGGAGGGCCGCCGATCATCACGTCCACCGCTCACGGCGGCCCTCCGCTTCGCGACCTCAGTCCATGATCTGGTGCAGCAAGCCGATCGCCGCGAGCCAGACGGGCACTCCGACCATGGGGTTGGTCAGGAACCCCGCAACGACGGCGATCGCAGACGAGACAGCCAGGATGGTCACCCACCTCTGAGGCAGACGCCCATCCCCGCCGTCCGCCGCCGCTTTGTCTGGCGGAGGCCCCTTCCGTACGCTCATCAACGACGTCCTCTCCTATTACGACTACCGAGGGACGTAAGAGCGGCTCTCTGCGCCAACAGAGAGCCGTTCGCTATTTGGCGACCGACGCGCCGCTCTCACGCAAGGAGCAGTAAAGCAGGGGGACGCTCCCCTACCCCGCTTGCGGAACGCAGGCGAATGTAGGCTTTATACCCTTAAGCTCCACATGACCGATTAGCCCACGGTTGGCTGATCGGCCAGCGGATCACCGCCTCGATCACCCTTGCTCTCGTTCTTGAGTTCCGCCTTAACGATCTCTCCGAGAGCATCGGCGATCACGCGGTCTCTGTCTTTGGACGTGTGGAGATAGATCATCGCGGCCTTGGTGCTGGAGTGGCCCATCCGCGCCATCAGTTCCTTGAGCGAGGCTCCGGTCATCGCCGCCAGCGTGTTGCCTGTGTGCCGCAGGTCGTGAATGTGGATCTTCGGAATCCCTGCTTCCGTGACGGCCTTGGCCCAGACCCTCGTGAAGTTGCTCCGCCGGAGCTGGGCACCCTTCTCCCCGACGAAGACCAGGCCGTCAGGTGCCGGCTCGCTGAACCGCTGGAGGTGCCAGGTCAGGTCACCGATGATGATCTCCGGCAGAGTGATCACCCGAGCGCCCGCATCCGACTTCGGACGACCGGTGATCAGCTCCCCCGTCTTCATCTCTGCCACCGACGCCTCGATCCTGACCGTCCGCGCGCCGAGGTCGAGGTGACACCGTCGTAGGGCCGCCAGCTCGCCCCACCTCAGACTGCCGAACGTCGCCAGGAGCACCAGGGCGCGGAAGCGAGGAGGTACGGCAGCCGCCAGCCTGAAGACCTCCGCCACCGTCAGCACGGGCCGCTCTTCCGGACGCTCCACCCCGGCGTTCTTGATCCGGCACGGATTCTTCTTGATCAGCTCGTCTTCCACGGCGGTGTTCAGGATGCCCCGCAGCAGCCGGTACGCCTTGGCCACCGTGGACGCGCCCGGACCGCCTTCGCCGAGGAGCCTGGTGTGCCACTGCCGAACGTGCCGGGCGGTGATCTCCGACAGGAACCGGTCCCCGAGCACCGGATCGATGTGCAGCCGCAGCAGCCCCTCGTACAGCTGCGCCGTCTTGGGACGAAGCGTCCTCTCCGTCATCCAGGACGCCGCGTAGTCCCGGAAGGGCACCTTCCCGGCATCCGGATCGGTCCATTCCTGGGAACGGATCTCCACCTCCTTGCGGCTCAGCCAGATCTCCGCGTCGGTCTTGGTCGGGAAGGTCTCCGGGGCCGTGCGCTCCACGTTGTCCGGCCCGACGTAGCGCGCCTGGTACCGCCCGGACGGCAGCTTGCGGACGGCCCCGAACCGGCGACGACTTCCCTTACTGTTGCCGCCCATCAGGCAGCCCTCCTCTTGGACGGGGCGACCGGCGCGACGAGCCCGGCCGCGATGAACGCCTCCAGCGCGCTCTCCGGGATCCGGACGTTCCGGCCGACGTGAACGAAGAAGATCCGCCGCTCCTCGATCAGGCGGCGCGGGAAGCGAACCGAGGTGTTCAGCCGCTCGGCCACCTCCTGCACGGTCAGCAGCCGTCCCCGCGCCAGTTCGGGGAGTGACGACACGGCGGGTTCCCGCTTCCTGGTCATGCCGCCACCCCCAGCGTTGAAGTTGCCGAAAGATCTGGAAGGGGTCTGCCGTCCGCTCTGGCCCGGAGTTCGTCCAGTCGAGCGCGGGTTCGTTGCCGGTTGGCCACTCCGCGCAGCAGTCGCACCGGCAGCGGGGTTCGGGTCGGGTCTTTGGCTGTGACTGGCCGCCAGATGTAGCGGTGCGGGTCGGTGGTGGTGTCGTTGTCGGGCAGGCCGAGCATGTCGAGGACCCAGGCGCGGCGGTCGGCCTTGTGGTCACGCAGGGTCTTGTTCGACCACTTGCGCGAGACCAGGACTCGACGTCCGGCGTAGCCGAGGTGCTCGGGCTTGTGCGCCTTGCCCCGGCAGCGGCCCGGGACCATGCCCGCCTTGGCTCCCTTGGGCTGGATGCCGTACCGCAGCCAGTTCACGCAGGTCGGGGAGCAGGGTTCGTAGCGTAGGGCTTCGACCAGGCGGGCGGCGTGGTCCCGGCGGGCCTGGTTGATCGCCGCACGGGTCGGAGCGGCCTCCTCGTCGGCGTCCTGGTCGAGGTCGAGGGTGTCGCCGAGGCTCTTGGTGAGGTACTTGGTCAGGTAGCCGATCCGTTTGTGGGCGTCCGGTGATCCGGCCAGGAGGCCCTGAACGTCTACCTGGGCGCCGAAGCGGATCACGTGTAGCGGTTCGGCCTGGTCGTCGGCGTCGAGATGGTCGAGGGCCTGGTCCCAGGTGGGCAGGAGTTCGCCGGTGGCGGGGTCGAGGTAGTCGCCGGCCTGTCCGTCCGGGTACGGCTCAGCCGACTCGGCGCGTTCGGTCCAGACGGGCAGGTGCTCACCCTCGAACTTCACTTCGTCGACGGGAGGCCACCACACCTGGTGGTAGGTCGCGGCGGCGATCTGCTTGATTTCCGCGCGGGGCAGGGTCCCGCGGATCGCCATGTGCAGGTGAGGCGCGAACCTCTTCTGAGGTTCGACGGTGGCGAAGTACTGCACGTCATACCCGGCGACGCGGCGAAGGTTCTGCACGAACCGGTCCACCAGCTTGGAGAAGTGCAGGGCGTCCCGGGCCGCGCGGGCGTAGTCGTAGGCGGCCGGATCGACGGGCACTCCCTGGCCGGGTCGGATCTTGCCGTAGGAGGGCAGGGTGAGGGTGACGAACAGCGAGGGCCGAAACACCGTGCCGTCCGGGCCGGTGAACGTCCGCCCCAAGGTGGTGTTGCATCGGGCACGTCGAGGCAGGTCTGGGGTGTCCTGGCGGCGCCGGGTGGAGCGCGACCGGCGGGCGGTGGTCCGGGCGGTGAGGTTGCCCCGCATTCCGGCGGCGTTGATCTCGGCGTCGATGCCCGTGATGGCCTGGTCCCAGTCGGTGGTGTCCTGGCCGTCGCGCTCGGCCGCATCGCGTCGGGCCTGTACGTCGGCGCGGAACTCGATCAGCCATTTCTGGTCGTCGGTGGCGAGGTGGGGTTCGGTGACGGGTTCGGCCTCCAGGTGCCAGCCTTCCCGGCACTGGGCCTTGCGCAGTTGCTTGTTGCGCTGGGCGCAGGGTGGGCACTTGGCCTCGTTGGTGGTGCCGCAGGGCAGGTCGAACGGTTCGGTGCGGCCGGTGTGGGTGTCGAAGCGGCGTACTTCGATGGGGCGGATGCAGACCCCGTTGAGTGCGGCGACCTGTACGGCCACGTCGAGGGCCAGCGGCAGCGTGTCACGCACAACGCGAGAGAGGCCGTGATCGGCGCCGTTGGGGGGAGGTGTCATGGGGCTTCCTCCCGGTCGGGGTCGAGCACGTCGGCGCACAGGCGGTGGATGCCGTTGTAGGGGTCGCTGTGCAGGCGCAGATTGATCAGCACCAGGCGCGGTGGGACCGGGGCGCTTTCGAGGTCGAGCAGCCCGTAGGCGGCCAGTTCGGCCAGGGTCCCTTCGAAGATCACTCGCATGGGTCCACCTCCTGACCGCCGAGTGCTTCCAGGGCGCGGCCGGTGGAGCCGTAGACGGTCACCATCCTCTGGATGTCGGTGTCGGAGACGTAGGTGGCGCGAACCCGCACCGGGTCCGGGGAGGTCTCCAGCCGCACATAGGCCACCCCCGCCCCTCGGTCCGGTGCTGAGGAGATGTGGTCGGCCAGGGCTCCCCGATCACGGGCGCCGTCGCCGAGGACCATGTCCACCTGCTCGGACTCGTCCAGCCGGAGGGCGATCTTGTCGGGGAACAGGTTGCGGATGGTCAGTACGTCCTTGCGCGGGTCCTGCAGGGCGGCCATGACGCCGATCTCGACGGCGCGGCCCTGGGTGGTGAGGGTGGCCAGCGCCGCGATCGTCCGCAGTCGCAGGCCCTTGTCCGGCTGGTAGGCGGTCAGGAACGCGATCTCGTCCACCACGATGAGGATGAACGGGTCTTGCGTGGTCGGGATGTGCGCGCGTCGTACTCCGGCGAAGCGGGCGGCGCGTTCCTGCATGATCTTCACCGCCGCTTCCAGCAGTTCCACGCAATGTTCCGGGTAGGCGGCGTAGCGGTCGCCGAACAGGTCCCGGCCGTAGGACAGTTCCATGAGTTTGGGGTCCAGCGCCCAGATCTCGACCTGGCCCGCTCGGACGGCGGGCAGCAGCCCCCGAATGGTGGACCAGATGATGGAGCCCTTGCCCGAACCGGTGGCCCCGGCGACCAGGACATGGGTGCCGCGCACCTTGAGGTGCCACGGCGTACCGTCCTCGCACAGGCCGATCCTCACGGGCCCCACCGACGCCTTTCGAGGAATGGGCAGCGCCCGTAGTGGTGCGGCGAGGGGATCGCGGCGCGGGAAGGTCAGCACGAGCCGCCCCGGCTGGGCGATGCTCACCCGGCAGGAGACGGCGCCGAAGCCGTGGGCGAGGTGTTCGGTGCGGTCGGTCCAGTCGGTGACGGCCTGGCCGGTGAGGATCTTGACGCTGACCTGGTCGGCCCACGAGGTGCAGGTCACGCCGAGAAGGCGGGGAAGGTAGGTGCGTCCGCTGATGTGGCGGGCCAGGCCGGAGATGGTCATCACCGGCTGCCAGTGCCGTTGGTAGACCCAGACCAGCCGCCAGAAGGCCAGCAACCGCCAGCCGACCAGCCGCAGGAACGACTCACGCCCGGCCACCCCCCATCCGGCCAGGACGCCGGTCAGCAGGACGACGACGCCCAGGCCGTACGGCCAGCCGTACAGGGTCCAGATCACGCCGGGCAGCGCGACGGCGGCCGAGGCGATCGGGTGGTGCCACAGCAGCCGCACCAGGGTGGCGACCGTACGCCAGAGGAGGACGACCACGGTCACGATGGCGGGGGTGCGGACGACGGTCGGGCGGAACACCACGGCGGTGTCAGGGGTCGTGGTGACGAGGCTCTGGGCCTCATCGCCAGGCAGCTTTTTGAACATTAGACTGACCTCTCTTCCTTGATCGCGTGTCGGGGGAGAAATCAGGGGCCGCCGCAAGTTGCACCTTCCGGCGGCCCCGCCTTATGCGCTCAGGGCTGGTTGTCCTGGGCGGGTCCGGGTGCCGGGACGATGTCCCGGGCCGTGTTCTGGGCCGCGTGCAGCCGCTCGCACTCGTCGCGGTAGCGGATCGCGGCGTCGGCGATCTCTCGGGCCAGGAACAGGTCAGCCGAGGTGACCGGGCCGCTGCCTGTGGTGGAGACCGACACCTGACCCTCGGCGCCGCTCAGGCACAGGTACGGGCGGACGCCTTCGACGGTCAGCGCCATGACCGACAGCTCGGAGGTGTGGAAGGCCATCTCCAACCGGGCGACGCCCTCGTGCACGGAGGCGGTGAGGTAGGCGTACGGCTGGTGGTTGTCGCGGGCGTTCATGCTGCGACCTCTCTTTCCTTGCCGGTGCTGACGGTGGGGTTGGTGTGCTTGGCGGGGGCGGCCACGGTCGCCGAGACGGGGGCGCGCATCGCCCGCGCCCGGAAGGAGTAGGCCAGTCGCCCGCTGTCCTGGCCGACGTAGGGGGTGACGGTCATGCCGTCGAACTCGACCGGAGTGAACGGCAGGCCCGGTAGCGGGGGCGGGGGCACCGGCTGGGCCTCGGTGAGGATCTTGACGGTGACCGACTTCTGGGAGGCCTTGGCGTCGGGGTCGGCGTCGATCACTGAGACCTGCCATACCGGCAGGCCGGTGGTCTTGTCCTTGGCGTAGACCGTGCGGCCGTTGCTGGACGCGTCGAAGTCCTTGACCTGCTGCACTTCCCCGACCAGGTAGCAGCCGTGCGGGAAGACCTGCTCGAACCCGATCGCGATGGGTCCCTGGATGGCCATAGGGCAACACCTCCTCATCTTGAACGGTCAGCCATCTTGACTGACCAAGTGATGCCATCATTAAGCACGAAGCCCGCTTGGTCAGTCAAGTGAACCAAGCGGGCTTCGGAAGAAAAGTTGGAGCTACCGGATCGGATAGGCGTCCTCCAGCTCGTGCCGGTCACCAGGAAGAACCGTCTCCACCACGACCCACGGCTTGCCCGTGGCGTCGCAGGCGACCGCGTGCACGCTCAGCAGCGCGGCCGAACTCTCCACGTTCAGCAACTCGCGTTCCTCTGGGGCGGGGTTGCGGGCGGTGACGTGCTCGATGATGTGATCAAGGGATACGTCGGCGGCGCTTTCCACGTACCGCCGCACCCCCTGACGCAGATCCGCGTCCTCGGCCAGGGCGGTGCCTTCGCCGACGTCGGCCGTCACCCAGGTCGAGGAGATCTCGCTGGGCTCACCGTCACGTTCGATGAGGATCTTGCGGCAGACGACCGGCGTCGCGGGCTCCACACCGAGGTAGGTGGCGACGCGGTTGGGGGCCTCGACGGAGCCGGCGACCAGCACCTTGCTTGCGACCTGGGTTTCCGCCCGATCGAGAAGCCCGCGGCCGGTACGGGGTTGTCGGCTCGTGGGGATGGCCGGACGGCCCCGGACGAAACGGCCCTTGCCCTGGTGGGTGACGATCCAGCCTTGGTCACGCAGTACACCGAGGGCTTTGACCACCGTGGGGCGGGCCATGCCGAACTCGGCCATGAGGGTGTGTTCGCTGGGCAGCAGGGAGCCCGCCGGGTACTCGCCCGAGTCGATGCGCCGTTCCAGTTCGGCGATCAACTGGGCGTACTTGGGAGGCGTGTACTCAAACGACATTAAAGCCTCGCATTCAACATGCCTGTCTAGCCAAGCAGGCTATCAGCGCAGGTTAAAGATGCGAAGCCCTTCACCGGCAGAAACCCCTCACCTGCAGGCGGCGCAACGTAAAGAGCGCGGCGGGACAGGGGTAACGCTCCCCGGACCCCTCCAAGACCAGGGGACCCCGTCCCGCCGCGCCGTTCTACCGGGCCTGACCGCAGAGCAACGCCTTCCACACATCGTCACCCTTGCGGATCGGCCACCGGTAGGTCTCATGCACCATCCGGGCACCGTTGAAATGGTGCGTACGGCGAACGAACGCCTGCCCACCGGCATGGCACAGCTCATACACCACCGCGCCGCAGTCGCAGCTCCACGCGATCACCCGCAGCCGCTCGGCCTGGCACGGCTTGCGCCACACCAGCCTCATGTGGTCCGGAAGCGGCCGGGCCGGGTGCGGGCTCAGGCACCCGCCCTTCACCGTCACAGCGGAACCCCGCTATTCGGCGCGACTTCGGCGGACGCGGTCAGGCGGCGAAGCTCGGCATACCGGGCCGCCACCCGCTGCGCCGTACCCGCCAGGTCCTCAACCCGCCCGTAGGCGTCCCAGCCCGGCCCCTTCCGCACCACCCGGCCGATGACATCGCGACCGGAACGCCACCGGAAGGTCCGGCCGTCGGTCCACACCACCAGCCCCGACCAGACCGACACCAGGGCCAGGCAGTGCCCGGCGTGCACATCACAGGCGATCCCCAGCCCGGCCAGCTCCCGCCGCAGCCCCTGAGCCGCCTCCATCGCACCGACCACCGGCCCCGGCCCGGCGACAGGGCGGTCATGGCGGCCCATCACGCCGCCTCACTCGCCGACAGGCAGTCCGGGCACGCGACCCGGACCAGCGTCACGGCCTGCCCGTCCAACAGCAGCGCCATCTCAGCACGGGTACGGCGAACCCACCGCCAGCCCCGCCCACGACAGCCCGGGCACCTCTCCTCCGCCGCCCTCGTCGGCGCATCCTCGCCAGTCATAGGTCAAGGGTCTTCACCTGCACCGATGTCTCCCATCCCGGCGCAGAATCCTTCAGGCGGATGGCCTGTATCCCTTGACGGGATAACCACTCGGCGGCAACCGTTGAATACCCGAAAGTCGAGCTTTCAAGGAGATATTCCATATGCCCGCAGATGCGACTGAACCAGTCGTTATCCTGCCGGAAGTATGGCAACGTCCCGAAATCCTGGAAAGTCTCCGAAGTCGGAACATCGGGCAGTTTTTCCGGCTCATCCGCCAGCACACCGGAGCCAGCCAGACCCGCATCGGCATCGCGGTCAACCTCAGCCAGGGCAAGATCAGCGAGATCATGAAAGGGACCGTGCAGGTCACCTCGTTCGAGGTCATCGAACGCATCGCTGACGGCCTGAACATGCCTGACCCCGCCCGCATGGCCCTCGGCCTGGCCCCCAAAAGCCCGCTCCCGACGCCAGACGCCGCACCATCCGGCCAGGTCCCGCTGCCAGAACCAGACGTGCCAACGAAGTACCTCACCACCTTGACCGGCACCTCTAGCCGCCCCGTCATCTCCGGCCTGCGGCACGTTCTCACCGGCCATATCCAGGCCGAGGCCATCATGGGGCCGCCCCTGCTCGTCAACGCGGTCACCAGCCAGATCCCCTTGATCGGACACGTCTGCCGGGTGACACGAGGCGCCGACCGCGCCGAAGCTCTCAATTTCGCCAGCGAACTGCTGGAATTCTGCGGCTGGCTCCACCAGGACCTTGGCGATTTCTCTCAGGCCACGATGTGGACCAACAAAGCCCTGGACTACGCGATGGAGCTGGGCGACCAGCGCGTCATCTCCTACGTCCTCATGCGCAAAAGCGCCATCGCCATCGAATCCGGCGACCACGGCCACGGCCTCGGCCTGGCCAACGCCGCCCTGACCACCCCCGAAGCCCTCACCTCTCGTCTGCGGGCCGTCATCCTGCGCACCCGGGCCATCGCCAACGCCCACCTGGGCGAAGCCACAGACTCCGCCCGCGACTCGGAGACCGCCCTCATCGAAGCCACCGCAGGACTGAGCCAGACTGAGTCCGACCGCGCGCCATATTGCACGCCCGCCTACATCGCCATGGAGACCGGAGCCACCCGTCTCCTGCTCGGCCAGGCCACCACCGCGATCCCGATCTTTGAGGCCAGCCGCTCCCAGTGGACACCCGCCAGCCAGGCCCGCGACCACGCCCTGTTCCTGACCCGCATGGCCACCGCCTACGCCATGGCAGGCGACCGCGACCAAGCCCGCGCCGTAACCGAGGAGGCCATCCCTCAGATCCAGGCGTTGCGCTCCAGCCGAGTAGCCGGCCAGCTCGCCACCCTCCGGATTCAGTTGTCCCGGTGGTCGACGGATCGGGCCGTGGCAGACTTGCTCACCAGACTCGACCTCCTCGCCGAGTCCTTCTTCCTGCCCGCGCCCCGGCTACCAGAAGGAGAACGGTGATCCACGCGCTGCCCACCGCGACCACCACCGAGGAACGCCACCGCAACGCCCCCATCGCCGTCCTGCCCGTCGGCAGCTTCGAACAGCACGGCGACCACCTGCCTTTGAGTACCGACACGATCATCGCCACCCTCATCTGCCGAAAGATCGCCGACACCTACCCCGTCCTGCTGCTGCCCCCGATCACGATCTCCTGCTCTCATGAGCACAGCGCCTGGCCCGGCACCGTCAGCATCTCCGCCCGTACTTTGCACGCCGTCATTACCGACGTATATGACTCGGTTACCCGCACCGGTCCGCGGGCTCTGGTGGTGGTCAACGCCCATGGCGGCAACTACGTGCTGAGCAACGTCGTCCAGGAGGCCAGCGCCGAAGGTCGTGCGATGGCGCTGTTCCCCACTCGGGAGGACTGGCAGGAGGCGAGGGCAGCTGCTGAGCTGGTCAGTTCCATGCACGAGGACATGCACGCCGGAGAGATCGAGACCTCGATCCTGCTGCACGCCTGTCCTGGAGTGATCCGCCCTGGCTACGAGGACGCTGACCACATCGCCGACGACCGCCGCCATCTGCTGACCGAGGGCATGCGGGCTTACACCGAAACCGGGGTCATCGGGCGCCCGTCCCTGGGCACTGCCGAAAAAGGCAAGATCGTCCTCGACTCCCTGACCAGTAGCTTCGCCGACGTGGTAGCCCTGCTGGCCAAGCTCTGAGCATCGGGCGCGGAGCTATCGCGATCACGTAGCGCGGGCACTGCCGAATTGTTCTTATGGGTATCAAGCGCGGCGGCGCGGCGCGCCGCCGCACGGCCCGCCGCCCGAACGCCGCCCGAGCGTGCGGCGTGGGCGCCGGTCTCGGCCGGCGGCGGGACCGCGAGCCGCCCACCGCACCGCTTCCGCGCCGTACTCGACCATCGGCCGCCGCACCGGGGCCGCACCGCCGCCTACTCACTGTCCCCAAGATCACCCAATACCGAGCAATGTTCCCGATAACGCACCCAAACTTCACTGATATGCTGCATTCTATTCTAATGCCGCCCGAATGAGATCTTTCAATTTGTTGAGATCTCCATTATTGGCGGCATCGATCGCCGCGAAATACAAGCGATGGTCTTGAGTAAGTCCACCTCCAATGCCGCGATTTATTAGCTCTCTAGCTGCTTGATCAATCACAAGTCTGGCGAGACGTCCATTTGCGTCAAGAAATGGATGAATTTTCGCAAACTCGTGATGGAATTTTGCCAGAAGTTCAATCACTTTGCTGGCATCTGCGCTTTTTGCTGTAAAAAAGTAAGCGCGTCGCCACCACTGAAGCAATTTAATTATTCGTTCAGGTATTTCCTCAGGTGGCGGTGGGATGAAGATTGGGTTTTCGCTGTCTCCGATCCATACGCGTACTCCACGAATTTGTCCACGAACAGCCCTCGGGAGAGGTGAATCCTCAGTTATGGCACGATGAAGAAGTTGGAGTGTTGCGATATCTAGAGAGGCCATAGGCGCGCTCACTTCACCTACTACATCTTCATTGATTGATGAAGGCCCAGGGTCGTAACCCATGATATTGAGTAGCGACATCGTGCGCGCATAAATAGCATCGATCTTACTTTCAATACGACGCTCATTGGCCGTAAATCTATTGGCCATATCTTGCTGTAACGTACTGAAAAATGCCATCTGTTCTTCGATCGCCATCGGCTGCCGCAAATATTCGAGCCGAAGCCCGTAGCCCTTAGGAGAGTCAAGGCTAGCCCGTAACCGCTCCAGATGATAAAGCTCGTCTAGCGGGCTCCCGAGTTGCAATAACTCGCTTCTCTCGCTGAGCAGCAGCGGCTGGTTCACCATGAATATAAAGGCATCTGCTTTATTGCGAGCAACGCCTAAACGATCATTAATAAACTTTCGCCGTATCTCACTGAAGGAAGGGTGAGTGGGGGGAAAGTACACTGCGGCCACATAAGTATGCCCTAAGCGCTTCGCGAGAATGTCTTTCTTACCATCCGGTCCACCAAGTGGAGCTTGAGGGTCAATGTCGATGTAATCGTTGATGGCAAGAATGCTTGCGCACATTCGTTCGGCATTGATCTGTCCTCCGCGCCAATCGCGCAGATCGGATTCTGTTGACACGATGTATATCTTACCGAAGGTACCCATGGCAGCACAGTGCAAAACGAGATGGCTAGCTGATTGCTTCAGCAAGCATAGAGAAAGAAGGTCTTATCCTGTGAGAGGAGCTAAGCTTGATCACTTACTATCAATTAGGTCAATGAGGTAGTGCGCTCTCACGATCGCCTGATTCCAGCTAATCTCTGCCGTGGTTGGGGGCGATCGACGGTCTGGGGCCTCGTTCCTCAGCCCCAGCCCACCGAGCAGCTGGGTACGGCATGCAGCAATTATGAGGTCAAGGCCTTCACTAAGTGCCGGATTTATGTCAGAAATAGACAGAGGCACTAACTCCGTGAGGAATCACGTTTTGCCCTGTCTGCGGCCCTTTTTCCCAGCTCAACCTGCCGAAATTAGTGGCCGCTTTCCAAGCTGACGATCTTCTCTATCACATCGATTGTTGAGTGATCAATAAGTGATAAGAGCACGTATGATCAGCTTCCGCTGGCCAGATTTTAAACGTATCGTCTTGCTTAACTGGGGGGATCGTTAAGTGAAATTTTTGCCCTCGACTTGACCCAGTAACCAAACAAGTGGTGCTCGTAAAACTTATGTAGCGCATATTTCTTAGAAAGAGAGGAAATAGGATATTCTAGCCCTCAAACTCAAGGTTGGCCTGTAGTGGCAAGTAGTCATCTGTCCGGAAGAAGTCGACGCGGCTCATATAAAGACTTCCATTTCCCGCCTTATCAAGAGTCCCGGCTACGACTACACGCTGCTTTAAATCATGAGATTCGACGGCGTTATGATAATCTGATCCTCTTAAAACCATTTTTACGGGGCGCATTCGACCGCCGATCAATGCCTTGACCTTGACTGTTCCTTCGTCGTCATCCAGGTCCCGTTCGAGGGAACTAACGAATCCATATATCACTTGCTCTTCTATGTGAATATTCTCTTTTAACAAATGCCCCATTTCAGTGATTGCTGTCGCGGATTCGGCAGGAAACTCTAACTGATCGCGTCCTACTCTAGGGGGGGACGCCGTAACCGCCCATCGAAAAGATATATCTAGTTCGCCGGAAGCTGGATTACTTATTAGATCCGCTAACGCGACACAGGTATCAGAGGAAACACCTTGAAGGACTGCTGCGTTGAGTTCCTTCTTAGAAGGCATGTAAGAACGCTCGACGATAAGTTTGTGAATCGTTTCCAGGGAGTCGGCGAGCATGCCGAAAACTCTCCGAGGAAAGGCAGATTTTTCAGTCTCGACACTGATGTATGGATCTTGAGTTCCTGGTAGCAGTACTGGCTGTAAACTGCTAACTGGGCTGATAATTGGGATAATGAAACTCCCTCTTGCTGTGTGGCCCATCCCTACAGAGCGAGCAAAATTGATTGCTCTTTTAGGTCGAGATTTTCCGTGGTGAGATCGTCGAAACAGTGTTGAGCATGCGCCAGCTACGGCAAGGCTTTGAGCACTTTTAATAACCCGCGAAGCTTCCGTTAGAGGGATATAATCCCAATAATTATGAAGCCGTAGCTGGATTACATCATCTTCCGCGTAGGCTAGATCGACGATCAGCTTTTCCGTCGTGGCATGCAGATATTGCGATAGGTCACTTATTAAGTCTTGGAGCCTCTTCTGATAATCGGGCGCTTCAGATTTAAGTGGAATGAGAACTTCGGAATCGCCTTTTTCCCACAGCTCAAAGGTAGGGCGAGGGCGACTTTCGAAAGTAAATCCTTGGGCTTGCAGGTAAGCTCGAAGTCCTTCTGGTGTGACTTGCGGAAGGCTTGCTGTTATTTCCGCCATCTGCCACCTCGTGCTTCTAGCATTATTTGCTCAACACTCTCGACAGTTAGACGATTTTCCTTAGGAAAATGAACCGCCTTCGACGCTTTATTTTTCGTCGGTGCCAAAAGTGTCATATCGGCGTAGTACCCAAACTTTCGAAGAAGAATTCCCTCTGAGGTAGGGGTTATCCATCTACTTATATCTTTAGGAACTTCGACAACAAATAAGTATCCAGGAAGTATTCTATCTGGACCGCAAAGCAAGTTGTATGTGCGCACATCAAGATCAAAAGTAAAATTATCGTCGTCTAATGACTTTAATTTCTCTGTGCATTTCATTTGAACGTCTATGCGCATGGCACGGTCCCGAATTTCGAGATCTACCCCGAACTGGTCGACTCGACTTACCTCGACGGCATAGCCGGCGGCTGATGCAAGCGCCTGGACGTAGGCGATACTGAACCACTCTTTGCGCGCCGACCGGTCCAGAGATCCCACCGGGGCAAGATAATGGATCTTCCGGGTCGATGTGTCCGGTTTCTTATCTTTAAAGGATAACACTACTGTACGTGTCGGTAGCAGCGCTACCATCTTCCGGTCCATCACACGCAGTAGCTAAAGCGAACTCAACTTCTCGTGGAGGCCATGCGTTTTGTGAGGTTACGTTATATTTCAATAGTTTTGCGGTGATTTGGTCACTGTGTGATGCAAGTCATCTATATACCCTAGATGTCTTATTATGCCCGGACTTCCTGCTGTCGACTTCTGAGTTGTTTCCGAGGTGCGACCCCCCAGTGGGCTGTGAAAGATCCGGTATGAGCAGGACGTTCCTCTGTGGACCCACTGGTCCTGGGCTCAAACGTAACAAGTTCTGTCTCGCGGGATATGTGCGGGATGATCTTCTATGCTCTAGGTCCTAGAAGATGCTCCCACCCTGGTCAGAAGACCTGTCGTTACCCGGAACGCAGTGCTCTTGAAAACCGCTACTGGAGCGGCACCACCCTTACGATCGCCTTGCGGTGGTTGATCACCGTGCAGGGTTGGGGGCGATCGACGGTCCGGGACTTCGTTCCTCAGCCCCGGCCCACTGAGCAGCCGGGTACAGCACCGCAGCAAGGAATGCGGTCAGCATCATGATCACGTGCCAGTTCCGTGCCAGAACAGGCGGGGAGCCCCGGTCGCTCACGGGGACTCAGGGGCAGCAACGCCCCATCTACCTGCACCCCCATTCTCCCAGCTCAGTCCACCAACGCCAGCAGCCGATTCCCAAGCTGACAGCGCGGGTTCGATTCCCGTCACCCGCTCCACTCCTAAAGGCCCGGGTCAGGGATGGATTTCCGATCTGGGCCTTCGTTGTTTCCTGAGACGTTGGTTGCGTCCGGCGGCGCCCCGGGCCGTAACCGCACCGCGCACTCGCCGTACCCAACGCACTCTCCGACTCCAGCGGCACGCCGCCGCCCGCACCTCAAGCCCAGGCAAGCCACCTCAGCGGCAGACCAGCGTTATCGACCCCGCGCCCGTTGTACCGCAGGCCCGAGGCCCATCCGAGCAGGAACTCCGTCATGCTCTCGTAGACCGGCCCCAGCTCCAGATCAAGGCGGTAGAGCACGAGTACCGGCCATTCCTCCGGCTCGCCCACGGTCAGCCACCCGAACGTCTCACCGTCGATCGTGCTGCCCCAGGCGACGAAGCCACCGGGCTCCGGCCACATCGCCAGCGGGTAATCCTCGGGCGAGTCATCACGCAAGTCACGGTACTCCTCCCCCCACAAGGCCAGATCCCACTCGCCTTCCTTGGGCGGTTCTCTGGGGTCGTAGATCGCCATCCACCGGGCGAACTCGCAACGGCCGTAGCGTTCGATGAAGGCCATGTAGTCGGCGGGAAACCTGACCCCCGTGTCAGCGGTCAGCTCTTCCCAGCTTCCGGTGCCGAAGACCGGCTCAGCGGGCGGGGGAACCAGAGCGATAAGACGGTCAAGCGCACTCTGATCGTCACTCATGATCCGACTGTCTCCGGCGGGGCACTTGTCAACGACGGCTGAATCTTGACCCTCTGACGTCGCCTGAATTCTGACCCCCTGATGTGCTTGATCGTTACTGATCGCTGCTGTGACCCGCCGC